>JAGRAE010000145.1 GCA_020435005.1 Bdellovibrionales bacterium
AAGTATTAAACGAACAAGCACCAGTTTTTTTAAGAATTAATTCGCTTAAAACAAATCAAGAGAAACTTATAGAAGACTTATATAAAGAAGAAATTGAAACTGAGATTATTCCCAATTCAGAGGCAATTAAATTACAGGTAAGAAAAAATGTTTTTATAACAAAAGCTTTTAAAGATGGAATGTTCGAAGTTCAAGATATCGGGTCACAAAAAATTTCTCAATTTTTAAATCCACAACCTGGAGATAAAGTGATAGATGCCTGTGCCGGAGCTGGAGGCAAAAGTTTGCATATGGCTAATCTTATGCAAAATAAAGGTAAAATTTTATCTCTTGATATTCATGAATGGAAACTAAAAGAATTGCGTAAGAGAGCCCGTCGTAACAGTATTGATATTATTGAATGTCGTGAAATCACTAGCCAAAAAGTTATTAAAAGGCTTCAGAGTAAAGCTGATAAGTTGTTGTTAGATGTTCCTTGTAGCGGATTGGGCGTATTAAAACGTAATCCTGATACAAAGTGGAAAGTAAAACAAGAAACTTTAGATGACCTAAGAAAAACCCAAGCCTACATTCTTGAAAATTATAGTCAGATGGTTAAGCCAGGTGGTGAGATGGTTTACGCTACTTGTAGTGTGCTTCCCTCTGAAAATGAGAAGCAAATAGAAGCTTTTCTAGAAAAACATTCTGGTGAGTGGCACTTATTAAATCAAGAAAGCCTTGCGCCAAAGAGTGAATTTAACGATGGTTTTTACATGGCTAAGTTAAAACGACTATAAACTCTACTTTCCTGAAGATAAATCATTTAGATATTACTTCTGCAGCCTCGCCAGGATCAATAATTTTAAGAAGCTATGTCTTTCGATTTCAACTGTCTCAGGGTCTCAAAGTGAGACAACTAATATACGTATTTGATACAAATATAATTATTTTCACCTATTTTTAAATATTAGAGCTAGACTAAAGTATATGGAATTAATAGTAACACTTGGCTTTGGTATTACTGGCTTTTTTATTTTAACTCTCGGCAAAAGCAGCTATCAAAACCAGTTTGTAAAAATAGTTAAAAAGCGTCATTACAAATAATCAATATCTGTAAACTCAAGGCTGTTTCCCTTAGGTTGACCATTTAATTGACTTTCAATTTGTATAAACTGACCACCAATCATAGTAGCTGTTGGGTAACCAACTACTTTATAGCCATCAAAGGGCGTCCACCCACATTTAGTTGCCATCCAAGAATTTTCTATACGCCATTTTCTTTTTAGGTCGACTATAGTGAAATCTGCATCATTGCCAATTTGAATGCTACCTTTATTTTTTAATTTAAATAATTTTGAGGGGCGTTCAGCCAATAATTCAACAAGCCTAAATAAACTTAAATGTCCTTTATTTACATGATCTAACATAATTGGCACTATAGTTTGTACACCAGGCATTCCGGATGGAGAAAGGGGGTATCCCTTGTCTTTTTCTTCACGTGTATGAGGAGCATGGTCTGAGCCCAGTACATCAACAACACCTTGATTAAGAGCTTTCCACAAAGCTTGGCGATGTTGCTCTGAGCGAATAGGAGGGTTCATTTGGGCGTAGGTACCTATGCGGTCATAAATTTCAGGAGCGGAAAAAGTTAAATGTTGTGGTGTAACCTCCACAGTAGCAATGTGTTTGTTTTTACTGAGCAGTTGCATTTCTTGCTCAGTTGTTACGTGAAGGACATGAATTTTTTTACCTGTTTCTAATGCTAATTTAATTAGGTCCTGAGTGGAGCTAAAAGCTACCTCCTCATCACGCCACAAAGTATGTGAGTAAGCTAAGTCTTTAACTCGCACCGTTGCTCTCTCTTTTAGGCGTTGTTCATTTTCACTATGAACAGCTACATTCCTTTTAATTGATGATAAAATTTTCTTTAACCCACTAAGTTGATCAACTAAAAGGTCACCAGTAGATGATCCCATAAATATTTTAACACCACAGCAAGTAGGTTGTTTTTCCAAAATGGGTAATTCTTCTATATTATTTAAAGTTGCACCCACATAAAATGCATAATTACACCACATGCGGTTTTTAGCTCTATCAATTTTATTATGCCAACTCTCTAAATTTGTAATAGATGGTTTAGTATTAGGCATATCAAAGATGGCTGTTATTCCACCTAATACAGCACCTCGACTTCCACTCTCTAAATCCTCCTTATATTCCAAGCCAGGTTCACGAAAATGCACTTGAGAATCGATTAGCCCTGGTAAGATGGTTAAACCATTACAGTCAAAGGTTCTGTTAGCCTTTTCAGCTTTTAAGTCACCGAGGCAGGTGATTTTTCCATCTTTTAGACCAAGGTCCGTAAGTGATTTTTGCCATTTTCCATTTTTACGGGTAACAATTTCTCCAGACTTTAAAATGTAATCATAATATTTACTCATAATGGATAACCATAATCTAGAACTAGTCAGTTGGCCAGGCTTGTCTCAACGAATTTATTAAGAGACAATATTTAATGAATGCAAGTATTTACAGAAGTATTTTTAGATTTTTTCTTCCATCATCTTGAGACCATCATTATGGCCCTTGCTGTTACTGGCTTTGCAGTTGGTGGTATGTATCTAATTTATAATGTCTTTTTTGTAAAAAAGACAGCTAATGAAGGTCTGCACAATGCAGCTGAGATTGAAGAGTTGCTTAAAAAAGTTTTAGCTCAAGCAGACAATATTGGCGCAGGCAAAAAGTCAGTTCTCAATTCATCAACTGAAAGTTCTGAAAAAAATGGTGAAGTGGCAATTCCAATTGTAGATGATGGCGGTGATATTGATTCAGGAAATGTTAACAATAATGATGCAGAATTATCAGCATTAAAAGAACAGCTGAGTGAAAAACAATTTGAAATAGAAACACTCAAAAAAGAACTAGAAGGTAAAGTATCAAATTCGTCAGAGCCTTCCCCTGAGTTACTTGAAAAAATAAACGACTTAGAGGCCCGCCTTGCAGAGTATGAAATAATTGAAGATGATATTGCCGACTTATCAAAATACAAAGAAGAAAACGCTCGTCTAAAAGATGAAATTGAACAGCTAAAATCTGGAGGTGTAAGTAATGCATCGGATAATGAGCCAGAAGTAGTTGAAGACATTGAAGAAGGCATAGAAGAAGATTTAATAGAAGAATCTAGCCGTGATAATGAAGTTGAAGCTGAACCTGTAGCAAACGATGATCCTATTACGGATGATTTGATAAATGAATTTGAACAAGCAGTCAATGAACAGTTGGGTTTAGCGACAAAAGAGGAAGAGTCTGAGTTTGAAGATGAAGAAAAACAAATTGGAGATGAAATTGATTTATCATCATCGACCTCTGTCGATGATGATAATAATAGTCAAAACGATGAAGTCAAAACTCAAAGTGCTCAGGTTCAGGTTATTGAGGAAGATGGGGGAGCCGACGATATTTTTGGAGAGTTTGTACCTGACGAGGAATCAACGACAAAAACAACCACAGCTTCAGGAAACGTAAATACCGATAAAATGCTTGAAGAAATAAGTGACCTTTCTGAAGTAGATGCTGGTGATGGAGTTTCGGCATTGGATCAAGATTTAGATGTTGAAAAAATGGCAAGTGAAGCACAAGAGCTCGACAATAAAGGATAAACTCTATGAAACGCGTATATATAATTATTTTCCTATTTGTGAGTACAAATATTCACGCTGCAATTCCAAAAAATACAATAAGTCAGGAGCAAAAAAATTTATATGAAGCTTTGAGACTGCCGAGAAAAAATAGATTAATGACTTTGAGAGGACAACATCAAGTTTTTGATAAACTCCATGAGATCGCATTAAATGAGAAACTCAATTTAAAATTAAGATGGCGTGCAATTACAACAATGGGGGAGTTGTCTCCGGTTGAGTCTAAACCTTATTTAGAAAAACTCTTTTCCAGTAAACAATGGTTTTTGAGAAATGCAGCCATGATTGCCATAAGTCATGCCGATAGACCTTCAGCAATTAAGTGGGCTGAAAAAATGTTGAATGACTCATCTTTGATGGTAAGAACTTCAGCCGTACAAACTATTAAAAAAATTCGAGGTATTGAATTGCAAGATAGATTATGGGAAAAATTAAATCATAACCAAAATTTTCATCGCGGAAAGAGTCTGTGGATTCGAAAACACATAGCTGACGTATTAGCTGAATTCGCCATAAAGGGTGAAGAAAAGAAATTCTTAAAGATATTATTGGATCGAGATGTAAGGCTTCATCCTTATGCTTTAAAAGCTTTGCGTAGAATTACTGGTGAAAAGTTAGCCATGGATAAAGGGCTGAATGAAAAAAGAACAGCTTGGTTACAGTATTTCAAAAACAAAAAATTTGATTAATTATTCATTTTTTCTTGAGCCATTTGTAGAGCATGATCAATTTGAATTTCGCGACCTATTCTATATAGGATGGCACTCTCTTCTAGTCCATCACTGGGAGGAGTTTCAACTTCTGCAAAAAAGTCGCGTTTCTTTTCAATTTTCTTTTGTAAAGAAACTTTTATAGCGCTCTCGCCTTGGGATTTACCTTTGATAGCTCTCAAGATGATTTTATATCTTGCTCCAGCAGCTTTAACCTTTGGTTTTACAGGTGGAACCCAAATTTCGTAGCCTTTGACCCAATCTGTTTCAAGTAGTCCTTTGTCAATATTGTTTACTCTCATTGGATATTTTTGTAAGGCCAATTGGGCCGCTCGCCAGACATTTTCAAAATCATCATTGTATACACGACTGATGGGGGAAAAGCCATCATAGCTGCGCCCCTGAGAAGCGCAACCAGACAGAAATATAAAAAATAAAATTTTAGAAATTAAAAGAACTGCGCGAAACGTGAGTGATACCATCTAATAAATGTCCTCCAGAAACTGGACTGTTACCTTTGCGTCCTAAAAATAAAACTTCCCAACGATACGACTTGTTGGCATCGAAGTCTACATTCATTTTAGGAATAGTCACTTGGCTCTGCCAGCCACCCGCTAAAAAATCCCACATTCTAGTTTTCTTTTCGCTTTTCACTTTCCCAGAACCAAGTTCTTCAATCTCAGATAGTGTCACATATGTGGCCATAGGGGATATTTCATTGCTAATTTGTGGGACATCAAGATTAATAATATTGTTGTTAATTACTGGCGCGTCAACAAAGTCAATAAATGAAACTGGTTGTGAAGTATCAGCGTGTTCAAAGGCTAGAGTTAAAGATAATCCGGCAGTTTTTGGCTGAATGTTTTGAGTGATATCTTGAAAAGGCTTAGGGATAGTAAAAAATGACATTAAATTAATCTCGTCATCACCTTCGAGTTCTCTGGAAACATCTGCAGGAACAGCATCTTTACTAACTAACGCTGAAAGTACATAAGCATCAGTAGCGCTTGAAGGATATTTAAGTGCCCTAGTTTCTCCAGGTTGAATTCTTTTTAAATCAGCAGGGTAGAAGTAACCTCCTTGATTTACCAAAGAAAGACTCACCATTTCCAAATCACTAACAAAATTTGGTGCTTGAACTTGAACAGTTTGATCAAATGCAACTTGGCGAATTGAAATATCTTGGTTATTCATGTTTTTATTAATTTGAAGGTCTTTTTGTCCTCCGCCATTAAAATCAAATTTATTAATTACTTCAAAGACAGATTTTCCACTTCTGAAATCATCAATGACTTTCTTAAAGGGAAAACGTCCATGTGTGGCGAAGAGTTTGTAAAATCCAGGATTGCGAATAAAAGCTCTATAAACTGGTTTTTCAAATGTAATTGGAAAAATATAGCTTTCTGTTTGACGTGGTAAGCTAATATTACTTGGTAGTTCAAAGTTTTTGCCGGCAACACTGAGAGTGTCATTAACTGGGCTAATAACTGAGCTTAAGTCAAAGTTAATCATACTACGCTGAGTAAAAGCTGGAATGATGAGACTGAAATCAATAAAACCATCAGAGCGAAGTCTGCCGTAATCTGTAGTAACACCGCTCACTTCTATGAAATTCTTTGCTTCAACTTTATCCATTTGTAAAGTTTGTGCCACTGGTTCAACACGAGTGTAAGTGATTCGAATGAAACCTGGAGCTTCAATGGTTATTGGTAATGGTGCAGTCCAGTTTTTAGGCAGAGCCACCTCACCATTATTATCAGTTATTAGTTGATTATCTTTAAAGGGATGATCAATATCCTCACCAAATAATACCGTAGCACCTGAAACTGGAACTCCTTCTTTATCTGTAATTAATAAATTGGTAGATTTGACTTTATTGTCATCTATGACTTTTTTGCCAAGTGTAAGGTTTAAAACATTATTTAAACCTTCTCCACCTTTGTCTTTGTCCTTATCTTCTGAGCAAGCTACAAGCGTTGCCAGCGTGAGAATAGAAATTAAACATATCTTTATGAAATTCATTGACCCCTCCCTGTGTATCCAAAACTTCCTTATCCCCCATAAAAATATTACAAAATCAGCTTTCCCTCAAATGATCCCCCAACTGAAAGCCTGATGGACGCAAAGCATTAATAGATATAGATTCCAGTTACTTAAAACAAAAATAAGTAGGATTTGAGGTTGACTATGATGATGTGTCTGCAATAATTGCGCTTCTCGATTTGGCGGGGTAGCTCAGCTGGTTAGAGCATCGGAATCATAATCCGAGGGTCGGGGGTTCAAGTCCCTCCCCCGCTACCAATTCCTTCGGTATATGGTGCTTCTGTGAACTATGATAAGCTAAAAGATTTCGAAGATTATTTGTCCAAGGAACAACCCGATTTATTTTTGTCTAATGAATGGGCCGTTTTAAGATTTTATGTGTTTTTCTCTTTTGGTAAGTTTAATAAAAAAGTTCCTAAATTATCCCTCTATTTTTTAGTTATCCACACGTTGAGATCCTTTTTTCAAACTCTTTATAATATTATATTTAAAATACCACATGCTGACATATGGGTGCTTAGCAACAATGCAGAAACGAGATGGTTAAATGGGAAAAACTTAAATAAAGTTTTGCATCCAATACTTGAGACCCAACGAGAAATAATTTTTTTTGAAAGATATGCTCGACCATTAAATAAAACTACTGATTATAAGTCACGTCTAGATTTTACCTTTATTGAAAGTGTTATTCGAATTCTTGCAATAATTCTTATGCCTTTTGTTTCAAGTTATAAAATTGATCAAATTCAAAAAGCACTTTCATCGAATAATTTTGAAAACATAAATTTTGCGAAAAAACGCTGGTGTCATTTTATTGTATCCAAATTTATATGGAAACTTTTATTAAAAGTAAAAAAGCCTAAATTTGTTGTTTTAACTGATTACCATAACGCTATAAATATGGGGTTAATATATCAATTGAAGAAGTATAACATTCCTTCTTTTGAATATCAGCATGGCATTATTAGCGCAAAACATCCAGCGTACATGTACAGTTCTGAAGTTGCTAAACAAACACGTCCTGATTATTTAATTTATTACTTTTTTTCTTGCTTTTGGGATAAGAAAATTGCTTATTCGCCGGAAAAAGTTATATTTTCAAGTCCATATATACTAAATGAATGCAAAAAAAGTAGACAGACTTACCTTACAAAGCAATCTGAGGTAGAACGTCGTTTAAAGCCTAAAGTTCTCATTTCGTTGCAAAACTCCACCATTGAAAAAACTACGGCTTTTGTTTGTGAAGCTATTTCTATGCTTTCTGAAGATGAATTTGAATTTATTTTTCTTCCCAGAGATAAACAACCACAAAATATAATAAATAGAAAAGATGTCACTGTTGAAACAAAATTGAATATTTATCAGTTACTAGCTATTTGTGATATTCATATAACCCATTTTTCGACAACGGCCCTAGAAGCTCAATATTTGGGTATAGTTAATTGCGTTCTAGCATTTGATCAAATGGCTAAGGATTATTTTGAAGATTTTCATGAGCCTTCAGAAGATTTTTATTATGCAAAAACTCCATATGATTTGGTGGATTTTCTAAAACGATTTAAAAATAGAGAGAGTTTGGATTCAACAATGAAATTCGAAAATTCCAATTCTGAAGTTTTATCTCTGAAAGCTTTAGAGAATTTGGTAGAAAATGAAAAGGGGATGTCGTGAGTCTAGTTAGTCGGCTTAAACAATGGGGATTTAATCAATTAACAAGTAGCACTGAAGATCGTGCCATCGCTAAAGTACTTAAAAATATTTCTAGAGAATCAAAAATTTTAGATGTTGGATGTGGATATGGTGACAAAATAAAACAACTAAAAAGTTTGGGGTTTACTAATTTTACCGGAGTAGAAAAAAGTCCTGAAACTTTAAAGGCTATGGTTAAAGATGGCTTTAATGTGATTGCTGTAGAGGAAGTAGAGAGTCAATTAGACAAGGGATCATTTGATTTAATAGTTTTTTCGCATATTATTGAACATTTTAACTATATGGATCTAAAGGCTTTTATTGAGTATTATTTGCAATTTTTAAAGGTCGGTGGTCAGATTTTAATAATAACACCTACACTAAGTTACACATTCTACAATGATTTTGATCATGTAAAACCTTATAATGTTCAAGCTATAAATAGCGTGTTTATTAAGGAGAAAAATCAAGTACAGTTCAGGTCAGAGCATCGATTAAAATTATCGGATTTTTATTTTAGGAAATCTCCATTACTCATGTTCTTCCCTTATAGAGGTCATGTTCTTGGTCGCAGAAATCCAAT
>JAGRAE010000146.1 GCA_020435005.1 Bdellovibrionales bacterium
TGCACGAAAAGGTAAGCAAAATTAATGAGGCCAGGCTTTAATATAATTTTATTAAAGCCTCTTAAAGCGGCTCAATACTTTTTGCGCCTGAGGTACTCTAAAAAGTTGACTCAAACCAAAGTATAAAACTACTGATAGAGTTATAACTACTAGTAATGAAAATGTTTTATTAAAACTTGAGCTACTAAATATTTGAAGGCCTAATAATAAGGGATAAGAGTAAACAGCAAACAATCCCATCACAATTAAACTCGGCACAAAATGAATTGTTCCTTTTAAAAACTGACCCCAGTTGAATTTTCCGATAAACTTTTGGTAGAAAATCAAAGTTAAAATTAAATTTATATAGCCCGACATTGCCATCGATCCGACTAAACCATAAAGACCATATTTGTTAACCATGAAAAATCCAATAAATATATGAAAGACAATACTAATTACGGATGTTAAGGCTGGCAACCAAGTGTTCTTTATAGCATAAAAATTAGGAACTAAAACTTTAGTTAAACTTAAAGCTATAAGCAAAACACTATAAATTTTAACAACATTTGCTGTATTCTCAGCATCGGCAACATTGAAGTATTTCCCTCTCATAAACAAAACTTCAACGATAGGTTGTGCAAGCACATACATACCTACAGCACTGGGCAGTGCTAAAAATAATAAAGTTAATAAATGCTGTTGCCCCTGTCTTTGCATTTCTTGTTGTTTTCCTTGAGTCCATAACTGAGATAAAGAGGGCAATAACGCCGCGCCGAGACTGATAGCAATTAGGGATTGCGGTAATTCTAATATTCTATCCGCCCAATAAATATAACTATGTGATCCTTCTTTTAACCTGCTGGCATAATTTATATTTACCAGGGTTAAAAATTGTAAGATTCCCATACCTAAAATACCTGGAATCATATTTCTTAAAATTAATTTAACTTTTGTTGATTTCCAATTCCACGATAATTTTGGCAATAATTTTTGTTTCCATAAAGGAACAATCACGGTTAGAGCTTGAATTATTCCACCTATAATTACGGCCCAAGCCAAATTTGCTCCTGGAAAACGCATATTCTTAATAGGTAGAATTGCAATAATTATAAATGATAAATTAAACAGAGCGGGTGCAATTGCTGGGATAAAAAATTGTCTATGCGCCTGAAGGACAGCCATGCAAAAGGCATAGGTGCTCACTAGAAACAGATAACTAAACATGATACGCGCTAAATAAATGGTTATTTCTAATTTCCCTTCTACGCTGAGATAACCCTTTCCCCCTACGAGTAAAGACATTATAGGCTCCATAAAGATGACACCCAATACACAAATCATTGCGCTAACTAGTAAAAGCAAACTAAAAATACCTTGGCTAACTTGTTTAGCTTCTTCAGGGTTTTTTTCCCGGGCTTCAATATAAACCGGAATAAAACTGACAGACAGAGAGCCTTCACCCAGCAGCCTCCTAAACTTGTTTGGAAAACTAAAAGCCACAAAAAAAGCATCTGTTACCGTTCTAGGAAAATAGGCCGCCAGGACACTATCCCTCAATAAACCTAAGATTCTACTGCCCAAAGTACCAATGGACATGAGCCCGGCAGATCTTATAACTGATTGATTTTTCTCAGTTTTTTTGTCCACTTCCACGCTGCTTAAACCTCAACTTTTCACATCTGGGGCTTGCATAGTTTTGCACGATGTGCTATCCAAGCTTTTTATTGTAACTTTATCTTACATAAATGTATTTGTATTTTGTAGTAAATCATTGGAGGTAGTACTTGGCAAATCATAAGTCAGCGGCGAAAAGAGCTAGACAAACATTAAGAAAAAACACGCGAAATCACACGACAAAAAAGGCAATACGTACAGTTGAAAAAAAACTAAAAACGGCTATTGAAAATAAATCTAAAGAAGACTCTCAAAAAATCCTTCTTGAATTTACTAGCCGTATTGATAGAGCTGCTGAAAAAGGCATTCTTCATAAGAACAATGCTTCACGCAGAGTCAGTCGCCTAGCTAAGAAAGTGAATAGTATTTAGACTGCTTTTAAATATTCATTAAAAGCTTCGGCATTATCTGAAATAAATCGAAAATAGTTTTTTGGTAAGACATCTATAACATAGGTGTCGCCGTCATCTTCAATAGCAATAAAATCTTCATCATTATAAAGCTCTGATTTAATTTGAATATCTTTTCCTACAACAAACAAAACCACGAGCTCGCGGTCATTATTTTCACAGTAAAAGGGGACTTCAAAACTTTCTACGACGGCTTTATTTTTCATAAATTGTGGAATCATGTTAAGTTGAGACACTAACCACTTTGGGGCTTGAGAATAACACAATTTAACCTTTAAGTTTTCAATAGATTTCAACCATTTTAAAATACCCACTGAATTAGCCATGCTAACATCTGAAAAATTAACTTTTAAATAGCTTTCATTAACAACAGATTGACCTTTTTCAAGGGCTTCTTTTAATTCATCAAAATTAGTGGATTCATCAAGAAATCCAGTTAAAAAAAGTGTATCATCTTTAAATTCAAATTTCATACTTCTTCCTTGTGTAAGGATATCACTTTTATTAAGAAGCTTTCAACTCTTCAGAAGATTTTTGTGCTACATAGGAACGTATCTTTCTACGAGCGTCAAAATCAACTGTTTCAAATTGAACACCATAAGACAATGGCTTATCTTGAGAAACCTGTTTTGAGTACCTAACTATAGACCTGGCCACGACATGGATCATGCCTGGAACACTAAAGGACACCACCACACGCTGATTAACTTCTAGTGGCGTCTCAGAATAGAACAACATTCCGCCTTCGCCGATTTCTAGAGCTTCAGTAGTAAAATATTTACCCCGTGCTAAAACCCCAATTTTTTTGAAGAAGGCTCTTCTTGGTACGCGTCTCTTTCGTACATATTTTTTATCTTCAGACATAAATTATCCTTATTAAGGATTATCGGACAATTATTGACAGGCTTTTAGAATAAAATTTTCAAGCCAAATATGGGAAGATACCGGCGAGGATTTAATGGCTTTATCCGTTTCATGAAGTACTTTAACGGCTTGTGAAATTTGTTGGCTGTTCCATTTTTCACACTGCTGTAAGTACTTCTGCAAAAAGAAACTTGGTACCCCGACTTCTGCACATAATTTAGCTCCCCTTAGTCCTTGCTTTATCCCCTGTTGCAAAGAGCCAATAATTCGCAGGTGTCGCAATATAAGTGACAAAGCCGCCAATTCGTTTTGCCCATGATCTAGTAGGTTTGCTAAATAAGTTAAGGCTTTAGCTCGATCCTTTTTGCCGATAGCTTCTGTTAAATCGAATATAGAATCAATGCGAACACGGGAAACGACTTTAAGTACGTCTTGATCATTAACTTCTTTTTTATCGCCGACAAACTGTTTAAGCTTTGCCATCTCGCTGTTTAGTTCAGCCAATTGATTGCCAACGAGTTGATGTAACAAATCAATAGCGGGTCGAGTAAGAGACAATTGATGATTATAAGCAATGTAATCAATCCAGGCTGGTACCTGATTTTCATAAGGCTTTTTTAACTCAATAATTTGCCCCATTTTCAAGCAAGCTTTGTAATACTTTTTACGTTTATCAACTTTATTTGCTACCAAAACA
Organism: Bdellovibrionales bacterium; assembly: GCA_020435005.1. Lineage (GTDB taxonomy): Bacteria > Bdellovibrionota > Bdellovibrionia > Bdellovibrionales > UBA1609 > JACKAN01. The sequence goes on from JAGRAE010000146.1 coordinate 3,628, forward strand.
AAACAGGTCGTATCAATAGGATTGTCTATAATATCGTAAAGCTGCTCCCAATTTTTTTCTTTAAGCTTATCCACATCACGATAAATAACTAAACGCCGAGCAGCCATCATTGGTAACATTTCAGCTGTATCACGAACTTTTGAGGTTGAATCTGCATCAGCAAAGAAATTATCGTAGTTAAAGTCAGAAGAAATTTCTTCAACCACTCGACTTCGAATTAATTTTAAGGCCTCTGAAATTAAATAACTTTCATCACCAAACAATAACGCCACATTTGGAAAGCTCTTAGTGTCTAAATTTTGCTGTAATTGCCTAAAGTCCCAAACCGCCACTAAAATCTCTCCGTTATTCTGTCATGGGCTTCTTTCATCATTTCTTGAGCTAATGTACTTATATTTTGATGTTTAGCGCTGTGGTTGTAAAGAGGATTTACTGAATTTATACCAGGCACAGAAATCTGTGCAGATGAATACACTCTTTCATTGACAAAATGTTGTTGCCAAATCATTTTTTTATCGGAATTTCGTATTAATTTTAAGTGTATCTCAACGCTCACGCGATAACTTGTATTTAAAGTCGTGTTTTTAGGTAAGTATTTGAGCTCTTCAGAGTTCGCTTTTGCCTCGGCTTGAGTGTTTTTCGTTAATAACACACTATTTACTTTTCCCTCAATAAATACAGGGGCTTGTGATTTGTTCGTAATTTTAGCTACCTGCGAACGCTCAAACTCTCTAATTAGGGCATTTGTAAAATAACTCTCTAAACCTACCTCTTGAGTTTTATTTTCAAACACAGGTATGGAAACAGATCTATACCCTCCTGGCAGCCTACGAACTCGATAGCCAAACTGATAAGCACAATTGACTAATAAAAAACTACATATGGTTAACAATGCAAGGCGAAACATGATGCAAACTTTAGCTCAAACTTGACGCGACAATCAAGGAGATTTACCAACTATGACTAGGAATTTATTTATGAAAAAATTAAACTTACTCACTCCTGGGCCTGTGCCCATGCCGCCTGAAGTTTACAATGCGTTAGGTGAGCTTATGAGTCATCACCGAACCCCAGAATTTACAAAACTTTTAATCGACTGCCATAATAATTTAAAAAATTTTTTTAGTACAAAACAACCTGTACTTTTTCATACTTCCACTGGATCTGGCGCAATGGAGTCTGCGATAGTAAATTGTCTTGCGAAAACAGACGAAGTCTTGGTTGTTGTATCTGGAAAATTTGGTGAACGTTGGCGAGATATTTGTAATGTTTATGGTTTAAAAAAAGTCCATGTTATTAACGTACCTTGGGGCGAGTCTGTTCGTGTAGAACAAATCAAAGCAGTTATGGACAGTCAGCCCATAGCAGCCGTCTTAACTCAACACTGTGAAACGAGTACGGGCGCATTACACCCAGTTAAAGAAATTGCCGAAATGCTAAAAGCTTATCCTAAAACTATTCTTATGGTAGATGCCATTACGGCCATTGGAGCTATAGAATTAAAAATGGATGAATGGGGTGTAGATGTTATTTGTGCTGGTTCTCAAAAAGCTTTTATGATGCCCACCGGTTTAAGCTTTATAGCCCTATCAGAAAAGGCTTGGAAAAAAACAGAGGTTTCCGACTTACCTAAATATTATTTTAATTTAAAATCAGAGTTAAAAGCTCTGGAAAAAGGACAGACTTTTTTTAGCTCTGCAGTTACACATATTCGTGCACTAAATGCCTTCTTTAATTATTTAAATACACAAGGCGGAGTTGAGTTTCTTCAAAAAAGATGCAAACTGCTGTCTAAGGCAACCACAGAATATATCAAAATTCTTGGTTTAGATATTTTCCCTCAAGTCCCCAGTCCCAGTTTAACAGTCTTAAAAGTTCCTAAAGATATAGATGGAAAAAAATTGCGACAACATATTGAAGATAAATACGGAGTCGTTTTTATGGGAGGACAAGATGAGTTACTCGGAAAAATTATTCGCATTGGCCATTTGGGCTATATAACTAATGAAAAATTAATAGAAGGTCTAGAAGCCTTAGCTATGGCTTTAAATGACTTTGACTTTAAAATGAATCAAGAGCAAATTTATAATGCTAAATCGTTAGCTAAAAAAATTCTCGAGGAGACATTATGAATAAGAAAATTCTTGTTTGTGACAATTATACTCAAGAATCTACCAGTCATATAGTTGCAAGTTTAGATTGTGAAGTAAATAGAAGTTCTTCGCGTATTCCCATGGTAGCCGAAGTTGAAAACTGTCATGCACTATTAATACGTAGCCGCACAATAATTAATCGTTCTTTATTAGAAAGGGCTCCTCAATTAGAATTAATAATCACTGCTACCAGTGGTTTTGATCACATAGATTTAAAAGCTTGCACAGAGAAAAACATAACCGTTATGTACACTCCAGAAGCCAATAAAGAAGCTGCCGCACAAATGACTATTATGCATATGTTAAATTGGAGTCGTCATGCTTTTATGGCACATAAGGCGGTTGTTAGCCATATGTGGAAAGAGGAATTACCTATTGGTAGTGAAATAAGTGAAAAACACATAGGTATATTGGGATTTGGCCGTGTAGGCAAAAGAGTTGCAGAACTTTGTAAGACATTTGGCGCAACCGTTAGTGCCCACGACCCTTATGTTTCGATTGACGAATTTAAAAAATATGATGTTCAACCTTTAGGTTTTAGTGAGCTGCTAAGAGACTCTGATATATTAACTCTCCACACCCCTTTGACCTCAAAAACTAAGGGTATCATGAATAAAAAAACTTTTGATATCATGAATGAAAATGCTCTACTTATTAATGTGGCTCGTGGTCAATTAATTATTGAGCAAGATTTATTTGAGGCTTTACAAAGTAAAAAGCTAGCAGGTGCAGCATTAGATGTATTCGAAAAAGAGCCCCTACCTCGAGACTCACAGTTGAGGACTTTAGATAATATTTTACTTTCCCCTCACATTGGCGCTTATACTCGAGAAGCCATTACAAAAGCCTCTATGCAAGCCGCTCAGAAAACTATTGCATATTTTAAATATAACGAAATTACAGATCCCCTGCCTCCTCAGGCGGACTGGGTCGAGTGAATTTATTAAGTTGAAGATCTGACCATCTAGGATTAAGTTTACTTGTAATCCCAACAATAGGAGTCAAATTTATGCCAGGTATCATCGTGGTCGGTTCTCAATGGGGAGATGAGGGAAAAGGTAAAGTTGTAGATGTTTTCTCCGCACAATCTGATTTAGTCGTTAGATATCAAGGTGGGGCAAACGCTGGTCACACTTTAAAAGTAGATGGAAAAGAAACAATACTTCATCTTGTTCCATCTGGAGTGCTTCATGAAAATACAACTTGTATCATTGGCGCTGGTGTCGTTTTAGATGTCGTCACTGTTGCCGAAGAGATTCGCGCACTTAAAGCCAACGGCCTACTCAAAAACCCAAATCAGCTTTTAATTTCAGACTCATGCACGGTTATTATGGATTATCACAAACATTTAGATCGTTCGCGTGAAGTAGCTATGGGCAATGAAAAAATTGGTACGACGGGAAAAGGTATTGGACCAGCCTATGAAGATCGAGCTTCACGCAAAGCCGTTTTATTTGGCGATCTCTTTAATAAAGATAAACTCATTACAAAAGTAGAAGCTTCTATTAAAGAAAAAAACTTCCTTTTAGAAAACATGTATGGACAAGAGCCTTTAAAAATCGATCAAGTTATTCAATCTGCCATTAGTGCGGCAAAAGAATTAGAAGTTTACCGTTGTAATGATACTTCTTTAGTTATTGACAAAGCTCTTAGGGAAAAGAAAAAAGTATTATTTGAGGGAGCGCAAGGAACTCTTTTAGATTTACTTCACGGGACCTACCCTTATGTAACTAGCTCATCGACAATTGCTGGCTCTGCTTGTATTGGTTCGGGTGTTGGCCCCGGTCGCATGAATAAAGTTGTGGGAATAACTAAGGCATACACAACGCGAGTGGGCTCAGGACCTTTCCCTACTGAATTAAATGATGAAATTGGCGATACACTGCAGAAAAAGGGTCATGAGTTTGGTGCCACGACGGGTCGACGTCGACGCTGTGGTTGGCTTGACTTAGTTGCATTAAAATACGCCATTCGCATTAATGGAATTACTAGCATTGCTTTAATGAAAATTGATGTATTGAGCGGGTTGGACGAAATTCAAGTATGTACAGCTTATGAGCTCGATGGTCAGGTTATTTATGAGTTTCCGGTTTCTCCTGGTGATGTCGAAAGAGTAAAGCCCATTTATCAAAGTTTTATGGGGTGGCAAGAAGATATTTCTGCCGCAAAGGAGTATGAGAGCCTTCCTGAAAATCTGCGTAAATATGTAAGATTTATCAGCGATTCTCTAAAAACCCCAGTGGATGTGGTTTCCGTGGGACCGGGGCGTGACCAGACTCTATGGCTAAAACCCTTGTTTGAAACTTACGAATAAGTCGTTGACAAGACACTCTTTTTTTTTGATTATAGCCGCTCTCGAAACAGCGATGTTTCGCTGGTGATCCGCTAGCTCAGTTGGTAGAGCATCTCCCTTTTAAGGAGAGGGTCGATGGTTCGAGTCCATCGCGGGTCACCAATTTCTCAGTCCCCTTCGTCTAGAGGCCTAGGACATGTCCCTTTCACGGACAAGACACGGGTTCGACTCCCGTAGGGGACGCCAATCATCTTTTTGGTTCATTTCACTCAACAGCTGAAATGGCTTTTTCAAATCATATTGCAGAGTTGGCCCATCCAAAACTGGGTTCGATAGTAGCTTTTCAAGGAACTCACGTTTTTCATCCTCACCACGACTTAACCAAAGTGTTTTCGCTTGTTTAGCGAGTTCGATAGTAGATTCGACTGTTTCAAAGCCAGCATTTGAAATTGCAAGATTTCGGTTTTCCAAAATTGCAGTAAGCTCCGAGGTTTTATTATCAATACGACTGAGCTTTGATTTGTAATCATCCTTTTCAAGACTGCCGTCGATAAACAAGTCCGTAGCTCGACTGCGCTCAAGTTTTAGTTGTTCAAGTGCAGTT
>JAGRAE010000147.1 GCA_020435005.1 Bdellovibrionales bacterium
CACAAACAGTTGTTCGGAACTCAAATGAGTAGAGGCTCAACTAAGGATTGGTGCATTCAACCTGTAGAGCCAAGTTTTCCAGAAAAACTTAGACTGCAATATGTAAAGCTCAGTGTCGATGATCAAATAGCCAATACTTTAAAAGGAATTGGATCTAATCAATCACCATCAGACGTAAAAGACTGTGACCCTTTGCTTAAGCCGTCTCCTAAAGGAACGATACTTGGATTTTGGTAACATTTTTAAAAGGATTGTCAGTGAGATTTCATTGTTAGCAATAATTTTATTATTTGTAACAGCATTTGCTCATGCCAGCCCTGACTATCGGAAAATTTTTGATGGTACAGACGCAAGTTTTTTGCTTATAGACACTAAAATAAATAAACCCCTAGCGACCTATGGTTCAAGTCGTTGCTCTAAAAGACTCCCACCCTGTTCGACATTTAAAATTCCTCTCAATTTAATGGCTTTTGAGGAAGGTACTTTTAAAACACCGGACGAGGTTATCCCTTGGGATGAAAAAGTGCATTCTCGAAAGGAACTAAACCAAGATCAAACACCGACCACTTGGATACAGCGTTCAGCTGTATGGGTATCAGAAGTGGTAGTAGGTAAAATTGGAATTAAAAAGCTAAGTTCTTATTTAAAGAGATTTGCTTACGGAGATCAAAACGTGTCCTCCGGCGGCACATTTTGGAATGGTGGTAGCTTAAACCTCTCGCCTAATGAACAAGCGAAGTTTTTGAGGTCCGTACAACTTGGGGAACTTGGTCTCAAAAAAGCAACAATTGATAAGTTTAAGGCGTCCCTCCTTTCTAAAGTGATGTCAGATGGAACTTAGGTATATGGAAAAACTGGAACCTGCTGCATTGATAAAGACTGCCAGTCGAACCCTGGCAGTGAAATAGGATGGTTCGTTGGATTCACAGAAAAAGGAAGTGATTCTAAAACATTTGTTCTTAACTTTACAGACAAGAAGCCAGTGAAAGGCTATGCCGGGCTAAGAGCAAAAGAAATGCTCTTTAAGATTTTGGAGCAACAAGTTGTTAATTAGAGAAATCAATCCAGAATCAATAGCAGAAATTAAATTAGTAGCCTCGCGAATGCGCCAAACCCTCGTTGATGTATTGGGCGAAGAGAGAGGCGAATCGATGTACACTATGGAATGGCTCGTAGACAGGGTTCTGTGGCATCTTGATCCTAAAAAGACAAAAGCAAAAGTTTACTTGGCGACTAGTGATAAAGACCAAATTGTGGGCCAAGCAATTGTTAGATTGGAAAGTGATAATACTGATTCCGAGTATGGCTACTTTTCCACAATCTACGTCGAACCAAGTTGGAGAGGTCAAGGTGTTGCTACTAAACTCATTGAAACCGTTGAAAAATGGCTGATAAAAAGCGAAATACAAACTGTCATTTATAACACAGCTACAGACAACTCGCGGCTAATTAGCTTGTTCCAATTTCTGGGATACCAACTGTTTGAAACGCATGATGATATGGTTCGCCTAAAAAAAGATTTTAGCAAAAATTAAATTTAAAGCACTTTGGTCTAAGCCACACTCAAAGAAACATTTGGATTAATCTTCTCGTAGTACGAAACCAATTTATCCAAAGTAAATTTCGCAATCTTGTAATGGACAATTTCGCTCACACGAGTTTCTGGAACCTCCATTTTATCAGCAAGCTGTCGCTGTGTTAGCCCCTTTTTATGCATGAAGATTAAGATATGTTTGCACACCTCGTACTTTGCTTTTTCTACAGCTCCCGCATCAGGAGGAAGTATATAGGTACCTTCTGACTTAGAAAGGACTTTATCCATTTTATCTAAATTTTTACTACTTGGGAATTTTCTAGATTTTTTCTTCATTTTTTAGTCCTCCTAAAACAATTAACAATTCCAATGTAAGTATCTTCAGGATCAACCAACCAAACCAGACGGTAGGGCTTACCTTCAAAATACATAGGCTCCGTAGCGAAATACTCAAATCCGTCAGCATCAATCCCACTTGGCTCCAACTCTCGACCATCAAGGTGCTGCACTAGAGTTAAAATGATTTTATCATTCATTGATTTTGCATGCTTAACTTCAAAATGCGGATCAATGATGACCTCATCAAACTTGCGACGATTCACGGTGATGTTAATCTTGTAGCTACGTCTCACTTTTAAAGAATATCACAACTTACTAAATTTTGTAAGTAAAAAGAATTTGAAGAGAATTTTACCCTAGTTCAAATCTAGAGACAATTTTCATACATGAGTACCCTAATGATTATAGATAGTTAGGATCTGTAGTCGATCACCATTTAAGTATTTGAAATCATTGGAGATCAGTCGTCTCCACCATTATAAGTTATTGATATCATTAGAGTTTTTCAGAAATATATACACCGTAACTGAAGAACTCTTTGTACGTCTTGTACAGTTCCACTTCAAGCTGGTTCTCTTTAACAAGTTCCTTAGCTGCTGTGGACTTATCTGAGTTTTCCTCAAGAAAAGACTCGAAGCGAGCTTGAAGCGGTTCATAGTAGTTCTTCATCCAGCAATTTTCATTTAATGGGAAATAACCTAGTAGCTTATAATTATGTTTTTCTAACTGAGCTATTTTTTTAGAGGCGGTAGACACTTCAGGATACTCTTTTTCCCAGTGCGTGGTGATCTTTTCAGGTCGCTTTTCAGTCAACCAGGTTAATTCTGATACTACTAACTTGCCTCCGGGCTTTAAGTATTTACGCCATTCACTTATGCCTTTTTCAAAGCCAATGTTATAGATGGCGCCTTCGGCCCACAATACATCCAATGATTCACTTTCTAATGGTAGTTCCTCCATATTGCCCACAATTGGAGTGATTTTATTAAGTACACCTTCTTGTGTAGCTCTGACTTTCAATTCATTAATAAACTCTGGTAGAAAATCAATTGCTTGAATTGAGCAATTAAACTTCTTTGCAAGAGCAATAGTAGACGAGCCTGTGCCGCAGCCGATATCAGCAATATTCAAAGGTTCTGTTTCTTCAAGCTTTGCGAGTTTCGCTGCAAGTAATGTTTCTTCATTGCCGCCGGGGCCTTGGCGAAGCTGAGTAATATAAAGTCTAACTAACAAATCTAAATCATTCATTTTGTAAGCCTAGGCAGCCGCATTAGCTTTAATAGAAATAGTAACTTTTAGGGCCATGGCGACCTTTACTAAGAAATCCATACTGACTTCACTGACCTGCCCAGATTCCATCCTCGCAATGGCAGGCTGTTTGCTTCCAATCAACTTGGCAACAGCCGCTTGTGAGAGGTTTAGCTTATCCCTTTTTGCAATAAGCTTTTCAATGAGCTTTTTCTTTTCCTTAACTAAAGCAATTTCCACATCAGAAAGTCCAAAATCTTTGGCAAAGTCTTTAGCTGATTTATAGCTTTTACTTTTCATTATAAACTCCCTATTCTTTTTAAAAGAAGATCTTTTGTTTTCTTATCAATCTTTTGCGTCTTCTTTTTCATCGCGTGCAAAACGTAAATCGTGTCTTTTACTTTAAAAATATAAAAAATTCTGTAGATGCCATCTCTATAACTGAGCCTCAGTTCATGCAGCCCTTTATAAATACTCGGCAATGGCTTTGAAATTGGCATCGTTAGATTCTTACCATTTTCAAGATCCTCAAAGAGCGAGTAGGCATCCATGATGACTTCTTTTGGTGCTTTTCTAAGTTCACGTTCTGCTTGGCTGAGGATCTCGATGTTCATTGAATACAATATATAACGAAATCGTTATAATGTAAACCCCTAAAATTCTGACTTCAAACCAACTTCAACAAACACGAAAGCTTAGGGCTTTGGTCTATTTGGCCAAGGCCCTTTTTTTTATTTCCCTTAGTCATTTCGATGTGTTATACAATTTTAGGACCCTGGTTCGATTCCCGTAGCCCCCACCATTTGTGAAAGGCTCGGGTCCATTCCGGAGACATACTTTACACTTTATACCGGAGACATCCTTTACACTTTTAACATTCCAAAAGGGTCTTCCACCGGCTCTACCTTTCTTGACTTATCGTCAAAATATCCCAAATCATAATCTAAAAAACTTACCACCCAAATCCCATCCTCCATTTCTTTAATACCCACTTGTTGTCCGGCAAAGGCCCGACTTAAGGAGACCTTCATTTTCTTGCTGCAGACTCGCCCACACTGTGTCACCGTAATCGTCTGGTCGTGCAACGGGTAAAATAATGGTTCTAAGGGTTTAAACTCTTTTGTGGAGGGTTTGTAGACTTCACTAGGGAGATAAAATCCTGAGCTTTTTATTTTTTAAGTAGAAACAATAACTTAGCCAGAAGCAACTACTTGAGATCAGTGAGTGTTAGATGCCGTTATAATCGATTATAACGAGACTTGCAGCAATTTGTAGTATTCAGGCTGTAGTGAACGACCGCTTGTAGTACATGAGGTTGTAGTATTTTAAAAGGTTGCAAGAAAGTATGGAGCTATTTCCAAATGTCACTAATGAAGTTGCAGATCAATCCGACTGGATTTCGTTATGTTCAGCCAAACATAAAAACTCACCAACCTATTTGAATTCGGTTTTTTCAAAAGCGGCGAAAGAAGCGAAGGAAGCAGGTCTTTTATCGATTGCTGAATTATATGGTTTGCTTTCTCAAGTTTTCTCTATGTATTACAAGCAGAACAGCCCAAATGATCCATTTGGTCCAATGATGGTGATGCATGATGGTCGAACGGCAATAGTAACTGACTTCACCGAACTGAATTTGGGGATTTTTAAACCCCTTGCATTTGGGCCTGATGAGTATGTAAAAACAAGTTTTAAAACCAAAATTGCCTATAAGCTGGCGTTTTCAAGGTCATCAGAGTTTTAGCTAAGTTATCATCTGGCTTAATAGTTTTGATTTCTCTAATTCTCAAATCCTTTGCATCGACTTCATACATCCAAAGACGGTATATTCTCTCTGGACTCTCCTTAAACATAATATACGAAAAAAATCCGCCAAAAGGATTCTGTTCCATTTTCAACGCTAAAAAGTGAAGACCAAATAGGGGTGAAAAATTTTTTTCACCTGAGAACTCTTCACTGCATGTGACACAGGCTTTTCTGCGGTCCATAAGCCTTTTAAAATTATCTTTAATTGACCTGTTCTCAATATGGTTTTGTAGACAAATAAGATTTTCTCTATTCGTGGAGATAGGGTAACCAACACATCCGTCTGCAAAAGCGGAACCTCCAATTGAGATCAACAAAAATAGGATCAGTACAATGCTAATCTTCAATGAAAATATGTCTTCCATCAATCGTCACCCAATGTCCCCCTTTGGGAGCCTTCTTTATTCTTTTGGCCGTTTTATGTTTAGCTCGCTTATTGGCTTTAGATTTCTTTGAAAATTCTTTTTCGTAAGCGGTTACCTTTTCAACGTATTCTCGAATCTCTTTGGCTTTTTTGGCTGAGGCACCAGCTGCTTCTAAATTTTCTTTTACATCGTTCCAGTTATTTGGATCACCACCAGACTCTTCAGTAATTTTCTGAGCTTTTGCAATTCTTCCTTCACCCGCATTGTAAGCTGCAATTACAAATTTAACCCTTTTAGCAGCACTTGAAATAGGAATTGTTTTGAGGTTTTTAGACAACGTAGTGGGTTTACTAAAATTGCTGTCGAGTGTTTTTAAATATTTTGCTGCGGCGGCTGATGAGTCATCGATATCAAAGCGAGGGTCGTTTTTACTAGAGACAGCTAACCCCATTCGTTTGGCCGTTCTCTTTTCTAACTGGAACTCACCTGCCGCTCCGTTGATATAACGTTTTCGTCTGGTTTTCCCAAAACTACTTTCCTGACCATAAATGGCCTCTAAAGTATTGACGGTCAATTTGTCATTTTTATCAAAATGCATAGAAGCATTTTCTAGTGCTTTCCTCTTGTGAGGAGTTTCTCTTTCGAGCCATTTATCCACATTGGTTTTTTGTTTTGGCTGTTTAGGCATGTAGTTAAAACTTTATTAAAGATGTAAGTTTTAGTCAAATATTCCCGCTCCCATTCTTGCTATTTTTAAGACTTTCTTTGGAACACGATCTACTTTTTAAGACATTTCAGTTTGTCTCTCTAAGTTGACTTAGGTCCTCGGCAAGCGCGGTCAATAAAAGACCAATGCCATTGTGAATTGCCTCCATCTCATCAGGCAATGGCGGTGCCGGATCGCTTCCAAGTTGATAAATAAGATAGCCGAGGCCTCGAAGCTTAATTTCAACTTCCCAAAGATTGGTTTCAAAACTTTATAAGTTTTTGTCGTCATCTCCCATAAGGCGATCGGACTGAACTGTTTTTTTAAATGTGGGACTAATTTTGTATGAGCCCGAGTTTGATTTGGTTTGATTGTTTCTGGCGGAAACTTTGGATATACAAGTGAATCTTGGGGTCCACCTAAGTTATTGAAAGCTCTAATGTTTCAATGATTGAGGTGGGGGCAAACTCAATAGGTTTTTAAATTGGCTTAAGTAATTTGTTATAAAGTACATTCCAAAAGCTGAAAGCAAGTGCCAGGCAGCATGAAACTGGAAAAAGTGATTTTGTGAATCACAATATGTTTTTGAGTAATCCAAATAAAGAGAAAGCACTGCTACAAGTAATATTACAATCGAGATTACTAGCGGAGCTTTTTTAATTATTTTCCAATTTGTCTTTACAAAAAATATCTCAAATAGAAAAACAAATATCCCAAATACAATGAGAATAATGATCTGAAGTCTGGGAAACAATAATTGCGAAAAAACTAGAAATGAGGATATCACTGCCCAACTGGGTATTAAAAACTTTGATGTGATGAGATGTGCTCTTAAAAGACTTAAGCTGGTCAAAAGACTCATATAAAATAATATAGAAGACACATCTAAAAATCCAAAAATAAATTGTCCCATGGCATGAGCTCCAAAGGAAGACATTCCCATAAACGTTATGCATAGTCCTGAGTAAGTATCCACTTTAGAACTTTTTTAAAGCCTCGCACAATTAAAAATAAACCAACCAAGAGCATCCCAAGGTTCGACCATGTATTTGCTGGTTGTCGTATCCATTCGCATAAAATTTTCTTCGCAAATATTAAACTTATAATTTATTGAACTAGGTCCCCATGGGCAGTTATCGATCTGAATTTTATACTCCCCAATAGGTGCCCATCAATTTATGCAACCTTTTCTTCAGCTTCCCAAATATCTAGCTGTACTTGTAAGTTCATCCACATTTTGGGATCAGTTTTTAAAATCTTACTAATGAGTACAGCAAATTCAGCACTCATTGCCCTCTTTCCAGAAATGACTTCATTGAGCTTTGTTTGCATCGTGGACTTTTTAACAGAACCCTTTGAGGCTTCAACTAATAGCTCAGCGAATGAAGACTGACTGTAGTTGAGTTCGTCTAACCACAAATCCTTTAGAATCTCGCCGGGATGAGAAGGCTTTCTCTCTGGTCTCTTTCTCTTATATCTAGCCATGATTTTCTCCTAGTGATAATCCTCAACTTTAACGTTAATAAATTCATTATTTTCAAAAGCAAAAGTGATTCTCCATCCAGAAGTCTTGTGAATATCTATTGCCCAAGTACCTTTACGGTCATGAGCCAATGGATGAAGTCTCACACTTGGGGGAAAGCCACTCTTTTTTAAGTCTTCAAGAGAATCAACTGCATCCATAACTTCAAGTAAATGAATAGCTCTTTTCCAATATTGTCTCGGGATTTTATTTGATTCTCCCTTATGGAATAAATCTGAAGCTATTTTATTACCAAAGTAACTGATCATGCTGTAATTCTCCGGAGATATCCTCAATATACTGTATTACGGTAATGCAGTAAAGGCATCTTTTAAAATTCTGACTTCAAATCAACTTTAACCAATTCGAAAGCAAAGGGCATTGGTCCATTTGGCCAAAGACTTTTTTAATTTCCCTTAGTCATTTCGACGTGTTATACAATTTTGGGACCTGGGTTCGATTTCCACCGCCCCACCATATGACGGGGAAATTAGAGAGGTTTGAGGAGAATTATGAAACGGTGTTTTGGGATTTTCATATTAATGTTTGTAATATCTGGGCAAGCGTCTGCTTTAGTGGAAACAAGTACCCTGAGGGACTTTATCAAAAGAAAGGAAGCCGGAAAGCTTACCAAATATGAGCAGATATGTGTTGAGGATGGCTACGGGTGTATGCCATTTCCCGACCTAAAGAATATCGAGCTTTTCAAGAAAATAACTTATTATCCCAATGCCGATGTGTATTGTCAGGACGGCTCAAGTTCTTTTTATGTTCCCAAAAAGTTTTTCAGTACAAAGGAAACAAAAAAAGCAAGGGCCTTCTGCAAAGCCTTTAGCTCAAATAACATCCATGACAACAAATCTAAAACGGCCTGGTGTGAAGGAGTTGAGGGAAATGGCGTCGGAGAGGTTCTAATCGTGGGAAGGTTACCCACCGGAACTACTGGAGGCGAGAGATTAAAGGTCTGGAATGGGTACGGAAAGTCGGAGAAGGTATTTGAAAGCAACAATCGAATTAAGGACCTGACCTTAATTATCTACTTAACCATGGATCATAGTAATGGTGATGCCTGGACTAACCTGTACCCTATTAAAATGAAAAAATTTAAATTAAAGGAT
>JAGRAE010000148.1 GCA_020435005.1 Bdellovibrionales bacterium
AAAGAAGAATTATAGATAGAAAGACAGTAGATAGTATTCACGTATCGGAAATCACATCTTTGCATTCTTACCAACTCATAGCTAGTGAAGGTTACATTGTAGATGCATCCGCCAGGGGCTTTTTAATGGTCGTCACCAGAAAAGATCTTGTGCCTCAAGAGTTCCGCGATAACCTAAACTTAGATTCACTCATTGGTACTATTCTCTGTCTATACCTACCGCAAATGAATTTAGATCTCGATGGAAAAGTCGTTCGAGCCAAACACATTGGTAGAGGTGTTTTTGAAATTGCTTTAGAGTTTTCTGACGATATTCCCGAATACTGGCGAGAGTGCTTGGTAGATTTATTACCTGAACCCGGCGAGATTGGCTAATTTAGCCAATTTAGAGCCATATTGACCCCAAAAAGTTGGAATCAATTTTGCCTATACCTTAATGTAAAGGTGTTTATTGACACCTTTATACCCTAAATCTTGGGAGGGAGGGGTGAAAGAACGATTGATAATATTTATTACCGTAGGTATTTTATCAATGTTTATTGTCTATGCACAGTGGGCTTACAAAAAGGAAAAAAGTTTTATTCTTCCTCTCCCAAATAGTCACAAAGTTCTTACCGGAAAAAGTTCACAGAAAAATATTCGACTACCTTATTTTACTAAGCCGCTAGCTGCTGATGAGAAGTCAGAAATAATAAATGAAAACAATCTACTAGTGACAAATAAAACTCAAGCAAAAGTAAACAATAAAAAAACTCTACCTATTAAGGCTAGTGTTAAGTTCACGTCAGTCACAAATGCATATGAAACTTCTTCTAGAGATCACAAAGCTTATTCTGTTTTGAGCCTAAACTTAAGTTACTCAGGGAAAAATTATACAACAAGTTTAACAACGGGAATCACCCAGTACCACACCAATTACACCTATCCTTTTGAAGTAGTAAAAGGTTCAACAGATTTCAACAATAGCACTCTAACTTTTGAGAGAAATGAAATCATCATGAGTCGAAATTTTTCGTTGAGCTACAATGTAAATTCGACTTTAGCTACAAGCTATTTATCTCGACGGTACAACACCTTAGAAGGCTCTTTTGGTGCTTCTTCTACTCTTAATCAAAAAGTGATTGCATTTAATCGATCTTTTTTATTGAGCTATAATCTGAGCGCGAGTCGACTTATTCATAAATTAACTAGGTCAGCTTTTGATACTGCCAATATTAAAAATATTTACTCAGGCCAATTTTCAATAGGTCACAAAATTTTTCCCCAACTGAGTCTAAATTTAGGGGGAGGACTTAGCTACTATCAAACCTATCAAAACTCATTAATTGAAGCTTTTAATTTTAATCAAAGCCTGATTTTAAATATTCAACAAAGTACTTTTGTTGCTCTAGGAATGACCAATAAAGCAAATACATTTAATCCTGCAGGCGACTCTAATATTTCATTTTTTGATGAAAGAAGCACAAACTTTTACGGCTCTATTGCCCACAATTTCTAAGCATCTAATAAACTACTGAGCAAGTAAAACTCTGCTACAGCTTCTTCTGAAATCAACATGAGACTGTAATGGGTAGGTAAAAACCAAGAAAGAGCTTCTAAAATTCCTTCATGCTCTTGTTCTGGCGGATTTCCCAACGACTCTAATGAAAAACATAAGTCGTAATTCTTATTGTCTTTACCTATAATGGCTACGCGTGGATTTTCAACTTCTTGTTGATCAAAAAACTCTAATAAAACTCGTACAACATAACTGGGTAAATACTCTTTAGACGGACAGCCAAAAAATATGCTTTCACCTTCTTTAAATTCAACTTTGTCAGGCTCATCAAGTTGTTGAGGCTGGTCTTGAACTAGTAACTTTCTCTCTGCAAAATTCCAAATCATTCCATAGTTGAAAATATAATCTGGTAGTTCTTTGTGTGGATTCACCACCAAACCTATCCCTTTATCTTTTAACCAATCTAAAAGTTTTAAAACAGGTTCGCCTGGAGACTTGACATCTAAGGTTTTTACAAAGATGTATGGCCATCCATCAGGTCCCTGTACTGGATCTTCTTTAACTAGTTCTACCTTTGATTGAACAAAGGCATCTAAAAACTTTTTTTCCCATTCATAGTCCCGTCTTGACTCAGGAGTAGAACATAATTCATTTATAGTATTCATAACTAACTGGAGTATTTTAAAGTTACTCAGCTGTCAATGCTGAGCTGCTTGGCGCAAGCTTTTTAAAGTCTGATTCCACCTGTCCTCATCAAAAACGAGGTTTTCAGAATCACTTTTCCACAAAGGAAAGTTGGCAATGTCCTCTTTATAGCAGTCGCTATGTGGTCCACTTTTATACTTTGAAAAATTTGTAACCCAGCAGGCAGAGTTGAAATCGTAATAAAGGGCTTCTAAAAGTAAATTTAGCTTATCTAGATTTAATATTTCCTTTTCACTCCATAAGCCAACAATGTCTTCAGGAAAACTTTTAAGTGTTATCTCTCTTTGATAATGACCACCCAAATCTTCTTCATACAAGTAATGCCAACCTAGTGTTGGTGAAATAATATAGTAACTTTTTGCCGGGAAAAACTTATCGTCATGGCAATAGTTTCTAATTAATAGAATATCATCACTTCTATAGACACAAGATTGTGTACTATAAAAACCAAATAACTTACCTCGAAATTGAAATTCAAACTGTCTGCTTTCAACAATTTCAAGTATTTCTTTGAATTCAATAGCCGTATGTGCAAGTGTCAGCTGAGAATAAAATATAAATATTATAGCGATCCACTTCAAACTCCACCTCCTTGTGAGTTTTAAGCTTAGCTCTTAGCTTTAAATTAAGCAAACATATTTAAGAACATGTTTTCCAGCCGGCAAAGGATTGTCAAAAATTACTTTTAATCCTTCTATCTTAAATGAAGGTACACTTTGACCATCCTCTAATTCTACTTCTAAATCTGGGGTTCCATCATTATTTTTATCTTGGGGCAAACATTTTAAATCTACAAATGATACCTGTTTGCGTACTTCTGAACCAATACTCGATAAGTCTTCAGAATAATTATCCTGACATACTGAACCGATAATGCCTTCAGTTAAATGACTCATTTTTTCATACTCTTTGCCAAAACCTAAGTCATTATTTATACAATTGAATTGTTTTAGATTTATCATAGAATGAAACTTAAACGATTTTTGAGGCCAGTTATCTTTTACGAGTTGGAACAAATTATGCGGCTTGTTTTTGAATTCATTGTCAGATTCATCTTCATCAGAAATTAAAATTACAGCCAAAGCCGCATTGGCGCGGAAAAATTGTTGATGGCTAGGATTTGTAGAACTCTGACTTTTCTCAATTACTCTATAAGTTGCTCTAATGCCCTCTTCAGAAGAACTTCCACCGGTCCCTAACTGAATAGCATTGCCTAATAACTTTTGGGCTTGCAGTACATCTGGTGTTAAAATTCGTTGATTATTGCCAAACTTTACAAATCCACCATCACCATGTTCAAGCTTTTCATGTTCGCAAAACTGTTCTAATCCAATGTCACAATTGCCAATGGGAGCCTCTTCTCGAGGGTCAGTAGATGTTACTGCGATATGCCAGTTGAGGTCTTCAATTTTACTAATGAAATTATCAATTCTATCGGCCATGTTTCTTTGCTCTTCAGCCATAGAGTCTGAGTTATCAACAACAAACAATATATCCACATCAAAACTTTGGGCATTAATTTCTACTAGCTGATTTATGCTTTTGTACTTATCAAATATTTGCCAAGTATGACTTAATGACGACTTATTCCCCACTTTATCCATGGCTACAACTTCAAACTCATACAATCCAGGCTGTTCGATTTTATATTCTAATTTTTGATTCTTAGCACACTCTTGCAAATGCCCTTTTAAACCACACCAAGCTTTTTCAAAACCACTCAACTTATCTTCTATATTTAAGTTGAAAACAGAAGTCCTATCATTTTTATGATCTATAGGTTTTTTAACGAACACAATATCTGGAGGTGTAAGGTCCACATTCCATGTATGAGCAATGGGTTGAGAGAGGTTTCCTGCTTCATCTTCTGCTCTTACGCTAAATGTTTGTCCACCTTCCTTTAAATCTTTTATGGTGTAAGGATTTCCACATAACTGATAACTTCCGGCATTGCCTTTACAGTAGTAATTAAATCGGCTTGAAATATTATCATTAGCTTTAAATGCAAATTCTGTCATAGTTTCTGCAATATAATTAGCCGGAGTTTTCGTAAATTCTACAACAGGAGGTTGAAGGTCAATCACCCAATCATACTTTGCTTTTTCAGAAATATTTCCAACTTTGTCATAAGCTATCGCCTCAAAGTAATGTGAACCCTCCTGTAGACCAAGCCAAAAATTTGATCTTGAACAGCTTACTTCAATATTATCTAACCAGCATTTATAATTCTCAACTCCACTTTCAAGGTCTGTTGCTAATAAATTAAAGTTAGCAACATCACTGTTAGTTAATTTTTTAGGCATTGTTAAAATTTTTAAATCAGGTGGTGTTAAATCAATTACCCAAGAAAATGTTACTGGTCTTGATTCATTACCCGCTAAATCAATCGTTTTCACTCTGAATATTTGCGTTCCCTTTTGCACTAAGGATGTTGAGAAAGGACTATTACAAGTTTGCCAGTTTAGATCATTAACTTGACACTTAAATTGATTTAAAAGTTTACCTTTATCTTTGCCTTCAAATTCAAAGTTTGCCCATAAACCTCTTGTATAATTATTTGGATGTTTTGTTATCTGCACTGTCGGTGCTAAATTATCTACTTCCCAATCATAAAATATAGACTCAGAAAAATTGCCAGCTTTATCAACGGCAAAAACTGTAAACTTCTGATTTCCATTTTTAAGTTTTTTTAATTGCACTTCAGCCTTACAAGAACTAAAACTCTCTTCATTTAACTTACAATTAAAACCAGCAATTCCCGACTCATCCCTGCCTTCAAAGCTAACAACAGATTCAGTTTGATTAACAAGTTTTGCTGGTAATTGATGAAAGCTAATTTTAGGTGGTGTTAGATCCGTGTACCAGTTTAATTCAATAGGATTTGATCGATTTCCGGCTTTATCAATAGCCGTAAACTTTAAACTATGTTCCCCTTCTGTAATATCTTGAAACATTAAATTGTCATAACACTTAACAAATTCAGTATTCCCCTCTAATGCACAAAACGTTTGATCTACCCCGCTTATATTGTCTTGAGCTTTTAGGCCCACTTTCATTTCCTTATAATTATTTAAATAATTCGGCCTATTTAAGAAGTCTAAGTCTGGAGGAATATTATCATGAATGATGGCATCATTCATACAACTGGATTCCACGCCACGTTTTCCTTTAAATTTTACATAAACTTTAACTAAATTATTTTCGTGATTGAGCTTCCACTCTTTTTCACCGGCATAGGACTCCCACTGACCACCAGTTTTACAAGTTGGATCATTTGTAATATACATTTCCTGATCTTCTTTTCCTATTATGCTCAAATGAACGTCTTTAATTTGAGTGTACTCGGCACCATAATTAATCAGAATGTCGTTTTGGTCTAAAGTCTTGCGTAGACCTTCATCCGTTTCCGAGAACTCAACATCACTACAACCTATTAAAGCTATATATAAAAAAGCTAAAATAAATTTTTTCATGATAATAATCTCCTGTTTTTCAGACCTACAGTGGGTCCTAGAGCTGGATCGGACTTTTAGCGCGAGACCTTAGTTTTAATTGGACTTTTGGGTAAAAACAGGACCATAGTTGAGTCTAGACCAAGTAAAAATGTCTCATTTTTCACTTAGTTTTCAGTTGGATCGCCTCGTTATTTCATTTAATTTTCAATTGGTTTGTACATCTGACTTTTGCTTGCTGAATGAGGCCAAGCTCAATATTATGTCACCGATGTCAGTTAACTTCCTTAAAACTCAAGGCTATCGGTGGCATGCATTGTCACTTGGGCTTCATATCTTATTTTTTTTAGGTATGGGTGTAATCGTAGCTCCTCAAAAAAGTAAAAATCTTACAGAAATTGAAGTTATACATATTCCACAGTCAATTAATGAAAACCCGCCAGTCGTTAAGCCGGAAGTACAAAAAACTCTAATTAAACAGAAAAACTCTCTTCCCAGAGAAATTAGCAAAAATTTACAAAAGCAACAGATCCCGATAAAACAAAATTCGAGAAAATTAATTAGCAAACATTCCAGTAACCTAAATCATGCAAGTTCTATCAAAGCCGTTTACATAGCCAAATTAAGAGACCAAATAGAAGCACGCAAAAAGTATCCAAGAATTGCAAAAAAATTAAAACAATCTGGCAAAGTCGTGATTATGCTCGAAATTTTAAAAAATGGAAGAATACTTAAAAAACAAATAGTAGAAGAAAGCCCTTTTCAAAGGTTAAACAAGGCTGCCTATCAACTTGTGGCTCAATTGGAATCTGTTGAGCCACTTCCAGAAGAACTACATCTTGATTCTTGGCAAGTTTTTATCCCAGTGGCTTACGTATTGAGGTAAAAATTGGAATTTATAATTGAGTCTCTATTAACCCCTTTAGGGTTTTTTAGTGATCCCAACCGAAGATTATATTGGGTTTATTTACTGTTTAGTCTTTTTGTCTTTCTATTTTTTGTATTTAAAAAAAATATCTACTGTGAAATTAAAAGCAAAGCTATGTTGAACAAAGACTCATTATGGCTTGATGTAAAATTATGGTTATTTAATTCTGTAATTCGAAGCTTTGTAGGTTTATTTGCGTTCATAAGCTTAAGTGCAACTGTTCTGTTGTTCGTAAAATTTTTATACATTATGTTGCCACACTGGTCTCCTCTACAAATTAACTATACAATCGTTACTGTTTTTTTAACGTTTGTTAGTTTTGTTGTTTTTGATTTCTTAAGATTTTTTCAGCACTATCTCATGCACAAAGTATCTTTTTTATGGCATTTTCACCAGGTTCACCATTCTGCCACGTATTTAACACCCATAACTCTTTATCGCATGCACCCAGTTGAGAACCTCATCTCCGCTTTTCGCAGAATAGGCGGACAAACTTTTGTATTTGGTAGTTTTATGTTTATTTTTGGTTCCAGCGTGAATGTTTACGATATCATAGGCGTTAATGCCATTTCATTTGTAGCAAACTTTGCTCTCTCCAATTTAAGACACTCTCCTCTTCCCATTTCCTTTGGCCTATTAGAGAAGGTTTTTATTAGCCCCGCACAACATCAGCTACATCACTCTTCTAATCCTAAGCTAACTCATTCTAATTATGGTGTTGTATTATCTTTGTGGGATAAGCTATGGGGAACTCTCGTGTTGTATAACAAACAAGACATTAAATATGGAGTTAAAAATCTCCACTTACAAAATCAAGGCTTTTATCATCAACTTATCACTCCATTTTCACTTTGCTTGCAACAATACAAATCTTTTGCCCCCAATTTAAAAAGCTTTATAAGGTATCCTTTTAACCTTATAGCTAAAACAGGAGAAAATATTCATGAAGTTTAATTTATTAACAGTGATTCTGCTATTCACAACAGTGTCTTTATCCAGTAGTGCAGACGCTAATAAAATTTATAATTTTCCAAGCCAATTTGACGATCAGTTAAACAGTGTCAATTACACAGGACAAGTTTTTAGACAACTCCTAATAGAAGAACTAAAGAAAACAATGACAGGAATTCAAAGAGGCAGTTATCAGAATTCACAAGATGAAATTTCTGAGTCTCTTTGGTCCTATATAGATTATAATCATGAAAATGATAGCTTTGCCATTTTAGCTGTTAATGGTGAGGTTGAATTTGAGCTTATAGCTAGAGACCTATCTGGTAAAAAAATGTCTTGGACTGAAGGCTATGTTTTTAATGATATTGCCACTGGCAAACAATTGTTAGATAAACTCGCAGGAAATGACAATCCTTTATACCACGGCAAACTTCTAGGTTGGAAATCAGAGAATATTCAAACGCCTCAGGAACTCTTAAATTATTTGATTGAAAAACTGGCCAAGAATTCTGCACAAGCAGATGTATTAAACATAGTTCATCCTAGCGGTGTAACAGAGTTAGTTAGTGCTGCTAAAGTTACTGATGAAGGCCAAGATTTGGCTGAACTTATACAAAAACTCCTTCATGGAGCAATTAGTTTTTCGCAAATAGCTAGAGATTATTTAAGTACAGATTTAGGAACAAACAAGGGTTTAAATGCTGAAAATTTTAAGAAAGCATCAGACAACAAATTTTATACTCATTTAGAACATCATTGGGACGAAGCCTTTGGCTACTTTGGGGCGTCAAGAAATTATTTAAACTACAACGATTTACAAATAAAAGAAGGGCTCTCTATAGATACCGTTAATTGGGGACAATCAAAACCTGACGGATCAATCAGCATGAATACAGAAAAAAACTTTGGCTTATCCGTCTTAGCCGCGAAAAGAGATCTTGGGGCGGATACAGATTTCACCTCTGATATTTATAATGATTTTTATAAAGGCAGAAAATTAATTACAGAAAAACCAGAAGGGTACTTGGTTGAAGTAATTAAACTATCACAAAACATCATTTTAAATATAGAAAAGGTTATTGCAGCATCCGTAATTCACTA
>JAGRAE010000149.1 GCA_020435005.1 Bdellovibrionales bacterium
TAGATTTTTGAGGCCAATAACCTTTTGTGTTTGCTGTAAACTTGGTTTGAATTAAGACCTGGTCTTTATATAATCTGTTATCCTTGGCTTGAGCAAAAGATATCGGAATAAATAGCAAAGCTAGTAAATATAGAAGATATGATTTTATAATTTTAATTAACATAATACTCTCTCGATTTTGGTTTGCCATGCATAGTTCAATAATAATGCCACTCATCTCAGTGCGATTTATTCTTTTTAAACATCATTTGTTTATTTGATATATTAATATTCCACTGTAAAAACATATAGTTAGTAATTCTATACATTTTTTAGACAGACTATTTATAAGTCTTTATTCTTAGAATTTGGACAACATATGGAGACGCTAATGAGCTGCTGGTCGGCCCCATTTTGTCATAGCGATTTAATTTTACTCTGAAACCCTTTTAATTTTGATATGAGTTCGGATTTTTAGGTACAAAGTTTGAATATAAAAATATTATGGAAAGGCGAGAAATACGCGAGGAAATTCGTGTCCTCATTATTTTAATACCCATTTTAATGATGGTCTTTATGATCTCAATGCCGGTGTGGGCCTAAAAAAAATATTTACATTAAACTGATACTGTGAAAACCTCAGCAAGTGGGGGAGAGTCTTATGAAATACACTATGGGGGTAGTCGTATTTCTGTTGTGCTGTTGTACAGCGTCTGCAGATTTTTGTATACAATCTTTTAATACATATGGGCCAGCCTATGCTTCTCAGGTAAAAATGCGAACTCAGTTATTAGTTGAATTATTTAATTTAAAAACAGATTGTGAAGTTTTTCTTTTTCAAGAAGTTTGGAAAAAATCACATAAAAAAAACTTAAGAACAGGCTTGAGTTCATTATCACCTGAAATGAGTTTTTATCATGGAGATGAGTCTTATCGAGATGTAAAAACAGGTTTACTCATGGCTACGAATTTTAATATTCAAGAAAACTTCACCCAACTTTATAAAGTGTTTTCTCATGGCGCAGCCGATTGGTTCAGAGACCAATTAGGTGTCAAAAAAGCTTTTACCGCTTCGACGGTAAATGTTGTTGATAATGGAATGACTGCTTCAATTAAAATTATTAACACTCACCTTCATCACTCTTCTAAAGTTATACGTTTAGCTCAAATTCTTGAATTGTATGAATACATGAATAAGCATCAATCTTTACCAATAATAATTGCCGGAGACTTAAATACAACACCAAGGAGCTTAGAGTGGAAGCTATTAACTCGTGTCTTAAAAGTTAAAGATTCTCATTTTTCTGTTTATCAAAATTATCAAAAGGAAGACTGTACCTACTGTCATGACAATCCTTTAAGTTGGGGTGGACCATCAAGAGTTTTAGACTATGTGTTTTACAGATCTGGAAAGCTAGTAGAGTTAAAAGCTACAGAAAGCGAAGTTTATCCCAAAACATTTAAAGGCGAACACCTATCAGATCATTATGGCAAAAAAATCCGCTTTCAGCTGAAAAATAAGTCTTCATTTCAGACTGTTAAAGATTCTGCTGGAATCATTTCTATTGAAGAAGAAAAACAAGTACTGAAAGCTGTGAAGTCCCTCTTTTTGAAGGAAAAATCTAAGGAATTTCAAAGATTTATTGAGATAATTGAAAGTCGTTTGGAAGAGCTGGGCGACTCGCAATACCCTCTTTTTGCAGATTGTGAGTACGCTTTAAGTGTCTAGTTTGTAGATAGGTTTCTTGTAATTACGTGAACAAGTTCAAATCCCCTTGACTCACCTTGTCGTAGATGAGTAAATTCCCATCCATCTAAGAAAGAAAAACTAAAGGAGCAGGAAATGAACCCCCTCATATTATCGCTTGTTGCGCTACTCGCAATAATGGTTGTTGAAGAAAAAACTTTTGCTAATGAGTCAGATGTCTCATGTAAAGCGGGATGGGCTTATGAACTTTATAGTGAATGTGAGAATTTAAATAAACCAATTCCCAAAGAAGGCAATGACCCTAGTGTCTGTGGTTATACAGAAGTAGAACTTGAAAATCATCCTATTTGTGGAGTAGCTGCTTACAAAAGATGTAAAGAAATTTATGATTTTGAAAATTGGAATACAGTAAATGTGATTCAGTATCAATCGGCTTGGGTAGCGGGATACAAAGATGACGATCTAAAAGGGCAACCAGATTCGGTGAGACATGCTTGGTATTGTCAAAAAGTGGTTGATAATTGGAACAAAGAAAATAACGATAAAAGTTTAAGAGCCATACCCATTGGTTTAGTTACTAATATACCTGAACCTGATAAAACAATTTGGGGTATTAAACACTATAAATATACTTGTAATTTAAGAATTGAAAAAGGGGATTTAAAACTTGTTGCAAATAAAAGAGATAAGGCATGTGGTGTAGAAACTTATAAAAGTTGTACAGTTAAACAACCAAAAACCTGTGTACACAAAGTATTTGCCACTGAGTACGAAAAAGACCGCCGACCAGAGTGTGGTAATGAAAATGTGGTTTACTTTGGTTTTGAAGGACAAACTTTTGAAAAGTTAAAAGGTTTAGCGCAAGAAGGTTTGGCATCTGCTAGCTGTTTGAGTTGTGACTCTGTAGAGGATTTAGTTGAGAAAGCGGACTGCTTGGTTGAAAACCATATGCAGTTTTATAAGGCAATGGATGAAGAGCAAAACTTAAGTTATCTTGAAAATCTTGTCGAAGCAGTTAATGAAGTGACGGCCTCAGAAGAAGTACGTAAACAAGTTGAAAGATTTGTTTTATTGTTTTTAGATGGATTAAAAGTAAACATAGATCAACTTCAAAATGAAGTAAAAGCAGTGGACAGTGCTGAAAAGGAACAAGAGAAGTCAATCCAAGAATAAAAAATATTATTATACTCTTTTTAAATAGCCTTGTTTAAAGAAGCCACGCGGCAAAATGCCGCACTTTTTAAAAACAGGGCTTTTTTGTATTCATTTTACTTGTAGTGATTATAGCGAACCCTTAATCTTGATGAACGAATTTAGGAGGTTGGTTATGTCAACTCAGAAACTTTTTATTAATTTTCTTTTGCTTATTTTTTTGAATCTATCCCAAAGTGTGTTTGCTGAAACTATTTATGTTCAAGATATTAAAGCCAAAGGTGGTGTAAAATCTGGGACTTTAGAAACAATTAAGGAATTAGTTAGCTCTGGAGTTGTGTCAGAAGGCCATGAATTAATGACAGAAGCTGGAACTGCTGAATTTATTCTTCAACCTAAGTTGTTAAAATTAGGTGACTCTTACATTTTAAAAATTGATAAAATTCAAAATGGAAAAATTAAATTTTCTAGTAAAATGAAAGCCTCCAGTTTATCAGATATGGATACCGTTGCTGTACGAGTTGTTCGCTCTGTTATGGAAGAAACGTTGCCGAGAGATTCTGCACAAGTTAATGATGTTACTGAAGATGAAGTTCACCAGGGTACACGAAGATACCAAGCTACTAGACAATGGCGTTTCTCTTTTGGTCCAGCTTGGAGCAATGGTCTAAATGTAGATGGTGGGGGAACCAATTGGGGCTTTGGCTATGTTTGGGGCTTAGATCCAGACTTTGATTTAAAGTTAAATTGGTCAATATATACCCCTAGATCAGATGAGGATGATAATGCTCGTTTTACTAATGTTACCTTAGGAATGAATTACTTTTTAACTCGTGCGAAACACAGTCCCTTTGCTAGTATTGAGATTGGCTATGGTTCAGCTGCTGCTTCCGAAGATTCCAACAATTTTTTTGGAATTTCTGATGATGATGCTTCGGGATGGACTATTGGACTAGGATTGGGTTACAAATTTTTTAGAACTTCAACCGTTAATGTTGGAATTTTTGGTTCCTATCAATACATGTTTGATAAAACTGAGAAATCTAACCAAACTCCTAGATTGGGATCTGTAAGTTTGGTCGTATATTATTAAGTTTAATTAAAATGTGGCGTGGAGTGAAAGTTCTACGCCATCAATTTGGTAACTAACGTCTTTTATGCTGTCTTCCTTGCGAATAGTCCCTTCATTGTTTAATTGAAATTTGCTCAGTTCAATACCAAAATTTTCATTCAATTGAAGGCCTATTCCCGCTTGATAACCAGCGCCAAAATTGAGCTCGTGAAACTCTCTTGTAAATTTATTGCCATTACCTCCAGCAAAGGCATAGATATGCTCATTAAAACCATAAGTGGCATTTAATATACCTTTAATAGACTGCAAGTTTGTTCTATAGTGAGTAAAATTAATTTTTGCAGAC
This sequence comes from Bdellovibrionales bacterium, assembly GCA_020435005.1. GTDB lineage: Bacteria > Bdellovibrionota > Bdellovibrionia > Bdellovibrionales > UBA1609 > JACKAN01. Next base: position 4,258 of record JAGRAE010000149.1, read on the forward strand.
AGACCTAAATCTTTAATATTCACACGAGTATAACCAACACTTGCACCTAAAGCCGTTGTATTACCTTCAATAAAATTATCTTGAAAACCTAGTTCTTTATCAGTAATTGCAACTTGTTGTTCTAATGTGGGTTTTGAAATTTCAATACGAAATCCATTTGAAGAAATAGATTTAACTGGTGTTGGTCTTACGATTCGCATTACAGTTTTGTTGTTGTTAATTACTTTTGTACGTTTAACGGAAAATTTGTCGGCAGGACTGTGCTTAAAAACAACTGTAGATCCAACTTTGGGTAAATCTTTTTTTCTACATAAATCCGAAATAAGTATGGCACGACTAATGGTTTTTTTGGAAACTTCAAGAGTGCAAAAGGAACCGTATTTTAGAATATCACCAGCATTTACTTGTTCTAAATCTTTAGACTTGATTAGTAATTTACCTTTAACTTTATTGAAGGAAATTATCGTGGCATTAAAGCTGTTTTCAGCTAGGGCCAAGTTGAAGCTAGTTAGTAGTAATAAGAAACAAAAACTTTTTTTCATTTTAAACTCCTAATAACATGAAACCTATTCAAGTAGAGGGCCACTTTTCTGACTTTTAAATACGATAATTTAAGATCTGACAGAAAAAAAGGTAAACAATTTAGACACAGGGACCTTTTTGGGAACCTCACAATTGACAATTTAGGGTGGGTGACAATTTTTTTTACACTTAATTCATGTGTATATTGCTTAAAATTTTCCTGCTTAGGTATTAAATTTGTATGTAATCTTTTGGAATTATGTAGGTAACAAACTCAGGAAGCTAAATGACACTATTTAAATTTGCAATTTTACAGATGATTTTATTTAGTTTTCTGGCCGATGCTAAGGATCAAGTTAACAAGCCAAGACTTCAGACTGATAGTCAAAAACCTGTAGTACTTGAAGTACAAATTAATCAGAAATTAAATCTTATTTGTCAGAGAGAGCTCAATCCCGGAGAAAAAATAGAAGTTAGTGCTAAAGATTTTGTGAGAATTTTATCAAACCCTTTAAATAATAAAATTTATGCTAGCACCATGGTTATAGAAAGAGTCGCCTATCTCCTTAAAAAGCAAAAATCCTTTGCAGAAATTGAAGATCTAAAACCTTTGAACTCAATGACAATGCTTGAGAAAAATTTTAATGAACTTCTAGAAGAGCATGATAGGAGCAACAGAGATTATTTTAAAGGGAGTGAGGTTATTTTATCAATCAAGGATATTGAATTTGACTCTGAACAACGTGAACTTTATCGAAAAGTATTTGCAGCATATGAAATGTTTCGCAAAGAAGTGAATCACCATTTAAATAGAAATTCTAACTTAAGAACATATTTAGCTTGTATTTCATCAACTGTTTTAGATCTTATATCTGTAATGGAAGAATTGAATAATTATGCAAACATCAACAAAGTAGAAAATATAGCTATTCGACTAAATGAAGCTATTAGTTTTTTAAAGGGTTTCTATGTGACAGATTTTAATACTAGTCACAGAGACTGTAATAATTCAAAACTATCTATTCACTAGGGCTTAAATATTGCTTTACATAAAGATAAGTGCCAGCCACAATGGACAATAATAAAATCCATTTAATGAATAGATAAAATAAATTGACTGGCTTTTGAACTTTCCAGATATGGCTACAACTATGGCACTTCCATTCTTCATAGTTTAAAAAGGGGAGAGGCAAAAAAGTGCCTAGGCCAAGTATTCCTAGTAAACTGTATTTTCTTCCGGGCTCATTAATTATTTCAGTTTGAGTAGATGTACATTGGGTACAAGGTATCCCCTGTACTAGGTTGTCATTTAAGGAAAATTCTTGTGCATCAACATCTGCCAATAGTTTTTGTGCTTTTTCAAAATCTTGTTCTTTAACCATTAACTTCACTCCACCGACAACATTGGAGTATAGCCAGTTCATGCTCACAATATGTTCATCTTTAATAAAGGATTCGATCCCATGGCTACTTAAAAATGATTTAGCCATTTGAGCATCGATGGATTGAGAAAAACTTTTTAATAATACCTGACTTTGTTCAGACAACTTATTCTCCTACGACTGAAACACCACGCCACTGATCAAGTGTGTCCAAGCCTTTTCCTTTTTCTTCATTTTCAATAACTCTTGGCCAAGTTTCACCGTCTATACTATAGAAAAATTCTTTTGCAGGAAGTGGGGTGCCATCACCTAATTCATAAGTTTGACTGTGTGGATTAAAATTGTAAACTTGGAATATGCCATCATCATAGACATTTATAAAAGCCATTCCTGTTGCGCTAGCTCCTGCTAATGCATAATCTTGTCGTGGACTAATAGAAGCTCCAGCATTTCCTGCGCGGCCATTTCTTCCGGGACTATGAGTATGACCATAAGCAATACCGGTATAAGAACGACCCGCCGTAGTACGAAGAGTTATGCCTGCACCACGAAATCCTCCTCCGTTGTGTCCGTGTTCACCAATTTCAATACTGAAATCAATAGGTCCAACTTTTAATGATGTACCTTTTGGTAGGAATTGCACTCTCGTATCATCAATTAGTTTTGATATGTAACCTTCACGAAACTTTCTGTCGGGATCAGCTAATATTTTGTCTGCCCTCTTAGTCATATAGTATTCAAGGGGATCAATTTCCATATTTAGAGCAGAGTGTATCAATTCGTAAACTAAAGGGTCATTTATTGGTTGGGATAATTTCTCGGCCTCTCTCAGTAATCGAGTTAACCAATTATTGTGGTTGGATTCAACAATAATTATACTTAACTCTTCATCAAATTTTAATAACTGATTTACATAAGCAACAACTTTATCCAGTTCTGCTTTTAAGTTTAATTCATTATTGGCGGCTTTTTTTGCCATTATTAACATGTTTTGTGATTCCCAATGATTTATAGATTTACCATCAAATAAATCATGTAAAACAATTCTTTTGGGTTTGTACTTTAATATCGCTTCAATTTTATTTTGAAAAAAAGCAAAATGATCTTCACCACCTATATGTTCATCGCCAAATACCATGTACTCAGGACGAACTTGATTTTTTGTTAATGTTTTTTGTTGATAGGCCTTTATTAATTGATTGTGTTTTTCTGTGTCATCTAATCGCTCATCAATGTTTTCTTCAACAAGTCTTTTTTTGTTTTCATTTTTAGGCACAGGTTTAAACCTTTTAACTTTATGCTCTGAACGCAGGCTATATCTTACATCATTGTCAAGAAATGAACGACTATGTTCAGACCATTCTAATTGTCTGAGATGCCAAGTATTAGGTGTGCCTAAGCCATCGAGACCACTGTCATCACGATCTTTTTCAAGCATTACAGCACCAATAACGTGGACATCACGTGCACCATCATCAGTGACTCCGGAAATAGGTCTCTTGCCAGAATACCAAGCTTTAGATATTGCACCTGAAGTAACAATTCTGTGTGGGAATAAATGATTATCATTTGTTGGGATTAATTCATCTCTAAGTTGTGGACTTCCTATAATATGAGTCTGACCTCTTTGACCACCTCTGCCAGGCAGTCTTAATGGAGAGTTTGAATCTTGTCGCTTGAATGGTAAGGGGAGTGTATTAATTTTTAACCAAGGGGATACTTCTATTGAATCGTGAATAATATGGACCAGTGGATGATTCACTAATAGTGGATCGAGTAACATAGGTTGTCCAGCCTCAGCAAAGAGAATTATAAATGTATTTAAATCTTCAGCAATTTTAGTGAGTGTTACAAAGGCTTCCTCATGCACCTCGACTCCTGGTGCTGCTGCAGTGATAATGACTCTATCATTTTGTTTAAGTTTTTCAACAATGACTTCATGACTTTGTTCATTAATAGTATACGTGTCCCAGACTTTATCAAACGATGCAGGTTTTTGTTGTCGAGCTTGAAGATAAAGCCCTTCTAAACTTTCAAACAATTGTATGTAAGGTTTCTGAATGCGATGGCCCTTTATTGGCAGATCTTCACCCAGTAAATAAGCCAAGTGATTTTCAGAAAAGTGATTTTCA
>JAGRAE010000014.1 GCA_020435005.1 Bdellovibrionales bacterium
TAATATTCTACTTGCTGATCTACCTGAAGAAAAACAAGATGAGATTGGTCTTTTAGGGGCTGTTCTGGAAGACAATAATGAAATTATCGAATATTTTATGAATGAAAAAAAAGCCCCATTAGAATTGGGCTTGATTGGTGCACTTAAAATTTGTGACATGAAAAAAGCCGATTTATTTGCCGATCATGTGACTTATGATTCTGTTACAAAAAACAAAACTATTGATTTTGAAGTTCCAAAATATTGGGCAGCTTACATAGGAGATTTATCTATATTCAAATATTTAGGAATAAAATCGTCCTCAGGAGTTAAAATAATACATGTAAATATAGGTAATCTTAGACTAGATAGAGAAAGTGAAAAAATATTTAGAGATCAAATAGCACAAGAGCTACAACAGAACTATGTTAGACTAGATTTTTATGACAACTATTGGGCAGCGTACAATGGCCATTTAGAAATCGTTAAATATGGGATTGCTCATGGTGCGAGTCCTGCTGGCGCTTTCTTTGGCGCTGGTAGTGGTGGTCACTCTTCGGTCTTAGAGTATCTTTACTCTCTTTTTGATAAATATGAATATTTAGCCAAAAACAAAGATTATTTTGCAAGTTGGGGGCTCTTGGGAGCCGCTCAATCTAATAATATAGATGTTGGCAAACAAATGATTGAACTGGGTGCCAAACTTGTTTTTGGAGTTGAAGGTAGTACGCGATATGGACAATTAAATTTTTTAAAGTTTATGATATCAAGCGGTGCAACTGAAAGAGATTTTGGATATGTGTATATATATGCATGTGAAAATAAACATCTCGACATTGTAAGTTATATGTTTAAAAACGCCAGCAAAGATATTCCTTTTGAAGGAGACTCTTGCTTATATTCTGCCATTAAAAATGGTGATATTAATATGATAAAATATCTGATTGAAAATGGCCAGAAAGTGACAGAAGGAAATATAAACTTTGCAAACGAAGCTCAACAAGCAGAAGTTGTAAATTACCTTAATCAAGCATTGGATGCTCAACAAGATAAACAGTCACAAAAATTTCAAATTCAAGATAATGATATGATTATTGAAGAATTAGGACAGGAGTAATTTATATGTACTTATTAAGATTGCTTACTGTTTCAGCTTTACTCCTAATCAGCGCTTCTGGTTTAACTGCTCAATTAAATAGAAATGTAGATGATAAAGTAGAAATAATTAATTTTTTAAATGATACTTATTTATCATTAAACAAAACAAACATTAGTAGATATCTAGTAGATTGGGATAAAAAAGTAAAAAAATATTTATGTGATGATGAATCTGAATGTAATGTTATGTACATTTTAAAATTAAATACAGAAAACAACTCTGAATATCTATTAGTGCCACAACTTCCTAGCATTCTTGTAAATGATAAGAATGATCTAGAAATTAGCTTTTCCCTATCACGAATTAAAGATTTACCCTTAGTTAAAAAAGTGGATGGTAATGTATTAAAATTTGATACTTTTTCAGAGCCAGTTATTTATGACAAATATTTAGAAATAAAAGATTTAAATGCAACAGAATTTACTACACCAAGAGACATTGACCAGTTTATTGATTTTTATGAAAATAAAATTCTAACTGAATTTAACTCACTAAATACTCTTAGAGTAACAATGAATGATCAATCAAGCTCCAATTTAATTGATAGTGAAACTGTATATTCTGCAATTATTGAAGATAGTTATTTACAAAATTTCACCTGTAAAGATATGATAATAAAACTGCTAGACACAGAAGGAATGGAAATTGAATCTCCATATATTTATATTGAAAATGGTATTGTATATCAATTGATCAACAAAATATATTCGAGTGAAATTGTTAACAGTCAATGTGTAAATTCAAATGGAACTTTTGTTTTGTCTATTAATAGTTTAGATGAAAAAGAAGCTAATAATATTCAAACAATTGATTTCCCTTATAATATTAAAGATGAATTACATGGGATTTATAAAATTCAAAGAATTGACGACAAAATATCCCCTTATATATTTAGTTTAAGTAAAGTAGATTTCAATAATAATTTAATGAACCTAGAATATTCCGTTTTAAAGAATCATAAAAATGATTACACACGTGTTATTAGAAGAAAAAATGTTGGCATATGTAAAATGGCAGAGGCATTTAAGCTTTTTAGTCATGTAAACGTATTCAGTCTGGAAATGTTTCCTATAAAAAGAGGTTACGGTTGTCTTTCTTATGGCAATTCTGTAGTTGAAAAATTAACTATTCATAACTTCAGTGGCATTCCTATTACACAAAATAACCAAATTGCCTTTAGTAATGTAAATAGAAACATCTTAAACCTACCGAAACTAAAAGAAATTGAATTTCCATTTTTCTTGGCTAGAGACTACCCATCAGTTCAAAATTTTAGAAATGGTATTCTAAACAGTTCTTATATTAAAAAGTACGAAGAAGATAACTCTCTGCATACAGCCTTTAAAAAGCCTAACTCTGATTCTACATACAATATAAAAACGTCATTGATCTTCAAATCCGAAGCAGTTTATACAATAACAAAAAATGATATCACAAGTGAATACACTACTCCAGGAAATGAGGGCAAACAAATTTACTCCATATCTCCGGCCAATGGTTTATCTTTTGAAGCTATACGAATGATGCGCAACAATAAGGGCTATAAATTAAAAGTAGTTTTAGATTTAGAAAACACATCAGGTGAGAAGTTATTGAAGGATATCAAAGACATCGATTTTTTTGAAGTACGTTTAGTTTGTGAACAAAATCCCAACGAAGATTTGTTAACAAAGTTTAGTTCAACAAAGTTAGATAGATATTCTAAAGGTGAACAGATGTTTAAAAGACTCAGCAATAACCTTTTTGAAGCAGAGCTGGACATTTCTCCTTTAGACAAATGTAATACTTATGATGAAAAAAACTTTACAATTACTGTGCAAGTAAATGTTGCAAAGAGCTCTCCAATACAACTAAAATATTTTGATTGGTATTTACAAAGTGCGGATATTTAATATGAGAATCAGAAGCTACATTTACTTAATATTTGCTTTGTTTTTATCACAAAATGTGCTGGCTAAGACAGTTGCCTTAAACTCAAGTTTAATTGCAAATGGCTGTGAGAGTTTATTCCCCTTCTATACGGCGCAAACTCTTAAAATATCTTGTCTTGAAGATGAAGGTATCTTTATTGAAACTAATAACGATTTGGAAATCGATGGAAAATTAGATTCAAAACATAAAATAATTATTGTTGCTAATTCAATTAAAATTCAAAAAGAGAGTCAAATAAAAGTAGATAGCCTAATCTTAGAGTCTACTGGTGACATTGAATTAAACGGCAAATTGTCTCTATATAAAACCCAAATTAAAACACAGTCAGAATTACGAATACTGGGTGATATTTCATCGCATGAAAAAGCTTATGTGTATGCCAAAAAAATCTTAATTCAAGGACGCTTTAGTAATCAACTGGGCTCAAAACTCAATGCACAAGATCTTATTTTAACTAGTGAACATAAAAATGGTGCCCAAGTAGTATCTACTGCAGGAATAATAGAAGCAAAAATAGAGAATGACATCAATCTAATAAATGGACTTTTATTTTCAAGATATATAAGACTTTATTCCACATCATTAACTTGCGATCAATCACGTTTACGCACGACAGGCTTAATGCTTGTAAGATTACTTGAGCCAGAGGGTAACGGAGGAAACGATAGCAATAAAAGTAATGACATGAAATTTACTTCTTGCGATTTAAGTACAAAATTTGCGAACTTGGGTGATTCAATAAGGTTGTACCAAGAAAAGTACAACCTCTTTTTAGATCTCAATTGGGGCATTGCAGGTCCAAGACCTCAGCGCGATGATCCTAAGCGCGATGAAAAATATATTCTACTGTATACCAAAGGTAATATCGAACTTAGTGATACTAGAATTACTCCTGTTGCAACAAAAGCTTATATACAGGGCAAAAAAGTAACCGGTTACGGCGGTGCTATTGGCTACAATGGTTCGTTTAGTTCTTCTGATATTGAAATACGTTCTGAAATCCAAAATCTAGATAGCTATGTGGCTGGAGAAAATGTAAATTTATTACAGATTGGCAAAAAAAGTGATTTTAATAATTCAGGTTTAATTTATGCAAATAATGTAAAAACCATATCCGAAGGAAGTTTTTCTAACAGAGGTAGAATTAAAAGTACAAATAACACAACAGTCATGCAAAACTACAAAGACGGGAAATTAATAAATTCTGGTCATATAGCTGCTGGTGAAAATTTATACTTAGAGGGTGATGGTGTCACCGATTATTCAAAAGGTACACGCACTGCTGGCAAGTTAATAGATATCGCTAATCATAAAGATTCAGTTATTAATCCCGGCAAGGTGAATACCAAGGATATGTATATAGCCAGAAACTGGAACTCAGATCAGATTAAGGAGTTTTCAGGATTTCAAGATCAATTAAATGTGGATTCACTCGTTATCCATCGCAATTCAATAGATCCTAAAGATGAGCTAAAAATTAAAGACCATATTAAATTTAAAACTAACACCAATGTTGCCCTACTGGCCAATAATGTTAAGCTATTACCTGGCGGTTCTGTAAGTACCAAAGGCGATCTAGATATAAATGCCATTATTGGTAATGTTGTATTAAGTGAAAATACTAAACTAAAATCAGAGGGTAAAGTTTTAGTTTTTGCGGGAAACACCATACAACAACTGGCTAAAGTTGTAGGCAGTGGTAGTTCAGCAGCACTTAAACGTTCAGAAATCTTTTCTGGAAATGAAGGCGTCAGCTTTCAGGCTGAAAATTACTATGGTCAAGCACCAAAAATTGATGTGCAAGATGAGGGCACAGTTACATTTGATATAAACAAAGAAATTCAAATAGTGCCCATTGAGCATGAATATACTGAGTTAGTGTCAAAAAGAAAGAGTATTTGGGGCACAAAGCGCAAGTATGCCGTTCGTGTAAAATACTTTAATCCTGAGATCAATGCTAAGCAGATAAACGGAGTATTAGACGCTGAAAAGTCGACTCTTGTGAACACTCAACTCAATGGCAATATTATTAGTTACGATTTAAATGAAGAGCATTTTAATCGCACAAAACACACGACTGAATATTATGAAGACCAAGAATATTTTTACAAAACCTATTCGGCTAACTTATCTGCACATATTGTGCGAGCCGTGGTAACAGCGGTAGCTTATGTTTACGGTGGTCCTGCTGGAGGAGCTGCAGCATCAACCCTCACAGAAACCTTAGTGTCGGGTGAAAATCACACACTTGACAGTGCAATCAAATCATTTGCCGTTAACTACGCAGCTATGTCGGTGGCATCTAGTTATGGTGCTGTCAGTGGAAGTTTAACTAGAATTGCCGCTGATAAAGCCATCAACAACAGAAATTACACATTTAAAGAGTCCTTAGCGATGGTGGCAACTGCTGCCGCAAGTGAATATGTATTTAAAAATGAAGCTTTTAGTACTAAGAATGTAGAAAACTTAAGTGTTGGTGAGATCTATTTACAGAAGTTCTATGAGAATGCCACCTATAAGGTGATTAATCAGATTATCAATAAAGATGAAGCGCTAACTGCTCAGGGCTTTTTAAAAGATATCTCCGAATCCGCTCTAATAGATTTAGTTCATGATTTGGCTTTGATAGAAGCCACAAAGTTAAAACAACAACAAAGCCTTAGTTATAAGGAAGCGACCAAGAAGTTAGACCCCATAGAAAAGGCTAAGCTAGAGGAAATACAACAAGCTTTTGTAGACATACTCAATGAAGTTCAAGAAAAATCCGCCCAAGATTTTTACGGAAAGTCTTATAATGAATTAACAGATACAGAGAAGGCTAATTCTGAATTTATAAATCAAACACGCACAATAGCTAGAAGAGTTTTAAAAGAAAATCAAAACAGCAATAAAAATTTTCTCGCTGATGCTCAAATATTTTTAATTAATGAAAATAACAGCGATAGTCCACTGAGATCTTCTGTAAGCAAGAATGAATTCAATTTATTACAAGAAGCCAGCTTTATGGCAGAAGTCTCAGAAATGGTTAACAAATTTTTTGGGTTAGAACGTGAGGCCATAGATAAGGATGGAAATACCATCCCCACACCCAAATATGAATTTGATGAGGAGGATAAATTATTTAAAAATGCACTTCTCAACGGCGGAGAAGATACTCGCAAATATTTAGAGTACAGATACTTAATGGGTTTAGAGCCTATAATGTATAATGGGGAGCCCCATTATATAAAAGACCAATGGAAAATAGTCGATATAAATGGCAATTTTGTATCAGAAGTGGGTATAGACACGCCCATTCTTGATCCCATAGATTTAATTCCCACCACAGCTATTTTGCGTGCCATTGCTAAGAGGTCTTTGTTAAAATTCAGCGCAAAAGAAACAGGTGAAGTTTTAGCCCGTGAATCGGCTGAGGCAGTAGACACCGCCCAGAGAATTGGGGTTAAGACTAAGGAGGGCACACTCAAACTTGGCAAGCACCTTTCAGCAGATAAAATAAGCCCGTTTGATTTAAACCCAACTCACAAGATAACAATGGGTAAACGGACTTACCAAACTTTTAAAGAACAATTAAAGCAAGACGGTGTAGTTCGAGAAACAATTAAATATATAGAGTACAAAGGTCAAAAATATATCGTTGATGGTCATCATAGAGCTAGAGTGGCCAAAGAGCTTGGTTTCAAGGTGGTGCCTGTAGAAAAAGTTGAATTACCATTTAAAGGATATAAAAATATTGATGATGTACTTGCAGGGGGCAATTGATGGCTGTATGGCAGTATTCACTATTTTTAATTTCTAAGAATGAATTACTCAATAAACAAGGTAAATTACCAGATTCACTTACTGAAGATGAGAGAGAAAATCTAATAGGATGGGAGGCTTCAACTAAGCTTACGATGATTGAGAAAATATTATCTAAGCATTTCAAAAAGAAGAAAAGTTGGAGTAATAATATCGAACAGTGGGGTGAAGAAGATAGTCATTGCGTTGAAGTTATTTGTGAAAATGATAGATTTTCAGAGGTATCAGTTCGATTAGATTTGAGAAATTTAAATGGTGACAACTTGAGGTTAATAGTGGATTTAGCAGAAACGCTTGATGCAATAGGTTTAAATATTGATGGTATTATATTCGAAGTAAGTTTGAACAACTTAAAAAGTGAGATTAAAATTTCCGATGCTTTTAGCTTTGTAAAAGACCCTAAAGGTTTTTTATCAAATTTATCTAACTAATCGCAATTCTAAAGAATTGCCCCTTAAACAGTTCCATAAACTCCAAAATCCAGAAAGTAGAGTGGTCATTTAAAAAATAATACTATAAAAATAGATGAGTTTTTAAGTTCAGTCAAAAATGCCAAACCAATAGATATACCTTGGGGTTCAGGTAAAGCAGTACAGGAATTATCTGAAGATGCACTAATAGTACGACATAAAGTTGAAAATGGAGGTACACTTTATAGAATAGGTACTAGAAATAAGAGTCATATTGGTGGCAATGCACAATTCTGGTCACATGTAAGTCCACTTAGTCCTGGATTTGCAGAAAAATATGGTATGGTAATTTCAAACAAAAAACATTTCCGATAATATTAAAGTTGGTACAAGAGGTGCTATCTTACTATGCTTTGAAAACGATGAGTATGAAGTAGAATTTATTGATAGTGAGGGTGAAACCTTGGAGGCGCTAACTGTCGCAGGTAGTGCATAAAAACTTGAAGAAAATGTACAGGACTCTTAGTGAGTATTGGGTTTTAACTCTATTATCTGGATTTGAGGTTTTTTTCTTTAATAAGCAAATTAAATAATTTTACGATTCCAAAGTAAATGTAAAAATTCAGTATAGGGAAGAATTTCGATTCCATCTTCTGTTTTTCTAGGTTTATTTTCAAGACAAACTAATATTCGTCTTTTAATTTTTTTGTGGTCTTTAATAACTTCTTTTAAACCCTTTAAGTGAGATGAATTAATATTGTCACGACCTTTAACTTCTATAGCTACTTCCATATTGTTTAAAATAAAATCTACCTCTATGCCAGAAGGCAGTTTCCAATAGGAAATTTCTAGATCCGGATTTAAATAATCCCTATAGCAACAAAGTTCATGAAAAACCCAGTTTTCAAAAGCTTTACCAAATAGTTCATTTCCTGGCTCAACCCATCCTCTTTTTGTTAGTTTTCTGACAACACCAACATCAAAAAAATAAAACTTGGGTGCTTGAATGACTCTTCTTTTTGGCTTTTTAATAAAGGCTGGTAAAAACTCACCAATCATAGTATCAATTAATATTTGAAAATATGATTTAATAGTAGGTTGTGAAACTCCTACATCTCTTGCAAAAGAACTATAACTTATCATTTCTGTATCAGATAAACTAGCTAAGTCCAAAAACTCAGAAAAACTTGGTAAATTTCTTACTAAACCTTCTGCTGATATTTCTTCTTTTAAATAGTCTGTAACATAGGCGCGTAAATATTCATCTGGATTTTTACTCAAGTAAATCTTAGGCAAATAACCGTGATTAAGAGCTGTTTCAAGTTTAAATTCTTCCTCTAGTTCATGTGCAGTTAGCCCTCTTAGGGTTCTACGAAATGCACGTCCTCCGAGTAAATTAGCATGACCCTGTTTTAATTTTCTGGCACTCGATCCACAAAGAATAAATTGTGTATTTGTATTTTCAATAAGCCAGTGGACTTCATCTAAAAGCGGTGGAACTTTCTGAATTTCATCTATTATTAATTTATCTGGTTTTTTATATTCCACATGCTCACGCAAAAGACTGGGCTTTTTTGAATATTGAACAAACTCATCAGATTTAAGCAAATCAATATAAGTGGCGGCAGGAAATTGAGTCTTTAAAAGGGATGTTTTACCTGTTTGCCGTGGGCCCCACAAGAATAGACTTTCATTTATTGACCTCAAATCTAATTTTCGATTTATCATGATATTTCAAAGTACACCTTTGAGTAATGATATGTCAATAAAATCATTAGACTTTTGTCGACCATGGAAAGCCAAGTTTATTAAGATTGATAAAAAACCTGAGAAAGTCTATCGACCAAAACTTCTGGTACGCGTGTGTGTCGGCTCAGGTGATAGCTTTTCTATAAAAATATTTACTGCTGCACCACCGTTACCGGAATTATTATTTGAACCGGTATTCACACTACTACTCGAAGCTAGTGTTGTGCTACTTAAAGCAAAAACTGAAATAGAAAAAATCAACCACTTATAAATGACTTTCATATTCAAATCCCCTCGCATCCCATCGAATAATTAAAAGTTAGCGTCCCCGATTTGGACAGTACAATCTATTGGTCAAACAGTACTCGATGTATTTATTTGTCACTCGCGACCAAATGTTTTCGTGCTTTCCTGCAATTTGACCACTGAGGCCACGTCCTCCACCACTCAAGCCAGCCAGTTTTCTCTGTGGTGGTTTTTTAGGTAAATACTTAGCTAAATCAAAAGGCTTGGCTTTATTATTTCTACCACTACCGCCAACGGGGTTGGAATAGCCACCACCGCCACCGAAGCCCATACTCGATACCGAATATCCACTACCGCCACCAAGGCCGCCAAGGATATCTGTCTTTAAACCTTTTTGTTGGCCGCCACCGCCGCCACCACCAGAGGCTCCGCCACCACCCGTGCCACCGCCGCCGGGAAGTCCACCCGTTGTTCCACCTTGTGTGGCTACAACAGAGCGATCACCGATTTCATTATTGCCCGTCGAAGGCAATTGATTGCCAAGGCCTTCATCCGCACCGCCAAGGTCTACAGATTCACGAGTTCCACCGGCTGCACCAAAGGGTACCGATGAACCCGATCCACTACCCAATTTATTTCGTGTGACATTACTTGCACTCTGACACTCGGGTAAATTCATGCTGCCTGGTTGAGAGCAAAATTGTTGTCGACAGTAAGGATTACTTAAATCTGTCGGATCAGAACACAAATTATTAGGTAGCCCAGGTGCGACTGGCGGGGGTGTTGCCATAGCTACATCTTGACAGATTTTTGCCATTTGCGAAGTGCTAACAAAAGTTGTAACAGCCCTTGTACCCATGTCGACTTCAGCAGTGGCTAAGGATTCGCATTTGTTGATGTGTTTATTAGTTTCGGCGATTAAGTTTTCATAGATTCTTTCACAGTTCGCATCGCCTGAGCATTGTGTATTGGCCGCCATTTTAGTTTTGATACTGTCGCGCTAAGTGGTGCAAGAGTTATCGCAAGTGCTGCGTTTCATATGGCATTGTGTGGCCATCGCCGTATTTATACCGGCACCAAAATTGGCTAAACCTGCCTGACTATCACAGTTTTCAGCCATGCTGGTTAATTGTCGGTTAGCAATTAAAGCTTGAGCGAGCATGGTTCCTACGGAAGTTATAGCACCAATGTCACTGTCTTTAGGTGCACCAATTAAGCAGCCCATCGCGGTGGGACCACAACAATACTCTGCATCCTCGCGCATGTCTTTACATTGAACTTCAATTTGTGGTTCAAAAATATCTTTATCTGCCCGTGCAACATCGTAGGGATTGCTTCCACTACCAGGTGGTGGTGTATTGCCTCCTGGAGGCTCTTCTGGTGGAGGTGTATCAGCTGGTGGTGGGGGTTCTTTCGCCACAGGAGGGGTAGCAGTTTCCCTTAGCTTAGCTTCTTGTACAGCAGAACAGCTGTTAAACTCTACTCCGTAGCATTCAACTTTTAAATCATCACATTTTTTCTCATCATTGAATGTGTTTTGACACAATGTTAAAAAAAGATTGGCCTGATCATTATCACTATCATTTACAGTACCTGTATTACTTCCATTTGAAGGGTTTTGACTAAAACAAGTATAAATATTTCCACTACAATCACTAATCGATACTGGATAAAAAAATGGATCAACTTCATAATGCATTAAACCCTTATCATTACAGTAATATTTTGCTAGTTCAGTGGCATCTGATGTTTGTGGGGACTGTATTGCACAAATATTTCCTGCTTCGCCTGCGAGCTGTGTGCCTCTGCCGGTATATTTTTTGATGGCTTCCTCTAAATCTAAGGAAAACCCTTCAAAAACATAAAGAAATGTAAATAGAAATATCAAATACTTCATGAGCTCCCTACTTTTTTCGGACAAAAATCGACAATTATTAAAGAGTTTCTAGATGGCTATCACTTTGATACACAAAAATTGTATCAAATTAAGCAAAGGATTAAAATTTTTTTAGAAAAGACGTATCAAATAGAGACAAGTATTTTAATAATTACTATCTTTTAATGTTTGATAAAAATCACCTCTAACAAGTCTTACTACATTAGCATTATACCTAGGATCACATGTGCTTCCATGAAATCGCACATTACCATCATTAGTCTTTGTGCCATGATAAACACCCATTACAGCTTCAAACTTTCCATAATTTGGAATTTCGATATTCGATGCCATATTACCGCCACCAGACCCACCACCATTAATGTCTGTACAAGTTAACACATTATGTTCAGAATCATAATTTATAAACTTTGAGTTTTTTGTAAAAACTCTTCGATCATCATCAGAAACACTTATCTTTTTATATTCTTTACTTAAACCATATTGCTTAAAGTTTATATCTTTCTTATTCCAAATAATGTCATTAATCTCACTATCGCTTAAACTAATTATAGGTACTGTTTGAATTCCAAAATTTGCTTCAATGACACCTGCAGACCACTCAACATCATCATCATTATCTGCAGCTTTTGTCCATGGCGTAAATTTTTTAATTACTCTAGCTCTTAAGTTAACTTCATTATTCCTAAAATCTTCTTTGCTGTATTTCAATGTTGCATTTGTTTTATCAATATTAATTGGCTCATTTCCACTAGGATAAAAATAGCATTCATCAGTTAATTTTATAATCTTCTTTTCCCATTTCCCAGTGGCTCTATTTTTTACAAAGTCTGTAACACTTTCCATCCAGTTATGACCAACAGCTGCGATTCGCACTCTATTTTTAGGAAGTCTTGTCCACTCGTGATAAGAAAATGTACGTGTTGCTTGGTCATACTTAATTTCATCTTGTACAGCTGTAGCAGAACCAATTTCACGCAAGTTACCCTTTTCACTCATACACCAAAGCCCACCACTTGCCTTACAACCCAAATCCGAACTATTACATTCTCTTCTTGAGTCTTCATCACCATTTTTACGGTTGTTATCACCCATTATGTCAACTTTCCTAGATAACTTCTGGTGTAGCTCTCGAAGGCCTTTGGCTTCTACGCCATTTGTGTGCATGTCATCGCAAGCCACATTGTCGTCTTTTTCAACTGTTAATTTTAAATCTCCGTGAATAAAACCATCTTTTTCGTAAGGGCCGAAATCCTGTCCAACAACAGCATCTCCTTTGGCTAAACCACTTTCTACACCCATTGTTACTCGAGTTGTTTCGCAAGCTGTTCGCTTTAAAGATTTACCTACAGTTTTTAATACTGATTTTGGTAATGAACGAAGATACTCTTGTGCAAGCCTTGTAACCTCAGGGTCGCCACAGTTGAGATCGTTAAGATTTAAGGCATGAATTGAAGGTGAAAATAATAATAGGAATAGCGTAATAACCGATAGGGAACTGACATTTTTTGATTTATTTGAATTAAAAAACATTGGTGTTTTACTTCTCATATCTTTCCTATTCGTCAGTTTTAACTCTTATGATGAATTATCATTATTGTTACGCTATATCTATATAAACATATACAGCGAATTTTATACCAAGTGGTATGCTCTGTAACATTTTGAAATTGTTAAACTTATACATAATAAATTTAATATTTTTTGTAAAATTTTTTGGCGGTTTTTGAACAATTTATGGCACCGGTTAAGTTGAGATCATCAAAGTATTGCTTTTTTGCTTAGTAAATCTTTCAGTAGTTCATCAAGCCATAAATATTAACATATCCCAATGGAGTTCTGATGGGGATTTTCAAACCTTTGGCTTTTTTTAGCCTTTTAAACTCTTGAGAATCTCGCTCAACATTTATCTCATTCAAGATGTTAATACTTTGCTCTTTATATTTTTTTATGGAGTAGCGAGCAATTGCATCTCCTGTAGCTTTCACCACTTTGCTAAATTCTTCTTCAGAGCTTACTTTCTGTTTTTGACCTAACCTTTTAATAACCTCGTTATCAAAAGAAAATAAGAAACTATTTTTGATTTTTCCAACCTTAATAGCAATTAGAACCATATGGTCGCCATCAACATTTTCACCTTCCTTTTTGGGACTAGGCGGCTCCTGAGTCACTTCTAGACCTGCTCCTTTGTCCAAAAGATAATGACCAGAATCTATAAAAGTATTCAGCAAGTCTGCGGCCACTCTCTGGTCTGTTTTGCCCAATTTTAATTGATTCGCGACAACTTCTATAAATTTAGTTTGATTCAATGGCTTTAATAAAATCGTAATTTTCTGTTCATTGATACCATCAGGATCTTCTCCTGTTATTACCAAAATAGGTGTGTGCTCATTCATTTGACTTTCTTTTACCGCTTGAATAAATGCATGTCCTGATTTTTTAGGCATATTTAAATCTGTAATAATTAAATCAAAAGCTTGAAATGGAAGTTTATTTGTTGCTTCTACACCATCTTCAACAGTTAATACTTTAACACTTTCACCAAAGTGCATATCTAAAAAAGATTCATAAAGCTCTAACAACTCTTTATCATCGTCAGCTAATAAAATCCATTTTTTAAGATTTTTTTGCATAAATTTATTATATTTAAAGTAAATCTATTTACAAATTAAATTTATCTTACAAAAATATTAATCAATAAACGCCCATAACAGCTTTTTTCCTGAAGGCTTCAGTTCAGAAACTTTTGGAATATAATATATATCTCCGGCTAAATCTTGTATTAGCAAACCTCCACTAGACAATTCTCTGGGCCAAGCCATAAGTTCAGTTTGAAATTGCCTCATTCCTTGGTTAGTTTCAACCTCCCAAACACGCAATTCATAGTCTTCTTTAATTGTTATAATATCATTAATAATAAAACAAAAACCCGAAGCTAAAAGTGATGAGATAATTGCATCTCTCGAATGTTCATCAAGAGCATTGATATCTTCTATTAGCAGAACCTCTTCGTCACTTTGGTTTCTAATTGAAAAAAAAGAGTCCTTATTTGACCATGGAAAACACTTTTTTATGTAAACACTAATTTTTTTTTCTTTATTTACAAAAAATAATTGTCCGTGCTCATTAAACTCTAGTTTAAATTCTATAATTTTGTTTTGATCTCTTAATTTGTCTACATTCAAAACATCCATTTTAACCTCTCAAACTTTATTAGCATGTAATTCTCTTTGCATATTTACTAAGTTTTTATAAACTCCATTTTCTAATTTCATTAAATCTATACTCGTTCCCTGCTCTTTTAGTTCTCCATTTTTAAGGACTAAAATCTTATTCGCTTGAGCCAAAGTAGATAACCTATGAGCTATAGCAATTGTTGTTCTACCTTTTACCAATCTATCAAGAGCCTGTTGTATTTTCTTTTCAGTTTCAGTATCTACACTACTTGTCGCTTCATCTAAAATAAGTATTTTAGGGTTTCTTAAAATAGCTCTAGCAATTGAAATTCTTTGCCGTTCTCCTCCAGAAAGTGTATGACCTCGTTCTCCGACGACAGTGTCGTAGGCCTGTGGGAGATTACAAATGAAGTCATGGGCGTTTGCTGCTTTAGCTGCACTAATTATCTCTTTTAGAGTGGCCTCTGGATGCGCATATTTAATATTATCTAGTATAGTACCATGAAATAAATAAGGATCCTGCAAAACAATTCCCATTTGACTACGATAACTATTCAAATCAATTGATGTTATTTTTTTACCATCAATTAGAATTTCACCAGACTGTGCATCATAAAAGCGAGCAATCAAATTAGTAATTGTTGTTTTACCACTACCTGAAGGCCCCACCAATCCTACCATCTCACCAGAATTAATTTTAAAGCTTACAGACTTAAGAGTCTTGCGAACTCCATCATAACTAAAATTTACATTTTTAAACTCAACTTCTCCCTTGAAATCTTCTAAAGGTAAAGCCCCCTTTAAATTAAGTATTTGTGGTTCAGTATCTAATATTTCAAATACTCTATGTGCTGAACTTGTCGCTCGATTTATCATCCGTGACATCTGACCTATAATCTCTATTGGCTGAACAAACATACCTAAATAAAGAACAAATGAAATAAAAACTCCAGGGGATAAACCACTTTCAATATTTCCGGTTTTATTAAAATACTCAATATGGTCGAGTACTCGTGGCATTCCAAATGTCCAAACTCCAATCACTATCGCTTGAATCGTCAACATTAAAAAAGGCCAAAACCGAGTCCATGCTTTATGAATACCATTAAATTCTTTAACTACAGATTGATTTCTCAACCGAAATCGTTGCACCTCTTCTTTCTCTTTATTAAAGGATTTAACAACCTTTATGCCAGGTATAGTATCAGACAAACAATCCGTAAGGTCAGACCATTTTCTCCATGCTTTCAAGAATAACTTCTGCATACTTTGTCCATGCCAGTAAATTATAAATAAGATGAATGGAACCGGTAATGAGACTAGGAGCCCCAACCGCCAATCCAAAGCAACAAGAACCACTGAGAGACCCATCAACATAATTATAGATGTTGTAACTTCAACAACTCCAAAGGCTATAAAATCCCATATTCTATCTGTATCTGCTCCCACACGACTAATTATAGATCCCGTCTGCTTACTATTAAAAAAACTTAAGCTTAACTTTTGTAAATGATTATAGACTCTATCTCTTAAATCGCGTGCGACATACTCACCAAGAATTGCCATTTTTTGTAAACGGATCCAAGCAAAAAATTCTCTCAATATGTAAACAGTGATCAAGCCCATTAAAGTAATGTAAGTTAACTTTATTGCTATATCTTTAGTCAATTGTCCGGCCTGAAAAGGTTTTATTACTTCATCAATTATTTTACCGGTTAAAAATGCTGGAACAAGACTCACTAAAGTCATCAATACCGCTCCGGACATTCCTAAAAGAACGGAGTATTTATATGGCCTTAATAAAGCCAAAAGTCTCCAGACTACATCATATTGTCCCCCCGAAATAGAAGCTTGCGCTTTCTCAATAGGTTTTACGAGTTGTTTTAAATATAGTGAATCAGCATCATCGTTTTCGAAATCTAGTTCATACTTTTTTTGATCAACCATTTGCTCTAAGACAAACTTGACTGAACTCATTGTTGTAGCTTGTCTTAAAGTGTAATTTACACTAAATATGACTTCAGCCTTTTGATTTTCAAAAAGTAACTTCCTATAGCTTAAGCCAGACAATTCCTTTGTTGCTGATATTTCGCTTATGTTTAATATTTTAATTTCCCATTTAGAATTTCTTCTTGTAGCAAACACTATTTGCAACTGACCAACTACAATCCACTGTTCTGCCAATTGGAAATGTGAATCCAAGTCAGCAAATGAATATAATAAAATATTTTGTTTTTCCCAGGATTTAAAAATTAATTCTTTTAAATCCTTTGGCAATCTATCAGGTTGCTCATAATATTTATTAACAAGGGAAGTTTTACTTTTTAAGACTTCCATATACAAACTCCTATAAACCGATAAATGGTTTCTCTTTTTCGACCTCTTCCCACTCTGAGTGTCCGGGGCCCATTTTTTTAATAATTTTTCCTGAAAACATAAGTACCAAATTGTTTTCAACACTTTCTATACTCATATACAATAAATTCTTCACCTTTTTATTGAGTTTACCCAATGACCAATTTAGACTTATGGGTAAAGCCACATTTTTTAATACAGCTTTCATTATAAACTCCTATTTTGAGCAGTGTATTTTTCTCAAAGACTAATTTGTCTTGAGACTGAAATGTAATAAAACTTTAATGATTTAACAGAAAGTGACTAATAGCTTATTCTCATGCCCATATCTGATGTATGGATAGGATCAAAAGAGGTAGAATCAATCTGCTTCTGTACTTTTTTAATTTTAATTGTACTATTCATTTCTACCTCCTTTCATAGGTATAAATTTATTTATAAATGAAGTTTCATAAAAATAAAAGTTTTTTTTATGAAAAAATTTAAAATTGGACTTTATTCAAATCAACTAGAAATTTAGATTTTCTTTTATCAAAAGACAAACAGTTAATTTGCCCAGTAACAACAGTTTTTGTAAATTGAGAATTTATTATTAAATAGTTGTTTGAATTTGTACCTACGATTCTATCCTTATTTTTAAATACATAGTTAAAGCCTGGTACAGATCTTGAGTGAAAACTACTCGAAGTTAGCTCCAAAGTTTTATAACCTAGTAAATCTTCAGAAACATTAACGATTTCACTAAAGTGGACATCCCCTGAACACAAAATAAAAGGGGCATTTAGACTTTTTAATCTACTAAATGTCTCCTTAAATGCATCGGGATGTGTTTTACTGAAGTTTTCTGTTCTATCATAAGTAGTCGTCCATTGAGAGCCTTGCATTAACCAAGATAATTTTTTTGAATTCACATTACTTTCAAGCCAACTCATTTGGTCATTACCAAAGAACTGTTCATCGTTGGCCCCTTTTTCAGAGCGAAAAGATCTATTATCTAAAAGATAGAAATCTTGATTATTTGTAGAAATTTTCTTCGAAACTCCTGGACCTTTAGTTAAGTTAACGTTTTCTTTAAATGGAAAAAAAATATTAAAAATACCTTGAGATTCATGTTTAAGAACAAATGCACGATTTGAGTTGTTTAAACCATAATCATGATCATCCCATGTTGCAAATACCGGTTTCAAGTGTTGCCAATAATAAATATCTAATGTGAGCCTAGCTTGTACATGACGCCCCCAGAGCCTTTGCTCACTCACTTCTTTAGAGCCTCCCCACTTGCGATCTATATAGACAGAATCTCCAACAAAAATAATAAAATCTGCATTTTGTTCTTGTAAACTCTGCCAGATTTCTTTTTTATGTGTACCGTCATACATACACGAGCCAAAAGCCCAGTACAAATTTTCTTTATTTAAATCTAATGTTTGAAAAGTTCTGTTGTCTAAGAACTTGCCATCCGATTCTCGGACAATTTTTAGCTCGTAGAAGTAATTTGGATCTAAATTTTCAATATATAGATTATAAATTACCCAGTCAGAAAAATCTTTTTCGTGTACTTCAATTTTATTTATATGAATGGAAAGAGAAAGACTTTGGTTATAGCATTCAAACTTATAATTGCTATTTTTTAAACCTAAAATACTAATTTGTGTACTTTGTGCTGAAGTTGCCCCTTGCAACATTGGCACACCCGAAGGGAAATCTTCACTTTTGTTAACTTGCCCTCCACTTGGAAATGAAAAGCTAAGCAATCCTAAACCTAAAATTTTATGAAAGTCTCTTCTTGAAAAGTTCATAAATTCCCCCTCACTTAATGTATTTATACTAATATCATATGATTTAAAGTTATACGACTGGAATAAAAGATTTAACTACTAAATCATATGATTTTTCAGCTAAGGCTTGAGCTTCGTTAACTTCTATAGTTGGCAATTCAGATAAATATTCTAATTCAACTTCTATATTTGATTGCCCCATTAATCTCCATAAATGAGGAACAAAACTCATCCCTCCATACCAGAATAACAGATCGCGATTTTGTGGGCTTACCACTTGATTATTTATTTTCTTATAGTTTATGCAAATAGGTTTTACAAATTTTTTACTAGCGATAGCTGCATTATACAAAGGTCTTCTAAAACGCAATACTGATTCGCCATTTGTACTTGTTGCCTCAGGAAAAATAGTTACATTTATTCCTCGCTTTAGAGCCTCAGAAATCTCATTAATTTCATTTTGAATGTTTGCTTTACTTCTTCTCTCTACATAAAGGCAACCACCCACCTGTGTCATAAACCCCAACACAGGTGTTTCTTTAATTTCCATTGAAGTCACAAAACAACTGGGAAACTGTGAAGTGGTTATGAGAATATCTATATAAGACAAATGATTTGATACAATTAAATAACTATTACTACCATTTACTGTTTGACCCTTCGATTTTATAGTTATGCCTATTAAATTTAGTGCTCTATGCGTCCAAAATCTTAAAAAGGGATACATTGCATTTCTATATTCCCAAGGTCGTTTTCTATAGAAAAAATAAAGAACAAGCATATTTATCATATACATGACAATGTATATGATCATTAATGTGAACTTAAAAAGTTGTTTTAATTTATACAACTATTCTCTCCAGGGTTTAAAGTAACGCTTATAATACATTGGATTAATATTTTCTAAATCTAAAACCGTAAAATAATCTGTGCATCCAAAACTTTTATCCAAAGCTGGCTCCCCATATATAAAAGCTCCCGCTGCCAAATATGATTTCATAAGTGAGGGAATGTATTGTTCAATATCAAAGTTCTCTTCTTTAACAATTTGTAATTTTGAAAAGTGTGGATACACGTATTTTTTAGTTGGGTGAATATTAAATTTGTTACCTTGATATTCTTTTTGACAAAAATTGAGAACGGATGCTGCTAATTCCGAATCTGTAGTGCGCACACTTGTACAGCCAAATAAATAGCTGGCTTCTGTCAACAAAACATATTTTGCCAAGCCTCTCCAAATTAAACTGATACTCGCTCCGGTTCTGTAATCTGGGTGAATACATGCTCTACCCAATTCAACTTTTACACCTGGTGATCTTTTAAATTCATTGATTTCAAATTCACTATCTGAATAAAACTCATTGGTAAATGAAGAACACATTAATCTATATGTTCCAATAATTTTCTGGGTGGCCTGATCAATAAGTATGACATGATCTCCCAATAGGTCCAACTTATCAAAGTCAATCTCAGAAAACTTCATTTTCACGCCATATGTTTCTGTAAAAATATTGTATCTAAGTTTTAAAACTTCCCACAGTTCTTTTGAATTACTAACTGTTTTAATTGTGTAACCATGAAAATCAAAAGAGAAGGATACTTTTGGGTAAAATGATTTTAATTTTAACTCTAAATACCTTTTTTTAAAAGACTCCCATCTTAGAGATTTTGCTGATGACCTCAAAATGTTTCTTGCTGTTTGAGTATTCATAAAAATTCCCTCCCGACTTTTAAAAGTGGATTGTTTATATTCTTTAAAAAATGAAACAGCACCGAGCTGCGAGACTTTAAAGAGGAAATCTGTATATACTCTCTATTTGTGTGCATTCCACCGCCTATTGCGCCTAAGCCATCAATACATACAGAACCTTTATGACTCATGTAATTGACATCTGAAGCTCCACCGGAATGAATGGCACTAGCTGTATAATTCTCTTCACTATGAATTAATTTTTTTAATAAAGTAAAGTATGGCTTTGAAGCATCTACTTCACTAAATGCCGGACAATCGTCTGCAATACTAAATTTAATGTCACATTTATGACCTTGAACTGTAGATAACTCACCTTGATTTAAAATTTCTGTTAAATCTTTGTGCAAATTGTCTTTAGTTTCATTGCACTCAAATCTAAAATCTAACTTTGAAGTAACATCTCCACATACTACATTATATTTATCTTTAGAGGACCTTGTAGACCCAACATTTAGTTTAACATTTCTATACTTATCTTTAAGTTTTAATATTTTAACTAATTTAAAAGCCCACTCATGAGCTGCATTTAACTCTTCACCTTGACACCTTCCAGAATGAGCTTCTATTCCCTGAATAGTTATGTCATACCATCTATTTCCATGGCGACTATGTATAATATCACCATCATTCATCGCTGGTTCAAATCCTAGAATTAAATCACTTTTTTTACCAAGACTTGATAATTGTTGCCTAAAACCATCGGATCCTAATTCTTCATTAGGCACACATACAAATTGAATATTAAATTGCGGTCGAGTATGGCTTAAAAACATTCTTAAACCTTCAAGAGCAATTACAATTCCACCTTTATTGTCTATAACTCCTGGACCAAATAACTTGCCTTTTTCTAAATTCACACCTTCTAGACCATATTGTTGACTGTCTAAGACTGTATCGGCATGCATGACAAGTGAGATTGTTTTTGCTGATTTTGCATGAAAAAAACCTACTAACATTGGCGCAAAATGATTTTTTTCATGCATTATAAATTGAGTTGTTAAACCTAAATTGTGAAGCTCTCTTGCTACCCATTTTTGAACAGAGAAAACTCCCTCGATATTTCTTGTTGGTGAATCCAATTCAACAAGCTCAATTAAGTTTTTAAAACATCGACCTCTTAAAAACTCTGATGAGCTTTTTAGTTGAGTTTGTTTAAAATTCTGTGATGTATAAATCATATTTTGACTTAAGTATAACAACAATTTTAAAACACAAGATTAGAATTCGATGAGCTTTTTTAGAAATAGTCTATTTTTAAGCATAAATTTGTTTTTGGTATTCATTTTCCTGCGTATTCTCATAGAAAACGAATTTAATCCTTTGTTTTCTAATGGCTTCAAGAATATCTGCAGGGTTCTTTTTGCAATCAAGCAGT
This sequence comes from Bdellovibrionales bacterium, assembly GCA_020435005.1. Classification (GTDB taxonomy): domain Bacteria; phylum Bdellovibrionota; class Bdellovibrionia; order Bdellovibrionales; family UBA1609; genus JACKAN01. The sequence goes on from JAGRAE010000014.1 coordinate 21,611, forward strand.
GTTTTCCATGATCTCATATGATGAGGATGGTGAAAGTCACTATTAGCAATCAAAGGTAAACCACTAGTCAAAACTTCATCAAACATGTGAGGACCACTTGCTACTTCCCAAGCATCAATTACTGATGCTAACTCCCAACGGTTGTCCCATAAATGATATGTTTGTGGCTCTACTTTTCGTGTCCAAACAGGATGGGCCGCAATACATAAGCCATCTTGTTTATGTATATCAATAGCCAAGTCATAGGGGTCTTGAAGAGGGTTAATATAGTTTTCAACGTTAATCGCTAAGACATGGGCTGATCTTGAATTTATTAGAGAATTTTTTGTTAACTCGACCCCTGGTAAAACTAATAGCCTATATTGAAACCAAGCTCGCTCGGCTTCGGCTTGGAGTGTTTCCAAATATAAATTCCAGGTCTTCTGGGTGAGTGTTTTATCAAGATAGTTGGCGGCCATTCCGCAAAGGCTTTGGTTATCACACAAGTGGTCAGTGATCGAGATTACATCAAAGCCCCTCATTCCGTAATAGTCGATCACCTCAGGTATCGAAAGACGACCATCACTAAAATTTGTATGTATATGGAAATCACCCAGTAACATATTAAAATACTAATTAAATTAGTTTTTAAATTTAATGAGTGATTAGTAAGAACTCTGTTAGATCTTTAAAGACTGAAATTATTTTTACTCAGCCATTCTTCATCTAAAAACTTGGACATGTAATTGCGTATTCCATCAGGCAAAATAACCACACAATTTTGTCCTGAGCTTAAACTTTGCGCCTCTTGAAGAGCGGCTGCCATAGCTGAACCACTTGAACCACCACATAATAGTCCCTCTTCTTTGATTAAGCGTCTAGCTAGATGGAAAGACTCTTTATCTTCTGTTTTTACCCATTTATCAATAAGTGAACGATTGAGTACCTCTGGGATAAAGTCATATCCGATACCTTCGACTTGATAAGATTTAATTTCTTCATCACCAGCCAGTATTGAGCCCACAGGGTCAGCACCAACAATTTTACAATTTGGATTGTGTTCTTTCATAAATGTGGCGATACCACTAATAGTTCCACCTGTTCCCGCTCCGCCAACAACCATATCTACTTTTCCATTGAGATCTTCCCAAATTTCCAATGCTGTTCCCTCAATGTGGGCCATGGGATTTGCTGGATTTGCATATTGATCTAAAATATGAGCATTGGGTAGCTCCTGTTCCATTCTCTTAGCCACAGAAATATGACTATCCGGGTGTTCAGAAGCCACTTCAGTAGGTGTACGTACAATTTCTGCACCCAATGCCTCCATGGCAACTTGTTTTTCTTTACTCATTTTCTCCGGCATAACAATGATTACTTTATACCCACGAACAGCACCGACTAAACATAAACCAATACCTGTATTACCGCTTGTTGGTTCAATAAGCGTATCTCCAGGCTTGATGCGTCCCTCTTTTTCAGCTTCTATAATCATACGATAAGCGATGCGATCCTTGATAGATCCACCGGGGTTAAAATACTCACACTTGGCATACAAGTTACAGGCTAAGCCTTTAGACATATTATGAATCTTAACTAAAGGTGTTTTACCAATTGTGTCTAAAATTGAATCAAAAACCATAAATTCCTCTTTATAATATAGATAAGTGGTAGCTTAGGGAGAATTGTTTAAAATGGCAAAACCTTTGCGCTGCGCTAGCCATCAACATACTTCTGAAAATAAAGCTTAAGGGCATCTTTGACTTTTGGAGCTAAAATCAAAGTGGCTGCCATATTAGGAAAAGCCATTAACCCTAAACCCGCATCAATAAAGTTTAATACTGTTTCTAAAGGGAAAATAGCTCCCAGCCAAATGCTCGTCGAGAAAAAGATAATATATGTCTTCTCCCCTAGCCCCCAACGCCCTTTAAATAAAAAGTTCCAACATTTTTCATTATAATTGGCCATTCCTATCATCGTTGTTACAGAAAATAGAATAATTGAGACACCTAATATATGTCCGCCCCAATCGGGTATGCCTTTTTCAAAAGCGGCTAAAGTTAATAATACACCTTCTGTTTGTGTATAAGATTTTTCAGGAAAACTAATTAAAATCACCAAGGCTGTCATCGTACAAATAATTAAAGTGTCTATTAACGGCCCTAACATGGCGACCAGCCCCTCGCTCACTGGCTCATTTGTTTTCGCATTACTATGGGCCATGGGTGCTGTACCAATTCCCGCCTCATTTGAAAAAGCCGCTCTCCTCACCCCAATGATCATCACTTCTTTAAAAGCCCAACCCAGTGTTCCTCCTGAAATGGCCACTGGATTGATAGCTTCCTGTACGATGCTCCATAAGATTGAAGGAATGAGCTCAATATTTTGAATTAAAATAAATGTACAACTCAATACATAAACAACACACATAAAAGGAACAATTGAGGAAGTAAATTGTGCTATTCGTCGTATTCCTCCCATTAAAATATAGGCAATTAGAAATGCCGAAAACAAACCCACCCAAGATCTTTCCATGGAATAATGACTATTCATGTAATCTGCAAGTTGATTGACATTGTACATAGCCATACAGCCCAACAATCCAAAAAATGCAAATAAATAGGCTAACCAATGGAATTTTTTTGGCAATGCATTTTTTATGACATACATAGGTCCACCTTGCACTTCCCCTCTGTAGTCTATTCCTCTGTACATTAAAGCCAGTGTGCATTCAAAAAACTTAGTATTCATTCCCAGAAAAGCTGCTACCCACATCCAAAATACTGCTCCAGGGCCTCCAGATGAAATGGCGACAGCGACACCACCAATATTCCCTAGCCCCACTGTGGCAGCAATGGCATTTGTCAGTGCTTTAAAATGAGAGAGTTGTCCCTTTGCCTTTTCTTCATCAGTGTGATGGAACTTTCCAGAAACAAGTTTTAGCGCCATAAGAAAGCCAGTTAAGGGCAAACCTCTAGAAAAAACAAATAGATAAAATCCACCACCTATCAACACTGTAATTAAAGGCCAGCCCCAGGCAAAATCAGCTAAGGTACTGGCTATTTTGCCCATGAGTATTTTAAATTCGTTCAAGACCATCCACCCCAATGTTTAGCAATTGCACTTAGCAACTTTAAAAAACTTTTTTTAATTATTTTATTATTAAAATGTGGTTGCCAACTATCTCCAGATAAAACATCGCTCACAATAAATAGGCTAATTGCTTTAACACCCCTAAATTGAGAAACAGCATACAAGGCGGAAGCTTCCATTTCTACTGTTTTAACTCCCAAACCTCTATATTTACTTATTTCTTCTTTTGTCTCACGATAGGGCGCATCTGTGGTCCAACTTGTTCCTTTTTGAACGAAAATGTTTTCGTTTTTTAAACATTGTTCAATTTGAAATACTAATTCTTCATTTGCATTGATTATCGAACTAGAGGATGGAAGGTAATGATAAGAAGTGCCTTCATCTCTATAGGCTTTATCACAAATTACAATATCTCCAGGTTTTAATTGTTGATCAATAGCCCCGGCAATACCTATAAACACAAATTCTTTTACACCTAACTCAATATACTCTTCTAATTTAATTACAGAAGCTGGAGCTCCTTGTCCTATGTAAGGATTAATAACACAAGAAGGCAGTTGATAAATTTTATTAAATAAAAGATGGCCCGTTTTAATTTCATTTTTATTTAGCCAATCTTCAGAGTATGATTTTACCCAAGTAAAGATTGTTTTAGTTTTTTTTATGCTAGTATTGTGGCCACTTTTTTGGGCAAAGTTAATGAATTCTTTGGGAGTCACAAAGCTCGTCTGTTGCAATTTATTTTTATCTAAGGGTAAACTCATAGAAAACAACTCTAGCCTTACTGGTATATAATTTGTAGTATTAAAAAAAATGGAAAATAGAATTATGAAAACAATGTCGCAACACAATAAAAAGTTTATAATTTTTCAGCATTTAAGATGGTTACAACTACTGATTTTTACATTTATTTTAAGTTTCGTAGGTGGCTGTGGTGACCAAAAGCGTCCAAACAAAAAGAATTTTACAGAATTTAATAAAAACTTTGAAAAGCAACAGGTTCTTTTTGAATCAAGAAACATGGCAAAACTCAATATTGATAGTCTTAGTCAAGCGCGAAGACTACTCAATTTGTCTGAAGAACCCGGAAAAATTTTAAATAACTACACCAATGCTTGTGTGATTTTTTCTGAGGATGACACTCAAGAAAATGAATTAAATTTGACAATTAATTGGCGGGATTTAGGTTGCAAGATGGGAACCGAAGGTAAAGTTTTTAAATTAACTGGTAGTGAAGTTATTACTTATCACTTTAGTAATAATCAAATTGAACGCATAAATTATAGAACAAGAAATTTAAAGTTAATGACAGGTACAACAGAGTTTTATTTAAATATCGATGCTCAAATGTTGATAAACAATACTCTTTCAGAAGTTGTTTTTACACAAAATTTATTTGTAACACGCCAAGAAAACTCTCAAGAAGTAGAATTTGATATAACTACTGAAGCCCATGGGTTATTAAACACAAAAACAAATCATCTTGCTTTCTCAGCCGTGAGCTTTGACACAAAATACGAAAAATTTAAGCGAAACAAGTCTATGAACAAAGTCCACACTACCAATCACAAGATGATTAGTAATAATTTAAAAGACAGTTTTTTGGACAGTTGCGGATTAGTGATGGGAGAGTTTAACTTCGAAAATCATTATAATCTTAAAATAAAAGAAAAAAGTGAAATTAACGCGGGTAACAAAGACTATTATTTTAAAGGTGAACAGGTCACAGAAAACAGAGTCAGCTGCAACGCCAGAGATCCTTTTATCTTTAAAACACTATCAATTTATTTGAATCGTTTTAAATCCTACGGTTCTGGTGCTATTGGCAGTAGAAAAAGTAAAGCGGAAAACGAGACTGAAGATGAAAATAAAAATAAAGATAAAAACGAAAGTATAAAATAATGTGTAGGATATTTGGATTTAGATCTGTTATCAAAAGCCAAGTACACCATAGTTTAATCAGTGCTGACAATGCTATTCATAACCAAAGTGAAAATCATCCTGACGGCTGGGGGGTTGCCTACTATGTGGATAGTTCTCCACATGTAATTAAATCTGAAAAAACGGCTATCCAAGACCATTTGTTCAAAAGAGTTTCTGGAATTGTAAATTCACAAACAGTCATTGCACATATTCGCAATGCTACTTCCGGTCAGCAGAACATATTAAACACCCATCCATTCCAATATGGTCAATGGGTCTTTGCCCATAATGGAAATATAAAAAACTTTAGTACAACAAAAAATAAATTGCATGGTTTAGTAAACCCTCATTTATTTAAGTACATACTTGGTGATACGGATAGTGAAATATTATTTTATATCCTATTAACTGAGCTACAAAAAATACAAAATCTTACGGATTTATGTACTTTAAATAATTTGTTTGAAATGAACACTAAGGCTATAGAAAAAATAACAAAAATTATTGGTCCATGTTTAAATCAAGATGATGGACCAATAAATGAAAATTACTTAACTTACATATTAACTAATGGTCAGGTCTTTTTTGCCTATCAAGGTGGCAAGCAGCTTTATTATTCAACTCACAAAAGTAAATGCAAAGAAAGAAATTCTTGTCCATTTTTTGCTGAGGAATGTGAAAATCCAACTCTCAACGGAAAAGTTAACCACTTGCTATTTTCAAGTGAACCCATTCAAGGGGACAATGTGTGGTTGCCGATGACATTTGGCCAAAGCCTAGGTGTAGATAATCAAATGATACTAGGGATTTCCTCTTAGTTTTTTTAGCCATTCAGGCTGTGGCACCCAGTCTTCATTAAAATTTATTGGCAATTCTTTTTTAGGCAATTCAGCTTGTAACTTTTCATATTCATCTCTTGATAAATATTCACCGCCCATATTTTCTGTATTTGGAGTTACCATACCTGTATTTAAAAATGTAATACCTGCTTCGTACAATTTATCCATTAAAGCAAGAATTGCAAAATTAGCTTTATCAATTCCATCTTTATACAATAAAGTTTCTGGGTGGAAGACATTACCCGATCGACTACCATAAGTTCCAGCTACCAATTCTCCATTGCCATTCCAGACTTCAACAGTAATAAAATCACCTTTTTTAAATGATTCTCTAAAATTATCATAGTCAGCCTTTGTAAATCGATTGGACTCATCTTCATCTTGACCAACACGGCTCTGCTCTTCAGTGAGCTTAATCAAACCTTCTAAATCTTTATTAAAAGTAATTCTCCACCCCTGTTTTTGAACCAGCGGATTCGCCGATCTGCGTAGTTTCATATAGCGACTATTTCTTCCGCCAGTTTTGTGTTTTTCTATATATCTTTCAGTAGTAATAACACCGACTATCTTCGTATAAAACCATCCTCTTTGGTACAAAAAGTATTCACCATAATAGTCTGATGAATCCTCATGAGTAGGCATTTTCACCTTTGACTCTGAAGACATAACTTTTAAATTTTCAGGAGTAAACAATTCAGCTACTTGCTCATCTGGAACTCTAACAGCCTTTCCTTCTTCAAAATACCACATACCCTTTTTAGAATAAGATCTTTTAAAAGCCTCTTGAGCAAGTTGTTTTTGTTTCTTTTCATTCCTTTCGTCTAAATACCTATAAATATTTAAGGGATTGATTTGCTGCTCTAATTTACCTTTTATATACTTTACTACCTTAGAGCCTGATAACTTCTTTTGCTCTTTTAAACTGTTATATTTTAAAACATCTTCATCAATTAGATAAAATCCCTTCATTAATGGATCTTTGTTGTCACTAAAGTTATCAAACTGTTCTGCCACTTCAAGACTTGGCATTATATAAATTCTAGCACCCCACCATTTCGCCCCAATTTCTCTCATTTTTTCTTCGTTGCTGGCATTGTATTCTGGTACTGCACCCAAAAAACCTCGATACCCCAATCCTTGTTCTGGATTCAGCAACAACTTATTAGCAAGTATTATGTTGCAAAATGTAGGTGGAATTTCTGTTTTATGTTTTTCTTCAGCCCAAGCATGAGATGTAATTAAGAATTGCAATAAAACTAAATAAATTAAAAATATTTTTCTTACCATAAACCTTTTATCTCTTCTTTATCTCTCTTCTTTATCTAAAACGCTATTACACGGAGACTTTTCTCCTTCGTTTTGAGTTTTTTGATTTAAATTCATTTTACTATTGGTCTCAGTAGTAGGTTTACTTTTTATGCCAAGCTTGCGTTTAATATTAGGCCATAATTTACCCAAATAATATTCCCAAGGTTCTTTACCTAAAGTTGCATAGGCAGCACCATAAAGACCTAAACTTCCTAGTGACCAAGCAATTAAATTAGTACCCGTAATCCATTCTGGATTAAATGTATTCACCGCTAAGGGAATTGATAACCAAGTAGTTAATACAGCTCCACCAACCCATGAGGCAAACCAAGCTGTCCAAGAGTTCGCATTGGTATAGATCGGCGTATTTTCAACACTGAACTCTAACAAACTTTGAGCATTTAGCTTATTTAATTCATCCAGATCTAAATTTTGATCATCAATCATGATTTGCTTTAAAATATCAGAATAAAGTTTAATTTCTTGCTCATTTTGTTCAGTGATAGCAATAGATAAACTCACAATAGTAGAATAATAGTGTTTAGCTTCCTCAGTTACTTTTGTGTTCTTTGCATTAGTAAAAAGTTGATTGATTTGCTTTATACCTCTGACTTGATTCTCAGCTTCTTCCAATACTTTTGGGTTGTATTTTCTAAACAGCCCAAACATTTCATCCACACCCGTATCGAGTAGTTCTTTAGCACGCTCTGGATTTTCTTCTTTCAACCCCTGAGACAATTTAAAACGGGCATCTTTTAAGGCTAAATTCATTTCCTCTTCACGGTTTTCTTGAAGTTGAGTTCCACGGTCGACAATATCCCATGGGTAACCAAAAACCCAATTTGCGGCAAAACGAAAGATCACAAATGCCAAAAGCATATCGCCAACAGGTTGATCTGTAAAAACCAAACGTGTAGCCATCCACATGATCAGTGCCGCTTGCGAAGTTGCAACATATCGCTGGAACCTCTTCCACATAAGAGCCCCAAGGTCTGCCTTTAGAGGGTTAGAAACATTTTTAACCCACAAGCCCGTTGACCTTAAAAAGCCTTCTGTTCGTTCTTTTGTTGGAAAAATAAAGTCTTCTAAAGCTTCATAATTATTTTCAGCTTCTGAATGCAGACGTTGATACACCAAAGCCAAACTAGAACCTGATGCAAAAAAGTGACTATAAGTATTTAAAGAGACGTCAGCCCAATGCACACCGTTTGTCTTTAAAAAACCATTGGGGTCCGCTGCCAACTGATCGGGCTGCATAAGATCAGCTCTTTCCCCAACAAGGGCATAAATCCCTGCAACCATCAAATGATCGGGAACAAAATGACGTTCAATTTGATTAGATACAAATTTATTGGTGAAAACCTTCATTAAAAATTCGTGTTCAGTAACCCCCCAATTTAAAACCCAGTTTTTAAATCTTCCGGATTTATATCTTATCCAATTATTGAGGATACCCGTTTTCACTTCTAATTTTGATTTTGCTTTAATAGCCTTGGCATTTGCATAGGCCAGATCCAGCATAGTTTGCATTTTTTCTTTATTGAGCTCAGTAACATCAAGGTCTGCTGATTTGTATTGTAAATCATTTAATTGCTTTGAAAGGGTTGATAATAAAAGTATAAACTCATCAGTCTTTTCTTTGTCGGTAAATATGTTCTCTATATTTTCCGGACTTACCATATCTGAACCCACGGCGGCTATTAATGCTGGATCTATACTTTCTTTTTCACTAACTACTAAAATGGCTAATAGCCAAGCCAGGTTATCAACTTTAGCTTTTTGCTGGTGCACAGCACTTTGCAATCTTAATTTTTGGATACGCTCTTCCTCAAAAGCTTTTTTACTATTCTTGCCCCAGAGTCCACCTAAAGGGTTATTAGTTCCAACACTTGAATCTCTTTTTAAGCCTGCCATTTTACCGATAACAGAGTCTTCTTTTACTTTTCTGAAAGGATTGAGCCCGGTACGAATGGCTTCTAAGAAAGTGGTTTGGCGAAATCCATTGCGAATTAAAACATTCCATAGCGGATAGATAATTGTTCCGTAGAAGCGCATGCCAAAGCTACCGATTCTCTGCCAGGGAGTTAAATCCACCCATTTTTTTCTCAAATCGCGAAACACTTGTGCTACTTTTGAACTACTATTCTTAAAACCAGCTGTAATAACTTGAATAAACTTTCCTGCAAATATGGATGTCAAAATACCTAAAGGCCACAATGCTGTAATGTACAACATACTTTGATTATTTATATAACGGTAAGCTTCATCTTTCATGACATCAGTAACTGCATGGTCATAAAGCCAAGTTAATGCTTGTACCTGTTGCAACAGCTCACTGGATTCATAGGCAAATGGATAAGCGACATAGGCTGAAAATCCACCGATCAAAACTGAAGCGGGTTGCAGCATTAACTTTTTCATTCGCAATAAAGCCTGCTTAACCTTTACTGTTTTACCTACTTTTGGCGTAAAGTCTTGCTGGTTTATATCTTTTTCCGCCTCTTGTTTTTGAACCAATTCTTTCCATGAACCAGCAAAAGAACCCTTCTCACTTTCGTTTTCTAGATTCTTTAACTTTACTTCCAGCTCTTGAAGTTTAACTATATTTTTTGATTTTTTAATTTGCGATTTTAACACTTCTTGTTCATGTCGTGCTTGGTTTTGTATTTGTTCAAATTGATCGAGCCATTCTTCCACACTAAAAGTATCAAAATTTCGAGATTTTAAGCCATTGACTTCAAAGCCACCTTTTATATCGACTTTTCTTCTCGATAAAAACTGCAATTGCTCTTTTTTAACACCCAACAAGGCATTGCGCACTTCTGAATAAGAATTTGCCTTTTGTAAGCGATGAGCTTCTTCCTGGGAGCCCATGTCTTCTAAATCTTTTATTATAGATTTTAGGTTTTCATTGGTATTCACATCTGGGTTTGAAATAAAAGCTATCCACTCGAGAACAGTTGAAGCAAAAACAATGTGTTCATAAGTTACAGATCTTGAAAACACCCCAAACAGTTCATCATCTTGACCCTTTTGATTTTCAATAGTGACTATTAAGTCGCCTGCGCGAAGGCGTATGTAACCATCTTTATCACGCGGAAGTACAGAATTTAATTTTTCTTGATCTAAAGAAAATGGCTTAAGACCTCGAGTTAAGTAACTTGCTTTTAATTTTTTTCCGCTCAAATCCATTTTCTCAGTGGGTACCCAAAAATCAGTCAATACGGGAATGGGACTTTTAAAACCTTGTTCTTTGACAAAGCCCATATCGATCACATGTAAGCGACCTTGATTATCTATAATCGATAACATTTCTTTATCTTGAGCCATGGTGGCAATATCCATTTCGGGAATATATTGTTTTGCAACTAACTGCCCGCCTTCTCCATGATCATCAGCACCACGATAGCCCTCAAAAATAAGTTCTTTTGTTTCTTCATCATAAACGACTTTAAGAGAGGTTACAGAAATTATAGGTAGTCCAACACTTTCACGACCTAATTGGATATTTACGCTTTTTTCTTTATCAAAAATTTCAATTCTTTGCTTAGTGAGTCTAAAAGAGTCATATTTTTCGGGATCGATTTTGGCCAGCTCGCCATTTTCGAGATCATCTGCAAATTGGTCAAACTTTTGAGCTTGTAAACGCACATCAGGTATGTCTAAACCTTGGCGTACTGCAAATCTGAAAAGATCGCTACTTCTATGTTTTTCACCATTATCTTGGGCTTCAGCATGCGCTTGATAAAATAAAGAAGTATTAAAGGTGAGTTGGAAAACTAAGATTAGTTTTAAAATTTGAGAAATTTTGTTTTTAACGACAAAACTCTTAAAGAACTTGTATATGTTCTTACTACCCTTCATGATTGACCCTTTTTTCCCATGTACAATAAACTTCTCTTATATACTATAGACGCATCGCACCCACAATGAGGCTGTATTTTTTTCTCATTAAAAAATAAATAATTCACTATTAAATGACGTAGAATTAGGTAGTTATAGATCTTAATATTTAAGAAACCATTAAGTTAGTGCTTATTTTGTAAGCACTATACCTTATATCAATTATTAATATTTCTTATATAACTGTCTTCTCCAGTCGCTGATCTATAATGTTGGGGATGTAAAGGGTACCATTCAGGTTTAGCAATTTGTGATTCAAAAATAAGTTCTTTCCATAAATTTTCCCATTCTTTTATAGAAATATTTAGAGCTTTTTCATAGACTTCAGATTGTGGACTTTGCATTAATTGAATTATTTCCTCTTTCTTCATTTTTAAAAGTTGGCCAATATCTACCAGGGTTGACTCTTTGGCCAATAAATCGGGATCAACTTTTCTTACGATTCCATTGTACTCATGTTTTAGCAATGCCATCTGTGATTTAATTCGAGCTTCTTCTATTTCAATTTCAAGCAGTTTTGCTTCAGCAATTCTTAATTTACCCTCTATTGAATGATTATCGAATATAACAGGAGTTACAGTTAAATCAGTTTGTCCGAGTAAATTATTAATATGCTCTTCTGCCTTGCCGAAATCTGGAATATCCACTTCATTGAGCGCTCCAGGGTTGGGCAACTCTCCCCTTCTTAGTGAATTCAAAAAGGCCTTTAACACTTCTTTTTTTGCCATAAAGAATTCATCCCTCAATTCCGTGTACTCAATAATATCTTGTTGAATTTCTGCCGGTATAAAATTGAAGTCCTCTTGAGAAAAAAAGCCTTGAGTTTCAATTATATTAATTAAATATTTTTGGATTTTATTAGAGAGTTCTGCCTCAACAACTTTCCACCTTTCCAATGCGGCTTCCCTTTTTCTGACTTTATTTCTGATGTTTTTTGACCACCA
>JAGRAE010000150.1 GCA_020435005.1 Bdellovibrionales bacterium
ATACTATTTTATAAGCTTTTTAGGGGTTTTACTTTCACTAATTATATGGGGTCATCAACTACCGAAAAGATGGAAAAATGCCGATGCCATTATTCGCCCCCTCATCATTCAAGCCAATATCCCAAATCAACAAAAAGTTTATGCAGAAAAGGGAATAGGATTTAGAAGTGTTATTCTTAATAAATTCTTGCAAATGACACATGAAGCTCATACATCTATGAGCAGACCTGATTTTGCAATATGGCCCGAAACCGCTTTTCCAGAATATTTAAATTTACCTTTTGGAGAACATACAGAAAAGCTCAATGCCTACATCCGTCAACAAACCCTCCCCTTAATAACCGGTGGTTACTCCAAACATCCAAATCGTCAAACAAGTAATTCGCTGTTTTTTATAAACGAAGAAGGTGAGTTTTCGGATATGCCCTATCATAAAAGCATTCTATTAGCTTTTGGAGAATATATACCAGGCGCAGAAAAATTTCCCCAATTAAAAAAGTGGTTACCTATGGTTGCTGATTTCAAACGAGGAGAGGGCCCTCAAGTCAGAAATTTTTTGAACATTAAAGTTGGCCCTCAAATTTGCTATGAAAGTTTATATCCTGAGTTCTCTTGGGGTTTAGTTAATTCAGGGGCTGAAGTCATAGTTAATGTAACTAATGATTCATGGTTTGGATGGTGGCAAGAACCCTATCAACATATGATCATGACTCTAGCTAGAGGGATTGAGTTTCGCCGCCCAGTAATTAGATCAACTAATACAGGAATAAGTACAGTTATGTTAGCCACCGGAGAACAACTCAAACAATCTCCTATTGGCCAAGAATGGGCTCATACTTTTATTGTTCCCTATAAAACAAAACCTGAACTGACTTTTTATGCTAAAACATTTAACTTAATTCCAAATCTGATTATTATGGCTATCTTTTTTATATTATTGTTTTTTAGGATAAAAAAATATAAAGACCAAAAACAATCATTTAAGAGGTTTATGTGAATGATTTAAAGAATATAGATTGGTTTCAGATACTAGAAAAATTAAAGAAAAATGCAACCAGCGAATTAGCAAGATTAGAACTTGAAAAGACACAAAAGTTGAGCTCAGCTCAGGAGTGTGAGAAAAGTTTTCAAGACATCTTCTCAGCTCAAGAGGTTTTGAACTTTGGTCAAAGGCCATTTATGGAAAGCTTGGACTTAGTTTCAACTTGGCTGCCAAGACTACAAAAAAATGCTGTTTTAAAAACACTTGAACTAAAAGATATTCGTCATTTTTGCATTGAAACCATCGCCTTAAAAGAAATATTGAAAAATTCAGAAAATGACTGGAGTCGAAATTTATATAATCAAATCATGAAGGCTGAAGAAGCTCTTTCTGCCATTGATCAAATTATGACAACAGACGGTCACATTCGTACGGATGCGAGTGAATTGCTCTACAATTTAAACGAAGAAAAAAAACTACAATCTCAACAAATTCAAAAGACCTTAGATAAATTAGTTAAGAAGTTTGAAATGGAACCCATTCTTCAAGATCGATATGTGACTAATCGTGAAGGAAGATGGGTTCTTCCTATTAAAAGTGGTATGCAACATCAGTTTGAGGGCATCATCCATGCCTCTAGTCATAGTCGACAGACTGTATTTATGGAACCCCAAGACATTATTCCTATTAACAATCGTTTGCGCCAAATCGAACATGAAATTGAACAAGAGATTGAACGTTTATTAAAGGAATTATCTGATTACTTGTCTAGTTTACAAAATGACCTTTCAAAAACTAAAGATATTTTACTGTTCTGTGATACTCACTTCGCGAAAGCTCAACTTAGTAACCAATTAGAGTCGGCCACTTGTGAATTTACAACTCAAGAATTTATACTTAATGATATACGACACCCTGTACTCGTGTTGAACAATCAAAAAGTAATACCCAACACCGTCGAAATGAATACAGAGCAAAGAATTCTAATACTTTCCGGACCCAATGCCGGTGGTAAAACGGTACTGTTAAAGTCAATGGGACTAGCTGCTCACATGGCTCGCTGTGGACTGCCAATCTGTGCTGGTGCGGGTTCAAAAGTTCCATTTTTTGACAACATCTACATTGGAGTTGGCGACTCGCAAAGTGTTGATGAACATTTAAGTACATTCGCTGCACATTTAAAAATACTCAATGAAGCTACCCTTGCCAAAGGTTTTAATAATTTACTTTTAATTGACGAGATCTGTGGATCTACAGACCCTGAAGAAGGGAGTGCTTTGGCTAAAAGCTTTATCAAATCTTATACTGAAAACAATGTATTTGCTGTTATTACTTCACATTTAGGTGCACTAAAAAAAGATTGGGAAGGTTTTTCAGGCATAGTTAGTGGTAGTTTAGAGTTTGATAATGTCAATGGACCCACCTACCAATTTTTAAAAGGAATTCCCGGACAGTCTTTGGCTATCCAAACTGCAAAACGAGTTGGTGTTAATTCTGTTATTATAGATAGAGCTTTTGAGTTCTTAAGTCCTGAACATAGGAAATATCAAGAAAGCTTAAAAGAAGTTGAAATAATGAAAGCTGAACTTATTCATTTGCGCCAAGATTTGCAAATTCAGAAAAATAATCTACAAAAAGAAAAAAATCATTTCATAGCTATGCAAGAAAAACTAAACAGAGAACGTTCAAGCATACTAGAAAAAACGGCAAAAGAAGCTGAAGATAAACTAGATAAAATGTTACAGGAAGCTAAAGTAGTTGAGACATTTAAAAAGCATGAAAACATCCGAAAACTTAAACAAGATATGCCTGAAATAATTAAGTCTTCATTGAGTAAAGAACAATCTTTTAAAATTAATGATGCAGAAGAATTCTCACGTAGATATCCTCCTGGGTCAAAAGTTTATATACCACAGTTAAATGCTGATGGCGTCATTCAAGGAAGACCAAATGCCAAGGGTGAAATCCCAATATTATCTCGTTCTATGCGATTGGTTTTGCCCTGGACAGATTTAAAGCCTCCAAGTGAAGCACAGAATCCCACGCAAGATGTTTTAAGAAAAACAGCTCATTACCAAGTTTCTCCTAGCGATTCAGATCGCATAATCGATATAAGGGGACTGTCCATTGAAGAAGCCACAGAGCAAGTGGAATTACAACTTGATACAGCTTCTTTGAATGGAGAAGACCGCATTAAAATTGTTCATGGACATGGGACAGAAGCTTTAAAAAGAGCTATTCGTAATTACTTATCAAGAAGTGTATATGTAAAAAAATGGAAAGCGGGAACTAAAGACACTGGTGGTGATGGTGTAACTTGGGTAGAAGTATAAGATTAATTTCTCATTTTGAGACAAAAAATAACTAAAAATTCATCATTTTATAATCTTTAAAGTCACCCTACTGGTAGGCCGATCTAAAAGGTACACGGTTCTTTGTCAATAGGAGTGGGTGAGTGGACATCTCTTCTTATAGAAAAATAACATTTTTTGTTTTAGTATTTACATTAATATCTTGCTCCAAAATGGAGGTGTCTTCGCTAAATAGTAAATCTAGGTTTTCAATTGGTGAAGCAACAATAAAACCCTTTGATAAACTTCAGCTCTCCACAAGTGATGACGAAAATCATTTATCAGTACTTGGTACAACTGGAGAATCAAGAACCGATTATGGCTTTGATGAATTCGATGCAAACCTGAGAGGTCATTTTCTATTTGATAAATCACGTAAAACTTTAATATTCAAAAGATCTATTGCCTCTGGTGACGCTTGGGCTGATCACACTCTATTTCCCCCAAATTACGAAGAACTAAAATTCCAACTTAATCATATACAAAAAATATCATTAAAAATTAAAGCACAAATAAATAAAACAAATCCACTTATACCTACAGGTTGTGGGATTGCATTGGGTTTCGGCGAAAGCCAAGGGCACCCGAGTGCAGTTAAGTCCCCCACTAGTTTAAGACTCTTTGATAGGGATTGGCGATTTTCATATAATGCGGATAAAACTCCTAGAGACTATATTCGTTTTGTATATGAGCCTTATGCTGGAGATGAGAAGTTCACCATTGATGCACCCATCAACTCGTTTAATGCTTTAAAAAAATGGGACAACTTTACTGCTACAAGATACTCTGAATCATCAGGAGATTTTAATATCATGACCACACCTGAAATCAACAATGCCGGAGACTTCATTACCTATCAACAAGAAATAGCTTTCGATCATGTAAATGCTTTAGTGAAAATCACTATCACTCCTCTAGCCTCTAATCTCAATCATCAACAATGGCAAAGCCAGTCTTTCATTTGGAATATTAATAACGCCATCGATGAAATTTCTGAAAATGGAGATCCTCGTGGTGGCTTAGATCTTCGCTCAGTTGTTGGTCAATCAGCAATGACTTGGCAAGATATTGGAACAGCAACACTTCATTTAGGTTTTGTAGCTAACCTTGCTCCCCGTCTATGTGAATATAGTGATTTATCTATAGATGTAAAAAGATAAATTACAACCTTGGTATTTTAAATTCATTGTCAGACATAGGATCACATTCAGCCTCTATTGATTTTGCCCAAACATCTTCAATTGGCTCACGTAAAATTGAATTAAGACACGATTTAACTTCTAAGCGAGTTGGACCTATCGTAAAAGACTCATCACTATTAACTACAGACCACAATATAGTCCCTTTATCTATTAAAAAAATAATTCTTCCGGAGATTTGACTATTAAACTTCGTTGATTCATTCATTGTAGTAATAATGCCAATGTCTCCAGAAACTTCTAAGTCAGCACATTTTTCATTTTTTCCACACTCATAAATATTTTTAAGTATTGTCACTAAATTTAACTTTAGGGGAATATTATTCTTCATACTCACCCAAGATTTCTGCATTTCCCAAGTATCTCCAATCTCCACCTTCTCATCAGGCAAAGACAATGGTGGTACATAGAACACACTAGATTGCGGATAACTTCCTGCATATAACACATCTGCATTTTGGCGAAAAACAAACTCGATACGTTCCTTAACCTCTGGAAAGGCTAGATCATGCAAGTCTACTAGACCATCTTTCTCAAGAGTTGTAACGATAGTCCTAATAAAATTATTATTGTTATCTGGTTTTACCGATTCTGATTTCACCTTAAATTCAACAATCTCATCTTTTTCACGCACTAGTTGATTTTGCTCAAAAGTTTTTATTTTTGAATGAGAGTAATAATCTGTCAGATCTATACGGCCTTCTATTGATTTCAACTTCAGTTCTATTTTCCCTGGTTCTTTTACAACCACTGCTGGCTCTGGCTTTTTTGAAAAATGAGAGCACGAAATAAAGCTAAAACAACTGACTAATATATTTACAAAGATAAAAAAACTTAAATTATTTTGCATAGTTGGAATTATAAAGAGAACTCGAATAAGGTTCAACACACTATTTTTACGTTATGCTCTGATTCCAGCTGTAAATGTCTTTTTCTGAGACGGGCTAACCCTACATATTTATTGTGTTTTTTTAATTTAAACTAACTTCTTGTGGCACTTTTTTTGCTCTATTTCAAAGTAACACAGGGAGATGGGAACATGAAATCAGGGAACTTAAAATTAATTTTTTTATCTGTTTTAACAGTCGTTTTTGTTGGCTGTAGTGCTTCTAAAAAAACTGTCTCGGAAGATGGAAGCTCAAATCAAGGAAGTCGATCTACGCCAAACACTGATGGATCTAATACTGATGCTGATAGTAAGATTGAATACTTCGCTTTATGTAATGATTTTTCTGGTACTAATTTAACAGGTGTAGTCACCAATTATCTCAATCCAGTAACTAATCAATACGTTTGGGATCACATTAGAATGGAGTTGGCAGAAGCACCTGACCAATTGAAGGAAAAAGACTCTTTTTACATTCAATTTTTCAAATGGCAGGAGGAAACAGCAGGTTCACCCTACACAAACCCAGCAGCTGTTGGAATTTACTTTCAATATGAAGATGGTACCTGGTTAAATGATAAGCTTATAAGTACACTTTCAAAAAATACCATTGAACAATTAATTAACGACAACAATTTAACAGATGTCACCGTTGATAATTTTTTAGACAAAGTTATTCTTGTTTTATCGGGAATTGAAATTGAGTATGATGCACTTATGATAAATACCTACGATGCTGAAGTTGGAACAACTGCATTAACAACTACAAATGTATTACTACCAGCCTTTGCTGCAGACCCTAATCTTTATGCAGAAACACATGCTGCTACAAGCTTACAAATGTTGCACCCCAATTATGACATCAGAGGTGGGGGCTATACTCAATGGCAATACTTTCAAGAAACTCAAGCCCTATGTAATAAATAGAGCTCGTACAAAGATGTACTTCGAGGGTGAAGCAACAAAGAATTAATAATTCTATTGTGTTTTAATGCGAGGATTCCTGAGAGACGTCCTCAGCATGCAAGCTCTCGCCTTGTTTATATCGTGTAACTAAGTTTTTATCTTTAGAAGGAAAAGAGAAAAGTAAGGCATGAGAGTTTGAAATTACATCTTCAATAGTTACTACTATGTAAAAGACACCGCCGCCCTCTTCATCAGGAAACTCTTTAACAAAGTTAACAAGCACATTGCCAAAAGAATCATTATTTCGCCAAATCTCATCAGCTTCTTCAATAGTTGGTTCTCGCAAATGAACATAATCTCTGAAACTAGATTCTGGTATGTCTTCTTCAGATCTAACTTTTAACATTGACTCATACAGTCCAATTGCTAATTCATCGCCTTCGAGTAATGCGTCTCCTTCTATAGCCCCCAAGGGAGCTTCCTCAAGCAAACGATCATACACTATTTGGCCTCGTTGATATTTTTCAACTAATTCAATGTATTTGGTTGGAAAATGCAAATAAACAAAACTTGGAACATCATCGGCTGTGTATGTTACAGCTATATGAAAAATAGACTCACTTTCAGACTCAAAAAACTCTTTTATATAAATAGAAATTTTTTGCCCGTTTAAAGTTGTCTCATCCACCCAAATTTCATCTGGGTTCTCAAGAGTTTGTTCAAGTTGTAACTCATACTTGTCTTGTTCTTCTTCAGGAATATCGTTCTGACTACGCAAAGAAATATATTCTTTTTCTAGTTGAGATATGTCCTTACTAAAATGTTGATAAAGCTCATCTTCTGTTGAGAAGGCCAAGCCCAAACTGGGATCAATTACGATAGGTTTTTTACTAATTTTTTGCTTACTCAAAGATTCCCTCACACTCATCATAATAGGACTAACGACCGGTCATGTCAATTTCCTGCTTTTTTCACTTGATCTAAACAAAAAATGTAAAAAAATTATATATAAGAGGGGTACTTTATGAAACAAAGACTTATGATAGAAGATAGCAATTTAGATGCTATCGAATCATTACTTTCAATGTCTTTAAGAGGGATTCACCACTTATTTGATCATCAAGATATTGCACGAATATTGAGCATACCAACAGAGGAAATTGATTTTTTTAACTTCAAAAACATGGATAAAATCCAAGATTTATTTTTAGAGCTTATCCAAAAAGAATCATTTGAAGAAAAAAAAGAGTTTTTATCTAATCTTGATACAGAAAATTATGAGCTTGTTTTAAGGGCTTATTTTCATATCGTTGAAAATACAGCATTAGCTGCACATAATTTTAAGCATTGATTCAATTAGTTTTTAAAAAAGTAAACTAATCAGTGCCAAATCTTTAGGGTACTCACTGCTCTCGCTAGTTGCGGATATATCTTGTTATTGCCTCTCAAAATACCTTTTTTGCTTTGTAATTTAACGAGACGCGAGAATTCCAAATCCGCAATGAGCAGGTGTAGCTCAAAAAAGGTAAATTTGTTTAAAAAATAAACAAATAAATTGCAATTAAACTTTACCAATGTCTAGCCGATATTCTTCCTATGAAGACTTTTCGTTTAGCTATTCTCCTTTTTTTAATACCTATTCCCTCTACACTGGCTGAGTATAGAGCTTATGAATTAGTAATAGAAAACATTGAAGATGGTTCGCAAAGGAAAGTTATTACTACTCTAGACCATCTTCAATATTCAACTTATTACCCCATTAAAAACATAGAAAAAATCTCATATGTAAAGTCTTGGATGTGCTGGGGAACTAGTGATTACGAACAAGATATATGTCCGGCTCCATCAATGGAAAATTCTGAAAGATTTCCTGCTAACAACTAAAATATGATATCCTTTATAAGGTACCTGCTACTTTTTTCTGGAGACAGCGCACAATAATATT
>JAGRAE010000151.1 GCA_020435005.1 Bdellovibrionales bacterium
GTTTTTCACCATCTTCATCTCTGTGCACCAACGATAAAGTGTTGAATAAACGATCTTCATTCCAAGCTCCTCTTCTAACTTTTCTTGCAAGTGACAGACATTAAAATCAAAATATTTTTCCAAAATTAAATCTTGAACCTTCTTCTTAAAAACTTCATGAGTCTTATTAACTGGTGGACGATTCTTATTCCCATGAACTAAGAAAGAAAGCCCCCTTTCTCTATACTCACTTATGTACCTACGAAGAGTCCTTTCTGATACACAAAGAGCTTGGCAAGCTTCTGCTCGATCCAATTCACCAGAGTATGTTTTTAGGACAATTTCTAACTTTAACTGATCCTTGCTTTTCAATATCATTTCCCCCATTGAGCCCTTCCTTGATGCGGTTCAGCTAAGAATCGTATCAATTCAAGACAAAAAAGCGGTCATTTTCCCTGAAAAGTTATAGGCGGACAAAATCGCTGAAAAGTTACACAAGTCGCCTCCACCATTATCAAATCGATTTGATAGTGGTATCTTCCTGTAAACTGAATTGGAGTTAACAGCTTCAAAATTACGGAAGCATCGTTCTGTTGAACTCTATACACATGGCTTGTCGGAGTTTCAGCAATCAGCGAAGCATCACTTAAGCCCCATTTACTTGAATATTGATTTAGTGCATCCATCGCTATTTATATATTGGGTCAAATTGACTTAGACAAGAAATTGCTTTCTAAGCGCTTTGAATAACTCACTTAACACTTCGTGAGTGTTACACGATAACATTGTATAACATACTATCTATCTAATCCTTCAAATGAAACCGCATCTGTGGTATCAATTTTAGGTTATGAGAATACGGGAGGCTAGCCGATTTCAAGAGAGTATACTACTCCAAGGGATTAGTTGTTAGAACTTATAAAAAGAGCCAATTCTCGACAGGTTAAGATGCTTTTTGACTATACCAAAGCGTTCATGTTCTAAAGGATTTGAGTAGAATCAGGAATACTCTTTGCATTTATAAAACCTATGGAAATTTTCAAAATTTCAATTTTAATTATAGGACTAACTTTTGGGGCAAATGCAGTTTTTGCCACAGTTAGTGATAGCAGTTTAAAACTCCTAGTTTGGGATTTTGGTGATGCACCTAATGAACTGGATTCAGGGGATATAATTTTTGATGTATCTAAGCCCTGTAATTCGGATGATCTGAACCTTAACTTTCCAACGCTAAAATCTTTGTCAACGGAGAGTTTACATCAACTGAGCGGTATTAAACCTACTATTGATGAATCTATGGTTGATGACTTTTTAACAACATACCCTCTTGAGGATGATGTGAAGAAAATGGTTACTGTAATGGACTCATTTAAAGGTAAGGGAGATGTGCTATTTATTTTGTTACCCGAAGCCCACAATAATTTGCCCGCTAAGATTTGTGACCAGCAGTGCAATGAACATCATGGGCTGATTAATGCAACTCGAACCTATTTTTCAGTAAAGCTGGTTAAAGCTGCCCTTGAAAAGGAAGTTCTTGTTTCCAATTTTAGAGAAGGGGTTGAGGGTAATCAGTGGCAAGTGGATAATATTGACCTGAAAGGAAAATCACCTAAGGAGAGGTTTGAGGCCCTTTTTGAGGCTGGTTACCACACGCCCTTCAGAGCTTTGGGAAATACTTTTGAAGAGCAAGGTGTTTTTACATCCTATGTAGAAACTCCGTTGATGATTTACTCAGAGATATTCTCTGTGTATGGCGAATTTAAGTCAGGAGTAAGTTTTGAGCAGGCTGTTGCCAAAGTGAAAAGTGATTTTGACCCCAGCATTGATGAAGAGCAACTAAGGGTAGCTTACGAGTTTCTGAAAACTAAAAGCGATTTAGAAATTGATGCGTTTGCACACAAAGTTTGTCAGGATAGAAGTGTCGGTATAGCTAGTGAGTCGCTTAAATTAGCTACAGCCAAGAAACATAAATTAGTATTCTTGAGTTTCGGTGCATCTCACTTTCACGGAGTGAGCAAAGTATTGAAAGACAACCATGTGAGCTATTTAGCAATCGTTGGGAAGTCCAAAATAGAATAGCTTTTCTTTCTGCCGACCAGGGTTCGATTCTTAGGGAGGTGAACGAAAAAAATGTTACATTGGAAATTGTGGACTTCAAATGATTACTTTCTGGTTTTATTCCCAGCGCCCCACCATTGCTGTCAAGACAAATCAATACATGTCTTGACGGTGTTAACTTTTTAGCGTATATATATTATCTATGAGTACAGCAAAAAAATTCAGTTCAAAAATGGATGAAAAAGTTCTTGAGGAGCTTCGTGAGTTTGCACAACAAGAAAACCGCGATATATCTTCTTTACTTACTGAAGCCGTCAAAGACTTGCTAAATAAAAAACGAATAAAACCAGTTTTTCAAGCTGTTTCAGATGAAGCCTTTGATGAGTTTGATGAGGCTTTAGAAGATTTAGCTAAATGAAAACCACCATATTTTTATCTGTAGAAGAAATTCTCAATTTACATGAAAGAACCATTAAAAAACATGGTGGCAAACCTGGAGTTAGAGATCTTGGCTTAGTCGAAAGTGCAGTTTATCGGTGTCAATCGGGTTATTATAATTCACTCTCAGAACAAGCGGCGAGTTTGATGCAAAGCCTTTGTATGAACCATTGTTTTGTTGACGGAAATAAAAGAGTGGCTCTTCTGGCAACTGTAGTTTTCTTAAAGATGAATGGCTACAACCTTAAATGTAGAAATAAAACGATAGTTAAGTTTATTGTAGAAAAAGTTATAGTTAAAAAAGCGGATGTAACTCAAATTGCTAACTGGTTAAGTAAAAAAATAGAAGAGCGATAATAAATTTATGAGTGTTAGAATAGATTTACCCATATGCAACTAAGCATAAACGAACCAAGAGTATTAAAATCCTGATTACTCCTGCGCAACTATAGCGACTTAATACATACATTAGGTTTTATTGGAAACTCCATTTTCATTGTGGCGTTCCGTTTGATACAAAATGTTCTCCATGTCCTCCAAACCGGTGGAGGATATTACTAATTGTCATTCGGCGGAGTTAAAGTCATAATTATTTCAATGAGTTGCCAGGTGGTGGTTTGCTGGAGGAGTTCCACGAAGAAAGCTGGTACAAGATTTCTGCAAATAAAGAGTCCGGACAAGAGGAGTTTTTAGTTCAAGATCCAGATGGATACCTTCTTCGCTTCTCCAAATACTTGGGCGAGCGTAGTATTTTGTAGTAGTTGAGCATTAGGAGGTTGTGAACTCAAAGGCTTACAAGCTTTATACAGCCTTCACCATTTCTATTTGGTCCTATACACTTATGCATGGTACTATTTAGCTCATGAAAAAAGATGAGAAGAGATATTCAATGAAAGCATTTGTTATTTACCAAGCAGGCGGTCCTGACCGACTTAAGCTTGAAGAACGACCTATTCCTGAATGGAAAGAGGGATGGGTCTTAATAAAAGTAAAAGCTTTCGGTCTAAATAGATCAGAGTACTTTACTCGCATTGGCGAATCTCCTACAGTAAAATTTCCGAGAGTTCTGGGAATTGAATGTACAGGTGAGGTCGTAGAATCAGGTGGTATTTTCGTAAAAGGCCAAAAAGTTATGGCTATTATGGGCGGGATGGGCCGCCAGTTTGATGGTTCCTACGCTGAATATACTTTAGTTCCAAAAGATAATGTCTTCCCATTTGAATCTAAACTACCATGGGAAACTTTAGGTGCATTGCCAGAGATGTTACAAACAACAAATGGCAGTTTATTCCAAGGACTTGAAATCGATCGAGCCAAGAATATTCTCATTCGTGGTGGAACTTCGTCGATTGGCTTGTGCGCATTGGCCATTGCCAAGAACTATGGATTGGAAGTTATTTCTACATCTCGTTCTGAGTCCAAAGTTAAATTTCTGAAAGATTTTGGTTCTGACTTTGTTGTCATCGACGATGGCATGCTGGAGACAAAGGTTAAAGAGATTTACCCAGAAGGTTGTGATCGAGCCTTAGAGCTTATTGGAACCACCGTTCTCAAAGATACATTGAAGTGTCTGCGCAGGGGAGGAATTGCCTGCATGACTGGAATTCTTGGTGGGGAATGGGAGTTTAATTCATTTCAACCTATGGGAGACATTCCCACAGCGGTAAAATTAACTTCCTATTCAGGAGAAGCGGCAGATATTACTGCTGAGGAAATGCAAAAATACATCTCACTCGTAGAGCAAAAGAAGCTCAAGGTTTCTATTGGTAAGGTTTTCCCGTTTGAAGAGTTAGTCGATGCACATAGGCTAATGGATGCCAATAAAGCAAATGGAAAAATTGTTATAAAATTATCTGAATAACTGTATACTACAATTTATTATTATTTGTTCTACCGGCCCCAATGTTAATATTAGAAGTTTTGATGACAATCTGATGACATCCAAATTTATTCGTCAGGTCTTGGGAGAGCCGTCAGATGACTGAAAATGAATTGAATACACTGAAAGAGTTGGTTTAAGATGAGGCTTCAATTCTGGCCGTCTCCACCAGGAAGAAGTATATTGTATAGTTTAGGTGTAAAAAGAAGGATTTAAAAAAGTGGCGATTCGCATAAAAATTTTATTACTCTTATTGTCTTTTTGTTTTAGTGTTTCTTGTACAAAAAAAGAAAGCAGAGAAAAACAACATAAAATGTTAAATAATTTTCCTATCGCAAATGAGCCAGCAGGTGAGGATAAACCGATTAATAAAGCTCAACTTGAAAAACATGAGTGCGAATCTTTGATGATGAGTAGTGATAAACCAAGTTCTATTTGGAAAATGAAGAATGGTCAACACCTAGTGGTTTGTAACCTGAGTAACTATGATAAGATAAGTGATGTTAAGATTAAAGGGTGGATAAATATTTATAAGCGTCCGATATCTCATCAAAACAGTTATATCAGAGAGGTTGACTCTGAAATGCCAAGTTCACAAATAACATTTCAAGTTGAGAAACAATCAGACACTACCATTTTAGTTACAAAATATATTCTGGACCCTAAAAGTAGTTCTGAAGAAAGTTATGATGTTGCTGCAACACAGTTTAAAATTAATTGTTCAACAACCGAATGCTTAAAAACTAAAGAGGTCTGCGTCTATAAAGCACCAAAGGAAAGTGAAGACTCAAAGATTCTCGATTATGTAGAAAGTATCACTAAGGGAAAAGAATCAAACATGGAGAAATATGGCTACTATGATACTGTTATTGATAAAGTCATGAATGAGGCATTATCTGGTAATAAGCGAGCTATAAAACTCATTTTGGAAACTAGTCGTAATAAATTTAAAGTTGACGGAGCCGCTGCCGAATCTTTCACTGATGGTTATAGAGTTTTGTCAAACTTAATAGAGTTAGGCTGCATTAAAAAATAGTTTTGTAGTGGTATATGTTATTAATTCTTGGAGAACTCACACATGAAGTACATTGTTATCTTCTTAATAGGCTTTGTAACATGGAATGCTTACTCAAAACAAAATGAGGCATTGGACGCATCTGCCAGTATAACTTCTCATGCTACTTTCAAAAAAATTAAAATAGTTAAAACGAATAATGCCGCCTATTTTACTGTTAATCCTAAAAATTACATTGCCGAGTTTCAGCCAAAATATTTAAGAAAACTAAAATCGTATATTGAGCATAGAGGATTTAAATTAAAGGGGAGTAGTGAAAAGGAAATAGTTACCAATTCAATGGCTTGGGTAACCCAGCAATGGAAACATAACGGAGACAATGAGCCGCCAAAGAACTTCAAAGCATTAGACATTCTTAAAAATGTTCACAAAGAAAAAATGCAATACCGATGTGTAGAGTACGGACTTGTATTATCAGAAATCCTT
Source organism: Bdellovibrionales bacterium (assembly GCA_020435005.1). GTDB lineage: Bacteria > Bdellovibrionota > Bdellovibrionia > Bdellovibrionales > UBA1609 > JACKAN01. The sequence goes on from JAGRAE010000151.1 coordinate 5,856, forward strand.
CAAGCTTATGGTTTTAATACTCGTCAGCTAGCGCTAAGGGCTAACGACGTAGCCTATGGTGGTTTTGGTAAGGGTCACGTGGCTATGGAAGTGTTTTTAAATGACTTGGATAAGTGGGTATTTTTAGATCCTCAGTTTGGAGCTTACTTTACTTTGGGTGACAAAATGCTAAATTACCATGAAATTTTTGTGGAAAAAAAAGACGGTAAATTTGATAATGTAAAAATTCATTTTATGATGCCACTTAAAAATCCAAATCAAGATGAAGCAGATTATCGCAAGTTTCTTCAATTGTACTTCGGACATATTGTCTTAGGTGGTAAGAAAAATGAGCTCCGAATGGGATTAAAACTAGAAAACGACAATGACATAATTACTTTTCAAGGAATGCCAGTAGGCCCTGTCATATACACTAAAAGCAAAGAAGAATTTTACCCTTCACTTAATAGAGTATCTATAGCTCTAGATTTTAAAAAGAAAATAGATAATTTTCAAAAACTAGCAGAAAAACTCAAAATCAAGTCCAACGAGGATTACCTCAATAATATGAAAGAGTTTTCTGCCTTTCCTGATTTCAATGTGAATCTCTATAGCAATATGATCGAATTTAGTTATTTTGAGTATAGATTCTCTAATAGTTCAAAATGGAAAAAGATCTCTGGTAAACATCTGAATTGGTTGGCTATAAATTCTAATAATCGCTTAGAAGCTAGAGCCATTAATACTTTTGGTAGGCCTGGCCCCATAACGTATATTGAAATGACATACAAATAAGTTTTTAATTTTATATTTATTGATCTTGGAGTCTTTGAACTCTACTTATTTGCTCTTCAATGTAGTTCAGTGATTCGCTTTGAGCAATTTCTCCAAGATCTCCGGTAAGCGAACTCACTAAAGATGCGATTTCCTCTAAATTTTTTTCGTTGGATAATCTTTCTTCAATTTGATCTAAGACAATACCTTCTTCTTTATCAGTCGTATTTTGACCCAGATCTTTGTTTAAAATGGGAACGGCTTCATCGATAAGAATAAGTAGTAGAATTAAATTTTGATTGATTTCAAGAAATTCAATTTGTTGCTTTAAAACTTGATTATTATCCAACATTTTAATCAGATTTTTTCTGGAAATGAGTTGGCTGCCACTGTCTTTTAATCTCTTAAAAACAAATTTTGGCATTTTCTTAGCAGAATATTTAAAAGTTTGTTTGGCAACACCGGCTGCTGCCTTGGTTTTCCACCCGGCGAAGCTAGTATTGTTGACGGACATAAAAACCAAGATGAAACAAAATAGTGTAGAAGTGGCAAGTTTAATCATAATATTAAAACCTATATAAATTAAATTTAGGATAGTACTTAACCCAAATGATAGTAAATTAAAATATAGAATGAAAATTTGATAATAGTGTTTAAAATTTTGTCAAAATATAGTCTCTTTGTTTTTTTGTCGGACTAGTTGTGAGCTAAAATATATCTATGATTTAGATAGCCCAGTTTTTGGTGGATTTTAAGGGCAAAATATAACATTCTTATAGCCAAAAGCCTACCACTTTAGCCCTTTTAGGGCTCTATTTATCCCCTCTGAGATATCTGTTGTAACTTTATAGGTAAAACAATTGCAAAACCTCATATCAACGATCACTGACCATATTCACTTCATTACTTCTGTGGCACTGATTTGCTGGGCCACTCACAACACTCCCTTCTTTAGTGGATCCAGGAATAAATTCATTTTGGTTAGTATTTTCCGGCTCAGTAGACACCACTTGTTCTTGTTCAGTATTGCTAAATAGGCTTCCGTCTTTTTTTGCACTATTCTGAAAAGCAATGCCAATAGTTAATAAAAACATACAAACATTTTTTGATTTTTAGAGTGTTATTCATATCCCTTTTATCCCTTATCTTTAGCCTTTTAAATGCTGACATCATTCCACTTAAAACCCCAATAAATTCCAGATGAAAAGAAAAAAATATTTAAAATATTTTGCACTGTAAACAATGTTAGCAGTTCAATTTGAGCCAATAAGCATTTGGGTCTCTAGCGCAAATTTATTACGGACATATGTTTCGTGGTTCTTTGAATCATACTAGATGGCTCATCAAACAAATATTGCAATTTATTAACCTACTGTTGCATTTGTAATTGAATCAATATGTTTATACATTGAATAAAGGGGCTTGACTTTTAAGCCTGCACTATATACCTTCGCACTAATGAATAAATCGAAACAATTACAGTTTGATAAAGCGGGATTTAAGAAAGAAAAATCCGACCATGGGGGAAGCCATAAACATCCTCAAAAGCACAAAAGACCGCTTGGCTTCCGTTCCACCAACCACTTGGTTTTGCGTTCCACAAAAGCTGAAAAAAAATGGTCCTTCAAAAATTTTGACCAAGAAATTCAA
>JAGRAE010000152.1 GCA_020435005.1 Bdellovibrionales bacterium
CATCTAGACCTAATTGTTTTTTTACAGCGGCTTTAATACCCATGAACACGCCATGAGCGGTATAAGGCGAAGGGTCACCAGAGCCACCAAAAGCTTTGGGGATACCTGTCACATAGGGTGTTTCCATAAATATATATTCCATATCATTAACCGTAGTGCCTACATCTTCAGCGGTTATGTATTTACCGTTTAATGAATTAACATAAGCACCAAAAGCTCTAAACAAGGCTTCTGATTTTTGAGTTTTCGGGTCACCTATAATAACAGCCTTTCCTCCACCTAGATTTAAACCTGCGGCAGAGGCTTTATATGTCATACCTTTTGATAAGCGCAAAACATCAATGAGAGCTTCTTCATCACTGTTGTAATTCCACATACGTGTACCGCCCAAGGCAGGACCTAATGCCGTATTGTGAATAGCAATAATTGCTTTTAAACCGACATCTTTATTGTGGCAAAAAATGACCTCTTCATGTTCACCATGTTGTTTAATTAGCTCAAAGGACATAGACCTTCACTCCCGTTGTTAAGAATGTTAAGAAGAATATAGAAAGAAGTGGCCTAAGCGCAAGAAAAAAGGGGTTTTTTAAGATTTGGTCACGGCCTAAATGCTCATCTTTTAAGCAATCAACTCATTGCAACATTATCGAAACTGTCTGACATTTAATCAATTGCCAAACAGTTAACGGGAAATAGGTTTATTTTTTATTTGAAATCTAAATATTTACTATGAAACGGCTGCAGCATTGCAATACATGTGTGATGTGCCTATTAGATTTTTATTACTTATTCTCATATCAATATTTTCTTTGGAGAGCCAATCAGAGGTATTTAAACCGCTTCGGTTAGATGTGTTCTCTCAAAGAGGGGTTAAATTCTTTGAATTTTCAAGCGGCAATCAGTCACACAAAGATGTTTATGCCATACCAAATACCCAAAACTACAAAGGGTGGCAAGTGACACAATTAGGATCTATTCAAGGAAGGAGAACTCCTGTTCAAGTCTGTATGCATGGAGCTCAATGTTATACAGGCTGGGTTTCTTCTAAATGGGTTCGCCCCTCAAATAGTCAGTCTCCAATTATCAAACCACGAAAAAATGCTGAAAATATGTCAAAGACAATAAGTGATAACAACTCCAACGAAGCGCCCATTTGTATTGGCGTGGCTCAAACCAAAAAATGGGGACTGTTATTACGTTCGGTTCATAAAGAAAGAGGACGTTTAAAAAAAGGAGAACCTCTACAGTGTCATATGAATCCTGGAGTTGATTTATGTATCACCGACGCCAACACGGCAACGGGAAAGCGTTCTTGGGTAGAAGCTTTAATAACACCCGATAACTTTGATAAACTTTCTAGGAACTGTCAGCGTCATTTAAAAAATGCAATTAAAGATGGGCGCACTTATGTAAACTCCTCAGGGGAATATGTCGTCTCCTTTTATACTAACTCACAATATGTAGATACTCGCACTGGAGAGACCGAGAGTTTTCCGATTTCTAGTTTAAATACCGAAGCTAAAATGAGTGAGTGCTCTGACTGTATAGAGCCAAAAGTTATACCTCTAGCCCCCGTTACAAATACAACGAGTGATATTTATGATATTACTCAAAAAATTGCCGATAATTCTAGCCATCCTCTTGGTTGGCCTATATCCGCCGATGGTTACAGTTATCCTCTCGATCCTTCAGCAGCATATATAACCAGTGAATACGGCGTTCGCAAGCTGCATGGAAGATTTGACTTTCACGAAGGTATTGATTTTGGAACAAATAATAAAATTGTGAGTTTTCACGCTATGAAAAGTGGCAAAGTAATTTTAAACAAAATGAATTGTGATACTAATAGCAGTGAAAACTGCAATGGAGGTTATGGTAATCAAGTTCGCATTCAGCATGATGATGGCACAACAATGCTTTACAGTCATTTACATGCAAACTGTGTAAGTAAGGTTAAAATAGGTCAAAAAGTGAATATTGGTGATAAACTTGGGTGTGTAGGCTATTCGGGAAGAGGCTCTATTCATCTGGATGTTCGCTTATTAAAAAGGGGCGGGAGTTTATCAAATATCTCCTATCAATCTTTTCAAACATCTAATAAAAGAACTGTGAGTCTTAGAGTCGCAAAAGATTTTATCCCTCTTGAAAGCAAGTTGCAGGGGTTATATACTCATTTTGTGAATAAAAAAGAATATTCTAATTATAATACATTTCAAAGAGATCTGGCGGCTCGCCATGATTATCTTCAATCATTGGGAGTGTTTCTTTAATGCGCATTTTGTTTTCTTTTTTATTTTTATTTTTCGTATCCAGTTTCCTTCATGCAAAAGTGGAAATTTCACAGCAAATATCTAATAAATACAAATCGTTAATCATTAAGGCTTGCGAAAGTGTCAAAAAAACAGAGAATAAAAAGCAAGTATGTTCATGCATTGCTCGGAATCACTTAAAACAAGCAAATTATAACGACTCACTCTCTACAGCAGAAAAGCAATTGCAGTGGGTATCCGATTTTTATAACCATAAAATAGATCAAACAGAATTTGAGAAAGATCCTTATACCATTGGTGGAGCCTCAGGGGTCTTGTTTAGCTTTGATGAAGAGTGCCAATTTAATCCAGACTATGAAGTCGTTTTTCCTAAATAATCAAACTGTATATCAATACAAATAAATTTAAGAGCATTATAAGTTTCCAGCCCCAGTGAATCTGTGTCTGTTTGCGCATTTCTTCCATAAATAAATGGTTGTGATGGAGAGTCGTTTTCAGTTGCCTTTGAATGTTGTCAATTTCTTCATAAACTTGATCAAGCTTAGGTGTATTTTCCTGAGTTTTACCGCGAAAGGCTCCCAGGTAGGCATTTAAAGGGTGCCATTCTGGAGACTTATCAATGAGAGCTAAATACCACTGCAGAGACCTGTAAATATGTGGCGGAATTTTGCTTTCATCTTTGTGCCAGCGAGACCAGGTGGATGGGTCAATTAATAATAACTTGCACATTTTTCTTTGAGAAAGACCTAAGTTTTTTCTTATGTCTTCAAGGCTGCCCAATTTTTTGCGAATAACCTGCCTTTCAGCTTCAAACTTTAACCTTAACGCTGTCTTGGATCGTTCCTTATCTTCATCTGTTGCAATTTGTTGTGAGAAATTGAAGGGCACCTCTCCCTTGTCTATGCATCCCTCTGTCTCCATAGTACCTCCATCTCATAAGATATACTGTGAATATCAATATATTAATGATTTTTGCATTATTTAGCGTTGTGTTATACAATTCACATTACGCGTTACATTTTAAGGCCCGATAGTAAAAAACAAGAAAATATTAAGGCATACCAAAGCACCCTTTATTTCAAATTAGACTGTGTATTATAGTTATAAGTCATAGTATTATATACTTGATATTATGTGGTTTTTTGTGTTTAATCATGTAAGGAAAGTTTTTAAATTTGATTTGAAGTATGATTATACTTTGCGTCATGTGTAAATTTACTAAAAAAATTTGACTAGCGAGATTAATGCAACATGTCTAAAAAGCAACGTTATGCGCTGAATAAAAATAAGTATCTTTTAGAGCACGAATATGACCGCCTTATTCACATTTTAAAATCATTTATAAATAAAGATAAAAGAAACTGTGTAATGATTTACTTGGCTCTATTTACCGGCGCCAGAGCGCAAGAGATATTGAATATTACAATAGATGACTTAGATAGCTACGATGAAGTTATCTATATAAAAGGCCTAAAAGGCAGCAATGACCGTGAAATACCACTCCCCTCGTGGCTATTCAAAGAGTGTTTAAAGCTCTCTCCTGAACAGGGAAAATTGTTTCCTATCACCTACAATCGACTCTTACAAATTTGGCATCTCTACCGTCCAGTGGCTAAAAAATTTCACTCATTAAGGCATACCTTTGCCATTCGCTTATACAAAAAAACGAAAGATATCAGATTAGTGCAAGTGGCATTGGGACATAGAAATATCACAAATACTATGGTTTACGCAGATTATGTTTACACTCAACAAGAAATGCGTAGACTAATACTTTTATAAATGGAGGGGAGAATCGTAAATGTCAGAAAATCAATTAAGTTCAATTAGAAAAACCGAATTTATACGTTCAATCATCGCTGATATTCTACTAACACTAATAACCTGTGGAATTTATAATTTGTGGGTGCAATATAGACAGATGGAAGCTGTTAACTTTATGTTGAAGAGTGAAAAGTATGCTTTTATCCCATGGCTCCTGCTAACATTTATCACCTGTGGCATTTATCATATCTATCATGAGTATAGAATGACTCAGGATATCTGCCGGGTCATGGGTGAGCCACAAAGCAATGAACCTTTAGTGAACCTCGTGCTCTCAGTTTTTGCCTTGAGTATTGTAGCGGATGCTCTTCAACAAGCACTCATTAATAGGTATTTTGGTGACAATGAACTTTAAAAAAATTTTTTTAGTAGTTTATCCTATATTTTTAATTGTGGGCTTCCTCTTTTTTTCGCGTTTTCAGCAGGTGGAAGAGGCAGCAAAGTGGGTAATATTAAAATGTCCTTTTCATTTTGTAACGGGTCTATTGTGTCCTACTTGTGGTATGACTCGGTCATTTATTGCAATTTTCCAAGGAGATCTGCATGCCTCAATCCGCTTCCACCCAATAGGTGCAATTCTTTTTTTGAGTATTTTTATTTACTGGTTTATGTTGCTCTTCAATAAAAATGTTTTTCCGTTTTTGGCTGTTAAATATAAAACAATGAATGCTTGGCGATGGTCGGGCAATTCTATTTTGTTTATATATATTCTTTGGGGGGTTTATAGAAATTTTTAATTTTAAATCAAGATTAATCATTTAGGTCTTAAAGGGCAATTAAGCCTTCAATGCTTTGAGCTGCTTTATAAACTTCCAGGACAGCTTCGGAAGATTCCATTAACAATTCAACTGTAATGCTTATATACTTGCCTCTCTTAGAAAAATTCATTCTCACATTTTCGTAGGGAAAAATATTTTTTACCTCTCGTTCTTTGGTTTGTGGAACGATGAATTTAAACATGTATTTTGTTGGGAAGTCGTGATTGCTTTCCAATAGTGCTTTAAGTCTTTCAATATTTGCACTATCTTCTTCAGACATGAAAAACCTTTCACTTAATGAGACACAGAACTTTCTATCTTATTTAACATATCTCTAAATAAACCTGTTGTGTAGAGATTTTTCCGTTTGTCACAAAAGTCTTTAAAGTTAATTTCCGAACCCTGCGTTAGACAGTATTCAGTTAAATCGTGAGAAAAATTAAATATACAAGATAATGTAGAAAACTCTTCGCTATGTAACTTAAATGGAAAACCACTGCCGTCAGGTCTTTCGTGGTGATGCATCACTATGGCTTCGACATCTTCATGTACGCTGCTCCACGAACGAACGATATGTGCAGCTAACTCAGGGTGCTCTTTGTATAAAGTAAAAGAATCCTCATTATTTTCTGTATTTTCTGATATCCATTGTCGATAAAGATCTCTTTTCTCAGCGGCATCCTCAGTAAGTGTGATATCATGAATAATTGCAGCAGCAGCTAAACATTCATAGACATTATCATGATCCTCTTCAATTAAATTAAACTGCTGAATGAGACCTATGCAAACATAAGTTAATGCTGAACAATGCTTGTATAAGTAATGACCATTATTGTTTTTTATTTTGTCAAAAAGTTCTCTCAGTTGGGGGATTTCCTGCATTTTCTTTTCAACGAGTTGTAAATTTTTGGTAGCTAATTCTTCCACCTGTTGAGTCCAGCCCATAGCTTTATGGAAGCTATGGGTCACTTCGCTAATCTTATTGTGCCAATCAATAGTGCTAGACCAATCTTCTTTTTGAGACTTTATCTCCAGCTCTAACCTTTGAATAATAGCGCTAATTAATGGAGCTCCCTCTTCCGCTTTTACCCAAATTTGTTTAAGATTATCTTTAGATAACTTATTTGTTTCACTCGTATCTAATGGTGTACCTCTCTTTAATAATAATTTAAAATTATTGTTGATTTCTTTCGTGTAATAATCTGCGAGAGCTCGTGGTAGATCTAAAATCCAATCCACTTTTATACGGACATAGCCCTCTCTAAGATTTAAGATTTTCATTTGCTTTAAAGCACTGCCAATATATTTAAGCAAGCTGCCATCTAAACTCGGCTTGGTTACTAAAGCAAAACTTCGTTCCAAATCAGACTTTGTGATTTGGTTAGAAAAATAACTAGTAAAGAATATAAAAGGTATTTTTATATTTTCCTTATCAAGCCAATTTAATATTAAGTTACCATTACCTTTGGGCATAGCGTAATCAGAGATGATTAATGCAAATGAGGAATTGGATTCCTGAATATAATTTATCGCCTCATGACCGCCATTAGCTTCTTGAACCTTCACTTCATAGGCCGACTCAATGGAGGCTTTTATTAACTCTCTTAACTGTTCATCATCATCAACTAATAAAATTTGTGGTATGTTATTTTTCATAATAATATTTTATATTTTTTCTTTAGTAGATTAACAGCTTTTAATAATTCCAGACATTGGTCTGGAATTACTAATGTAAACATAAATCAGGAAAACGAACTCATATCATTCTAAAAGGGATAAGGAATAACTTGAATTTTTTCATTTTCTCTGGCTATAAAACCATGCTTACTAGCATCATCTACATATATATTATTTGATGATCTGTATATTACAGCTTGCCTATTAAGTGTTTTATTGTGGTAGACGATTGCAAATCTTTTCTCTAAAGCATTGCTGGCATCAACTAGTCTATAAATTATTTTACTGTCATCTCCTGCTATATAATTACAAGAGTCTACATACGCCTCATTAACATTAAGTCCATCCACTTTAATTTGCACTCTTGCTCCGGTGGCAATATCTACTTCGTAAAGGTTAATATCTTTGTTTTCTGGCCCATCCTTTATTAGAAGTAATAATTTAGCTCCAGAACTATTCAGTCTAAGGTTTAAAATAGAGCCATTAATATCATTACCATTGGACAGCTTAACTTTTTGTGTGCCATCGGGACGAATCGCATAGAGAGCTAAATCTGTGGCCGGTGCTTCTTTGGCAATATAAAATACCCAATTAAAATCGCTCTTATAATTGAAATTTATAGAGCCTGATGACAGTGGCAAACTTAAATTTATAGGATCCGTACCGGTTAAATTGTTGGATTGTAAGACTGGCTGACTACTATCAGTAGTTACGTAGATGATTCGCTGATTATCATTTGTAAAGTAAACACCATTTGAAGTTGATACATAAGGTTCAGTGGTAATTTGTGAAATTGCCCCTCCCGTTACTCCAGTTATGTATAGATATGAATTACTATTTGTTGGGTTGGCCCAATAGGCCACTTTACTAGAGTCGGCAGAAATGCCGGCAATAGAATTTACTTTATTCGAACTGCTGGGCATATTTTGAGAAATACGTGTACGACCACTGCCATCTAAATTTGCAGAATAAAGCTCATACTCAGCATAGGAATCATAATCCGCTCGAAATACAATCTTAGAATCATTTGGCGCAATGGCAAAACTAGTTTGACATTCAGTAGAGTTAAAATAAGCTCCAGTATTAATTGCTCCTGTGGTAATACGGTTTGTTGCTGATCCATCTGTTTTAGCTACGTAAACATCATTATCCCCATAGTCATTTAAATTTCCGGCATAAGCTATATAGTCACCGCTGGAGCTAACTTTAATGCAATTATATTTCGGATAACTTAATGGATAGGTTGTCGTATTGAATAAATCTATAAACCCAGTTCCATCAAAATTTATTACCCATAGAGGTGTCAAACTTGGAATTGAGCTGTTATAGATAAGAGCTTGATTTCTTCCGGGGAGCTTGAGTGAGGCATTAAAATCAGAAAGATTGGCTACTTTGGAGTTTGGCACAAGTTGGACTCGTATTTTATTGACAAGATCATACATATGGTTTTGCGCTTGGTAACCAAATCCATGGTGACCCCAAGAAGAAAATAAATAATGATCTTCTCCCATAATTCCTTTTGGTCCGAACATGTTTATAACCTCTTTAGGGGCAGGCAAAGCCGGGTTAATTTCAGTACTTATGTTGGTTGTTAAATTTGCCACATAGTAATCAAAACGCTCATCAAATGTTGCATCCGCCTGATAGAAAATGCGATTAGAGTCGTTATGCATCACTATTGTGTTGGAAACAACATTCCCACCAGCGGGAG
>JAGRAE010000153.1 GCA_020435005.1 Bdellovibrionales bacterium
AATAAATGAAGAAATACAAGCCTAACTAACCTAACTATTTAATATTGCTGGCTACCACTAAAAGTAAAAGAGCACCTGATTTTCTGACAATTAAAGTCCACGAGTGACAATTTTTGACAAAAATGTTGCGAATTTGTTGCTCATATCAAAATCATCAAGCAATGAACTTGGTCTTTTCTTTGCTCTTAGGTTCAAACAGCGAAACGTTAGGAGTACAATGTGTACGGATTTGGAAGTAGTTATTGCCCACAATGTAAATCAGAAATACCAGAAAACAGGCTCAACAGCCATCCCGTTATCTGCCCACATTGTGGTTGGTCACAAAAAAATACTCAAATCATGAAGCATCAACAACTTCAAATGAGCACCATAAAAACATTTGTTGTGTTCTCAGTACTCGTATCAGCTATCTACTTACATACTGTAAAATGGGGCAGCTATTCACTCGATATAATTCCATTAAAAATTAATGAGTTTATCGGCCGCTCCACTCTTGAAAACAGCAAAAACATTGCAAACATTTGCGCTGAAAGAAAACAAACAACATGTGTAATTAAAAGTTATGAAAAACTGGTAAAGGTTAACCCTAAAGATCCAGAAGCTTATGCCTTGCTGGCAATAACATTAGAAAAAGCCAAGAGAAGTCAAGAAGCTAAAACTTACTACTCCCAATATTTCCTTTTAGGTGGAAACAACATTGATTTAGCTTATAATTTTGCAAGATTACTTGAAAAAAGTAATGATTTTGAAAATGCAAAAAAATACTATGCTTTTGTTATAAACTCAAACCCAGATATCTTTCAAATTTCAGCAAGTAAGGCCTATGCCAAGCTTCTAATTCAGTCTGGTCAATACAAAGAGGCCAAAAAATTTATTAAAGCCATACGTAAAAAAGGTCAGAACGCACCTTTTTTTATGGATGAAGAATATAAAGCTATAGCTAGTCATAAATCCCTCTAACCCTCTCTCTTCTTTTGCTTCTAGAGGTCTTCCCATTTGGGAAGACCTCTAGCAGGCAATTTATTATTCTTTCATTAAAGTTTCTAGAGCTTGGTTTCTCTGTTCAATACCTGTTTGCGCTTTTTTCAAATTTTTCATGAGCGATTGAATGTTATTTGCATTCATTGCACCACCAAATTCAGGAGCTACATTTAAACTTTGAGAGTTTTTTTGATCCACATTAGGCACGTAACTTCCAGCTATACCTTTATTAAAATTTCTTTTAATGACGCTATTATTAGCATCTCTGATTGGTTTGCCATTTTCATCATATGAATATGTTACTACTCGTGTGTTTTGTACATAGTTTATTTTTTGCTTTATGTTTTGCGTACTCGGTTGATAAAAATGTTTTACACCATCCACATAATAAGTATTATCTGTTTTGTAAGGTAAATATTTACCATTGATGTAAACATATGGTTTCTTCTTAATTACATAAACTCCTAGGTCCTTTGCATAAACGACTTTCTCTCTACTTCCCTTCTTATCAGTTACCCATTCTACAAATTCTTCATCTTTACTTATCTCAGGTTGATAAGTTAAATCTGATTCTGATTTTTGATCATTTATGGGGTTTTCAGGTCTCTCATTGTCCTGTTGTATAGCCAGTTTATTAAACTCATGAACTTGCTTATGTACACCTTGTAGTGATTCATTGATTACTTCTGTTTCTTTTATTGAATCTGGAATAGACATATTAGTAAAAGTAAATACCAAAGAAGAAAGCACAATTATATAGTAAAAACGTTTTATAAACTTCAAGGCAAAACTCCCCTTTGAAGCGATTTATAATTATATTTTTACTTACTTCTTTTAAATTCTGAACTAGAAAGCAGAAATGTCTCAATTAGAGGCAATTCTTTGTATCATTTTTTTACGTTTGAAACACTATCTACTCAATCAATAAGGCATTACTGGCTTAAAATTCATGTAATCTCTAGGAGCCACAGAATTCGGATCTGGATCTGGTTGATAGTTTTTAAAAGTAGGAACTCGACTCATCATACGTCTTAGCAAACAATAGAAACGCTGATGACGAGATGGTGAATATTGTGGATTATCTAAATTTTCCATATCTACAGTTTTCAACTCACAGAAATTTAACACTTTGCCTTTTTCAGTTGGCACTTCACTGTGAATTAAAATAGAGTTTGCAAGTCCTTGCATAAATGCTCCCGCCCATTCTGTCGGGTTTTGATTTTCATCAACCATGTAGTTCATCATACTTTTCATCAATGCCATGGCTTCTGGTTTTACCTCTTGTAATGTCTTTGGTGGAACGCCATCATCACTACTCATTAATGCATCATAAAGCCCATCAACTAAAGCGTAAATGTGATATTGAGATCTGTTTTTTACATATTTAGTATCTTCTGCAAGGGTATTTGTACGCTTGTCATAATTAAAACGTTTCCCCAAAAAAAGTATGTCAAGCAAATGCTTTTTATTGTTAACATCTATTGCCTCTATTATCTCAAAAAATTTATTGGCAGAATTTAAGTCTGATAAAACAATGTAAATAAACTGTTCCAAAGCAATTTCTGATCCATCATAAGAGTGTTGGGGTTGGCGCCAATCCATAAGTGTGTACATCATAGACCCTCGTCCAAGCCTAAAATCAAAAGCCAACTCTTTATTTTTTTCTACGACATCTAATAAAGCCATCACCATCTGAGGATATCTATTCATGGCTGTTGTCATCTGAGAAAAAACCAAACTATCTAGAACTGTTAAAAGTAATTCGGCACCTGGATAACCCAAAACTACAACTTTTTGAGTTTGTGGATTTCTACTCTGATAAGGAGTGCGCGCTAATCTCATCATGGCTTTTGCCACTGGTTCCTGAGAAATCATTTGCATTCCAAGATAGTAAACTAAAGTATGATCCTGTTGGATAACACTTTTCATTAAATCAAATACTTCATAACTTTGAGAGGCACAATCAATGGCTTCTACAACCATATAGGGATTGTACATCATTTTTTTCATTTCACTGATTAACTCTTCAGTGGCACCTGGCCACATCCTACCAAACATTTTGAATGCACTTGCTCCAGCGCTGCCCATAGGGCTTTTACACATGCTTAACATCATTTTCATGGGATCCATACCCATATCTTTTGCCATACCATTAGCCATTCGCACAGGCGCTTTCATCCAACCTGATGGACCCTCCATAAAAGATTGCATGGCTTTTCCCATCATATTAAAAAATGCATGACTATTACTTGGCGTTAGCGACGCACACAACAACAGTGTACTAAAAATAAATTTGACCACTTGACCTACTTTCCCATTAAGGCAATTGAATGCCACCCCTTGCTCTTGCTTAAGCAATGGCGAAATTATATTCTTATTTTATTCATAATTTCTAATACTATATTGAATTTTTAGAAAAACTACAAAGGTTGCCACCACAAGCAGCAACCTTTTTTACAATTGATTGAAAACTTGAATTAAGATTTTGTTAAACTTTTAACGAAGTTTAGGACTTCTTCAGCATGACCAGGCACACTGACACCACGCCACTCTTTTACTAGTTCACCCTCTTTATTAATATAAAAAGTACTTCTTTCAATACCACGGACTTGTTTGCCATACATATTTTTCATTTTAATCACACCAAAAATATTGCAGGCGGTTTCTTCGGGATCACTTACTAACTCAATAGTATAATTTTGTTTAGACTTAAAATTTTCATGAGATTTTAGTGAGTCTCTAGAGATGCCATAGACTTCAACTCCGGATTCTTGGAACTCTTTATGTAATCTTGTAAAATCTTGACCTTCAACGGTGCAACCGGGCGTTGAGTCTTTAGGGTAAAAATACAAAACGACGGCTTGACCACTTGGAATCTTAAATGATTTTTGATTTGTCGCTGCTAATTCAAAGACAGGAACACCCTTCCCTTCTCTAACTTTTGCTGTGGGCACAGGGGGCATCTCAGTTGGCTTCTTACTTTCTTTAGTTGATTTCTTTGCAACCTTCTTTTTAACTTTCTTTGCAACCTTCTTGGTAACCTTTTTTGTTTTCTTTTTTAAAGCTTTTGTTTTTTTAGAAGTTTTATTAGTTGCCTTTTTAGCTACCTTTTTAGCCTTCTTTTTAACTGCATTAACCTTTTTCTTTAATTTTTTCTTTGTCGCCATATTGTTCCCTCCAGCGATATCTTACTCATCCATTTACTTGTTATTCTAAAATATATCTATATAATTTTAGATGCTAACTCGCCACGAAAAAGAGGAGATTTTGTGATTTTAAAGACAAAATTTACGGAAATGATGAACTGTAACTTGCCAATCATCGGTGCGCCCATGTTTCTTGTTTCCAATGAAGATTTAGTCGTTAAAGTTTCTGAAAAAGGAGGGGTCGGCACCACTCCATCTTTAAATTGGCGCCCACCAGATCAATTTGAAAAAGCTCTAAAAAATATCAAATCACAAACACAAAAGCCCATAGGCGTGAATATTATAGTAAACCAATCCAATCCTCGCCAAAAAATAGATTTAAAAATTTCACTAGATGTTGGCGTTGATTTATTTATAACTTCTTTAGGCAACCCCAAGGAAGTTATAAAGCAAGCCCATCAAAATGGAGCAAAAGTTATTTGTGATGTCACCAACCTTGAACACGCATTAAAAGTTCAAGATTTGGGAGCTGATGGCGTTATTGCTGTGAGTTCGGGAGCTGGAGGTCACGCAGGTCCCATTTCTCCATTTGCTCTCATCCCTTGGCTCAAGCGAGAACTTAACATTCCTATTGTAGCCGCTGGCGCAATAGCTGATGGCTACAGCATGGCAGCAGCGTTCGCCTTAGGCGCAAGCGCAGTGAGTATTGGCACACGTTTAATAGCTAGCAAAGAAGCTCAAGTTGATACTGCTTACAAGCAAGCTATTGTTAAAAGTACACCTGAAGACATTATTTTAACTAAAAGAATTTCTGGAACCCCGGCTGCGGTCATTCGCACACCTTATATTGAGAAAATGGGAACCGAACTTCCTTTTTTACTCGAACAATTTAAAAAAATACCTCAAGCTAAAAAAATTGTACAAATGTTTATTTATTCTTTAGGTTCTCGTTCTCTGGAAAGATCGGCAAAAGGTTTAAGTTGGAAAGAGGTGTGGAGTGCAGGACAGAGTGTAGGAGCTATTAATGAAGTTTTACCAACAGAAGATATTATTGATAAACTTATGAATGAATACTTTATGGCAGTTAAAAGTTTACCACTAAAAGAAAATTTGACTTAAGCCGCCTCAGGAATAAACTCATCTAAATTCATATTTGCTAGCCAATTAAGAAAAGGTTCAACACCTTGACCATACATACTTTCAAACTCAATACCAGCCCAAAAGCTACTCTTTTCGACCCATCTCACAACAGCCACACCTTGAATGACGTAGGCCTGACCATGTTCTTTAAAGTAAATAGAATAACCAACTCGATCGCCTAGTTGCAATTCTTTGTCAAATTTTGTTGAAAATCCACCATTGCCAAAACTTAAATTTTTATAACCATGAAGTTCATCTAAGCTTTCACCAATAAAACTCAAAGACTCTACTGGTAGACGATTTAATGTGACTTGCCATTGCATATTTTGAGGGAGCAAACTTTTTCTTATACCATCCAATATGGCTCGTGAACTTATGGATTTTTCCAATACTCCTTCCACACCCTTTGCAAAATAAGATTTTAAAGAACTTTTATTTTGAGTTTCCAGCAGAAATAATGTAGCTTTTAATAAGCCCATTTGTTTTAATTCTTTTTTTAAATTCTTGGCATAACTATCCATTAATGTTTGTTCAATAATAATTAAATTGGCAGATGTATGTGAAAGAAAATTCAAAGCTTCTTGAACACTTATGCAATGGTGCACTTGATAACCCAAAGGTATCAACTTTGCACTTAACAAACTCGCTCGAGTATGTTCTTTGTCAATAAGAAGAATGAGAACTTGTTGTCCGTTCATTTATCAAATGTCTTCCTTGTAAATATTTATTTTTACAATTAATTATCGGGTTTTCTTGGAAACTACCTAAATAAAGTCCATGTCTTTAGTCTTGGAATCAAAAACTTTTTTTACAATTAAAGTGACTAAGATGGACGTTACTGAACTTATAACCAGGATTATTAAGAAAGGTAAAATAGATTTTCCCACCCAAAAGGCCTGAAATACAAACTTCCCAATAACCATAATCAATATCTGCGCAAGGAATAAAGCCAATAATGAGCTCACTATAGAAATAAAAGTGAATTCGAATACGAATAATTTCAATATTTTATTCTGGGTAAATCCCAACCATTTTAATAGAATTACATCTTTTGTTTTTTGTTTAACTTGATTTTGGCTTATAGAAAAAATGATGAGTAATCCACTTACAATAGCCAATAGAGTAATAAATTTTAAGGCCATAATCATTTTTTTTACTAAATTAGCGATTCTATTTACTAGGCGTTTAACATTGATAACTGATGCATTGGGTACTACTTCAAATAATTCTGACTGAAAAGATTCTAGAATATTTTCATTTAAACTAGGTACCGTAGCAATATATGTTTTTGGTGCCAATTCTAAAACACCCTTAGGAAATTGTATAAAAAAATTTGGCTCAAAACTTGTCCATTTGATGGTTCGAATAGATTTTACAATAGCTTGAACCTCTACCCCCTGCACCTCGAAAGTTAACTTGTCCAATAAATTCAAATCTAATCGTTCAGCAAATTTTTTCTCTAATGATATTGGTGGCAACCCCTCATTATTATATTCTCCAACATAGTTATCACCATCAACAATAGTTTCTGAGTAAGAAAGTCTATCTCTAATAGTTAAGTTCATACCACGATTTCTAAATCTTTCTTCTCTCTCTCTTTCTCTTGTTTCAAAAACGGAATTTTCTTTTATTTTTTCAAAGTTCTTATCGTTAACTTTAGTAAGCTTAGCTCGAATCATTGGGGCTAATGAGTTGTACTCAAAATTAAATTTTTTTGAAACATCAACAACATCATTTAGTTGTTCTTCTTGAATATCAAAAATGAAAAGGCTGGGCTGTCCTTTTGCATTATCTAAAACTAATTCCTGACTTAAATTGCCATCTAAATAAGTTAAAAAATTAATTAATACTAATGACAAAGTAAGAGAAATAAAAGCTAATAATGTTGGCAGAGGTCTTCTCAACCATGATTTAAAATACCAAGCCCATTTTTTTGGCATTATAAATAAATTAATAACTTTTGCAAAAGCCAACCAAAAACTGGCAGCCAAACCGGTTAGTAAAATGAGACTTATCCAAAAAATACCACCCGTCACCCATGATTTAGCCATCCACACGGAAATCCCGCCAAAGAAAATAATTAATGGTAGAAAGTGAAAAACTCTATTGTCCCATTTTAAAATATTCGCATTAACATGATCTCCAAACAACTGTTTAACTTTAACTTTGGAAACCAGGTGAATTATTGGCCAACTCAAAAAAACAACAATTATAGCTAAAACTAAAATAGAGATAAATGTGCTTGTTAATGAAAGCTTTAGTTTTAATTCAAAAAAAGACAACTCAAAAAGAAGTTTGTTAACTATAGGTAAAATCAAATTGATAGATGCAATTGATAACAAATAAGAAATTATGGCCAAAAGAATAAATTGAACAAAGAACATCTTTTGAATCTTACTAGTAACCATGCCCACTGACTTATAGACAGCAATTGCATTTAGCTGTGTATTCAAATAAGATTGCAAAACAAAATAAACACCAATAGTAGCTAAAAATAGAACCACCAAACCTGATAACCCTAAAAAATCAAGAAAATATAGCACCAATCGTGAAGCTTGCTCTCCAGCTTTAATATGACTTTGGACTTTTAATGAGGGATCCGTTAAAAATTCATTGATTTTTTTTTCTAAACTCAATACATCAACTTCACTAGGGAGTTTATACAAAAAACTTTGCCAAAGCGTACTGCCTTTTTGAATCAGTTGTGTTTTATCCAAACTCGAAAAGGATAAATATATTAAGGGAGCCATTGAAGCCCATCCCGAACTTTGTCCGGAAGCCTCCAAAACCACATCATCAATAATATAGCTGGCTTCTCCTATACGTATAGAATCTCCAACTTTTAAATTCAGTTGTTTTAAAA
>JAGRAE010000154.1 GCA_020435005.1 Bdellovibrionales bacterium
TTAAATTATATTAAAAAATTTCACATTCTCATTTTCGGATTACTGTTAGGTGTGTTGCTTCTTAAAAACACAAATCATTCTTTAAATACATCTCTTGTAAGCTTTTTAACAGCGTTTTTTTTGCTAACAGTTAGTGATCCAAAATTAATTGTTAATCGCTTTTTAAGTTTTAAACCTATTGTTTATATTGGAAAACTTTCTTACTCGCTTTACCTATGGCACTGGAGTGTATTAGTAATAGGGAAATGGACAATAGGGGATAGTGAAATTGCCAAAATTTGGCTGCTTTTTTTAACTTTTCTTTTGGCATTATTTTCTTATCATTTTATTGAAAATCAATTTAGATACAAAACAATAAGAGTAACAAACCGTGCAACTATTTTGACTGGAGCGGCCTTTGTATCTCCTCTTATGTATTTACTAATATTTTATATGCCTCAATTTATTAATAGCTGGAATACAAACCTATCTGAGTATTTTAGGGTAGAACAACCATATAATTGGGTTAGCGATGTTGAGTGCCATGGTCAAAAACAATTGTCGAAATTTAAAGATCCTTTACGACATTGTCTTTTCCATGAACGAAGTGAATCTAAAAAAAACGTTGTATATTTGATTGGTGATTCTCATGCTATTCAATATGTTTTTATGTTACGGAAGGCGCTTGAAAATACAAAATACATTTTAAAGTACATTAATACAGCTGATAATGATGATTTTCCAGCAGCTGCAATAGAAGGTAAATCAAAATTAAAGACACTCGAGTTTATTCAAGAAAATTCTAGACCTAATGATTTAGTGTTAATAAGTTTGCATCGTGGTGAGTTTAATTGGAAACGAGATAAACATGTTGATTTGAATCATCCCATCATGAAGTTTAATAAAAAAGCCTATAATTTTAGAAAATCAATGCTTATGTTTTTTAATCAACTTTCTAAGAAAAATGTAAAAACAATTTTTATAAGAGACTCCCCGTTGATGAGAGTGGTTGCAACAGCCTCTTCCTGTGCTTTGCAAATAAAGTTGTTTAATAAAAGCTTATGTCAAATACATTTAAAACAAGATTTACACACGAGAAAAATGCAGGATTTGGCTTTTGATAATATAAAAAGCTTTTATAATTCAACCATATTTATCTGGGACCCTATGCCGTATATTTATAATGGAAATGCAAAACTAGATGTGTTGGACAAAAATGGTGATTACAATATGGTGGATTGGAACCATATAACTAAGAAGAAATCAGAAGATTTAGCACCTTATTTTTATGAATATTTAAATTCATATATTGATAATTAATCAGATATTCTACTTACAGAATCTGATTGTGTTAACAACATATATCACATGAAACATAATATAACTTATCAGATCTTTGTATCTATATGATATTGTTTGATATTTAGATATTAAACTGCACCTACCATATTTTGATTTTAAATTGTCTCTTGAGGCGCTCTAGATACAAATGCTGGTTTTAAGGGAGGGTCTTGATGTCAGCTTCTGGAGTTTATATGAGTCATTCTGAAAGCTTTAAATATCAAATTATTAATAAGTACTTATGTGGTTCTCTTTATAGAGATGAAGCTGCACAGTTATTAAACTTTAGCCTTAGGACTGTTTCCAGATATGCCAAGAAGATTAAGTATCAAGGTGTTTTTGGAGTTAAGCACGTTAACTGTGGAAAAAAAACAAATCAAAAGTATAAGGATGAGTTGAGAAGACAAGTTAATTACCCAGAAAGGACTTTTACTGCAAATGGATGGTTCACATCATAAGTTCAATGAAAAAGACGGTTAAGAAAAAGGCTTCATAGTCTTAAAAGAGCAATGCTAACTGATTCGTCTTTTTGTTAAACGATGGGATTTCGAGCAATTAGCGTGCTCCAGAAGTTTGAATAAAGATGAACTGCTTTTGGAAATAGATTATTTGATTCTAAAAATATTAGTGGTAAAAACTTAACTTAAATTTAGACGATTTTTTTGAAA
The DNA here is from genome assembly GCA_020435005.1 of Bdellovibrionales bacterium. Lineage (GTDB taxonomy): Bacteria > Bdellovibrionota > Bdellovibrionia > Bdellovibrionales > UBA1609 > JACKAN01. The sequence goes on from JAGRAE010000154.1 coordinate 1,989, forward strand.
TGGTATTATTCCTGAAAGCAGGTGAGATCCGACAACTATGGCGAATTTATTGCAACTCTCCATAATATAATTAAGTAAATATCTAATTACACAAGTTTGCTAATGATTAGTGAGTGTTCAGAAGATGTATAAGTTACAATTTGTTAAAAATTTTCCTCATTTAGGTATGAAGCTTCAAGCATATAAAATTGTTGCCTTACAGTTTGTAATACTACTCTTTTCGTTGCCCTTGCTTGCTAATGATCACCTTAGTCAACTTAAAACAAGTGAAAGTATTAAAACACAAGAAGCAAGAGAATCGCTTAAAAGTATGGTAGAAAGTCCTGAACTAAAATACTTGGAATTTCTCGGGGAAGAGTATTTCAAACTTGAACGAATGCACCAACGTAGAGATATTAGAAATTGGTTCAAAAGAATTGTAAAAAGTATTTTTCAAGAAACTAATCAAAGAATTGAGTACAATTTTAGAAATTTACAAGACTGGACAACAACAAGTGGTTTAAGAAGTTTATCAGCATTAGTTATTATTAATGAATTCAATTTAAGTTCAGTTGAGAAAGTAAATAATGAGGAACAACTAGAAAAACTCCTTTGGGCTGCTGAAAACGATCCAGATATTAGGGTTAAGCTTACCATTATTAGAAATGTTAAGGCTTTTACTTCAATTAATAATTATCAAAAAAGAACGCAAGAACTCGCCTTTCAACTTCTTATAGAGTTGAATGAAATAGAAGCTGACCTCTCCGAGACTATTTCTAAGAACGAAACTTTTCTTTTCCTAATTCGTTACTTAGCAAAAAGTAAGAGTAAAAAGTTAGGACAACTAAAGTTGATTTACCCAGATCAGGCTCAAACTATCAGTAATGCACAAAAGCATCACAGTCGGCAATCAACTCCTTGCGATCAACCACTATCCCCTTAATATTAATATTCCCTCGATCTAAAGATCCTAAAACCCCTCTAGTAGTGCTTATGATCAGATCTAAATTGCCTTTCTGACTTTTACATTTGTACGAAATGACACACACTCATGAGCACATCAGCCTTGCCTTGAGTCACTCTACCCTAATCTTGATTTAGTCTAGGGTGACAAATTAATTGAAAAATAAAAGTGACAGTTTTAAAGAAAGATAACAATCCATATGATATTGTTTGATTTATTTAAGTGATTCTGACACCTCTTAATATTTAAAGGAAGGCTTCTGAGTTCTTTGAAGCCCCTCGGAGACTTTTAATAACCCAGAGTTTTATTTGTATATGGTTTCGCATTCAACCAAGCTCAGAAACCGCGTGATCCGCCATATGGTCTCTTGGAAACAACTGGATTTGAAGAAAACTGAAAATGAGGCGGCATAAGACCACTTCTATTAAACTTTGGTGAGCATTTTGAGGTCGAAAAACATTGGGTTTGTGCAAACTTGACCAAAGTTGGTTAGTGTGTGCAACATATAAATTCATGAAAGCTACAAAACCCCTTAGAGGTTTCAACGAGCGAAATTACAGGTTATCTCTTATTTTTCACCTTTAGATGTTCTCCTAAGCTTTACGTACTTTTTCAGTTTAATGTTAATTAAACCGATTAGTTAAGGTGGCAATATTTTCTTTCTTCATACTCATAATTTCGACATATGCTTTCGCAAAAAAGCCCTATTGTGAAATCAGTAGATTAAGCGTCCCACCGGAAGTTCATATCATTGGTGAAGACCACGATAGTTTTGATGGAGTCAAGAACATGCCTATCCACGAAAAAATACGTGCTATTTTGTTTAACGGAGCTTCTGAGTCTAAATTCCCCTTAGCTACTGAAGTAGGGAGCTCTTATACAGGGAACCTTTATCCTTGGGATAAAAGCTCTTCACCTCTAGACAAATCAAAAAGAGGCACCCTTCATGGCATAGAGTCTCCAATAGCTCATGGTGTTCTTGCAAGTTACAAATTTCAGAATATGTTGATTTGGGAAAGTTCTTCTGAATTTCGTGTATTGTCAGCGGCAATAAATTTCATCTACAGTTCCCCTATTTTCTCAAAAGCATTTCAGTCTCTAGTGAGCAAACTTAAAAAGAAAGAAAAATCAGCTTCTTATCATCAAATTGTTAGACAGATTCAAGAGGGAGTTGAAATTATCAAAAACAGTGCATTGCCATCCAACAAAGCCACTGATGAAGCGTATAAAGCTATTCCTAAAATGCAAGCCTCACCAGAACAAATTCGTTTCTTTATGAACGATCTTCATAAAGAAGTTGTCACAATTGCAAACCAAAAATACCTTGGTTATTTTGGAAGAAAATCATTACCATTTTATTTAGAAAAAAAGGATTCTTTACTTATCGGTAAAATAGGAAATACTTATTTAAAAAATTCTATTTACTACGATATTGCAATAACACGTAGAGACCAAGATTTTTGTGATCAAATCGCAAATTTGATATGTGCATATGTACCCAGCTACAACAAACTTTTTGTATTGGTAGGTCAAAAGCATCTGCCTGGAGTTCAAAAGTGCCTAGAAAAGTTAGGTGGAGCAAATTTAAAAGTAAAAAGTTTTATGCCTAAAACAGATGAGGATATCCATAAAATTACTAAACTTACGGAAAACACAAAGCGCAACCATATTGTGCCTCTATACAATACGAAGTCTCGTACTGATTCTAAAAAAGTGAAATAAAACCTCTACTCAAGTTTACAGCAAACACTCAAAAACATACATTATGTTTGGCACACCTACCCTGAACTAAATCAAATCCAGGGTGATATATGTAAAGGAGACATTTTTTCTTTGAGGAAATCAATCACGCGACATAGATTTTCAAGTGTCGGATTGCTGTTATCTTTTACAACTTGAGTGATTAAATTTTTAAAAGGTTCACCGTACACTAATGTTGCCCCTTCTCAAATCTGATTAAAAATATTTTTTAATTGTTTAATTCGCATACCGGGCTGTGGGTGTTTAAAAAACTTACATTTAAAGGTATTATACAGTTGAGCAAATGAAAAGGAGGAAGTATGTATGAGCATAATGTTTTAAATAATAAGAAAATGTTTATGATCGAATGGAAACAGGTATCAGTATAAGTAAGGCAGAAAAGGAGTAACCAATGAGTAATGATTTGCAAATCGCTTTCCTATTGGGATCTTTATTGGTTTATTTTTATTATTTTGGCAGGAGAGCCGAAAAGCGAAAAAGCTCAGATCCTTCATATTTGAATTGTGAACATAAAGACAAATTAGCGGAGCTGAGCATTGCTGAAATGTGGGCTACCCCTGGTCATTGGGCCCTATGGTTTTTCCTCTCTTATTTTTTATTTATTGTGATTTACTTAAATTGGTATCTATAAGGGTATGTGCGCCTCCTCTTAAAAAACATTATTTTTGACTCGCTATCTCGAGTGTTTATCCTCTAGACAGTCATAGAACAAAATTTGTTTGCCCCTGCCCTTATCCAATAGTTCAATTAAATACTGAAAAAATATCTATGTAATATCAATAGGTTCTTTATGAAGTAAGCTGTTTTATGTGGCACGAGATTGGCTAAATCAAAATTATGAATTGGATCAAAAAGCCACAATTATTCTTAATAGGTTTGTTTTTACTCATAGGTTGCGCACCAGAAAAAAATATCACTCATGTGCATAAACATGAAAAAGCAGAAAACCAGCTCATCGACAAATCAAATGGTATAAAGACTCCTACAGATGTGATTGATTCCAATAAAGAAGTTGGCACTCAAGTTGGCGGTGATTATAGCGGTGGCGCCATAGACTTGATGAGTAGTCGCTTTGAAGTAGAACAAGCCATAGAGGAAGCCAGAAAATACTTTATTGAAACCAATTTATTTTATCGAATCTACAAGAGTCAGTTATTTAATGCACGTGCTGACAAAACCCTTAAGCAGGCTTTTGATGTTTTCATTAATAAAGATCACTATAATGGAAAAGTGTCTTATTTAAAAGAAATCCCCCTTGAAGAACAGTATTCTATTGAAGTGGTTAAGAAAACAAAAATTAAACTATTAGATAATCTAGTTTGCAATATTCATAACAGTAGTGAATCAAAAGAAAACCAACTTAGAGAAGGTTGTGTTACAAAATTAAATACTAATGGTGAGATTCACTTGAATTTCACTCAGTTAACTTATACATCACCTAGTCTTTTGTTGAGAAAAATGATTATACTTCTTGCGCATGAGTATACGCACATTTTTGGCTTTGAAGAGAAAGAGGCTATGTTAGTGCACAATTTTTTTAACGATCATATTAATCAAATAATGATGAGCTCAGAGGTTAGTTTTTTTGCTCAAATGTCTCATCAGCTAAGTAAAATCAGTGAAGAGGTTGAAAAAGCACAACGCAATATAATATCAAGCAATAACTGGGGTAATTATACTGATTTTGATGAAGCTCTAAAAGAATATATGAATGAAAATAATGAATTAAATGTTACTAGTTTAGAGAACATTAAAATATCATTAGCTAATGAAGCAATAATTAGTGCAATAACTTATGGACTAATTGAATCATTGAAGTCTATGATCGATCAATCTCAAAAAGATAATAGTATTAAAAAAAGAGATGTTAAAAGCTATGAAATTGTAATTGCCAACCTTAATTTAGCAGTTTTAGTTTTTAAAAGATCTTTACTTTGTAATCATATAACTACGCAATTGCTTAGTAAAATACAAAGTAAAAAACCTAATTTTACTTTACGACAGTTGCAAGATTCCATGTTTAATAGAGAAAATAGATTAAGCAGCACTGCAAATCCAGTATCATCTGAAAATAACAATATCCCTAAAACACGATATGATATAATCCAAAGTCATATACATAGCAGCAATAGGTTGAACGAAAATAAAAGAAAAATAATCAAATCAAAAATAAAACCATTAATAGAAAATATGTGGCTACCTAATAAAAGGCCTATTTTATATGAGCAACAAATTCATATTGAACATAAAATAAATGATGCACTTATTTCTAATTGTTTTTCTTTAAGTGATTTAGGTCAAGAATATTTCAAGAATCAAAACTTACGATATGATGCTCTTACAGGGATAATCAGTAGATTAAACCAATCAATTGAGCTGCTTTATAAATACAACAAAGAAGATCTTCTATTTGATAATTATAAACCTATAGAATTAAAAGAAATTGAGTTTAATGAGTAATATAGATACCGTTCGGAAATTGTATATGAGTGAGCGGCGTCACTTCTAGCTTCTACAGATCTAGCCATTTTTTATCTCCTCTTTTATCAATTTTTGCATCTAAGAGACCGGGCTGAATTAATTATAATGCCCTATAATATTCGATAGACTATGTTCTATTAAGAATGCACATATTTTCTATTAATAGTTTTATTTTTGTTTATCCTTCTTCACTTTTAACGAGTCCAGTCAATGGGGTAAGGTCAGTTACAACTACTTTTTAGATTCCACTCTTAAAAATTTGATTTTTTTCAATTTCCATTCATCAGTATTTTTATCAAAAAAAACATCTATTTGGGCTCCCACTCGAAATATTGGAGAAACTCTGTACCATTTTGTTAAGTAACGCGGATTTGAGAGATCGTCTATGGTCCACCCCCCGAGGCCTGCTTCTTTCGAAACTTCTGAGTAATTCAATAAATGCTTTCGATACTCTATCGGAAACTGTTCAATTTCTGTTGATGACATAGACTTAAGAAACTTTTTTAACGGTTCCGAAAATTTATCAATTTGAGTTAGCTCCAATTTAACTCTCCTGCCAGTATCTTGTTTATCAGGCTTTTGAATACAGCTCACCAATATAATTATACAACAGCACCAAAATTTTAATTTTGAATAATTTTTCATTAATCAACAATAGCTAAAAAGGATTTGTTAGGTTTCTAATGAATAAAAATTAATACAATGAATTTGATTCAACGGAATAACGGAGTAAGAAAAAATACTCTGGTTAGATTTTACATCCACTTTGGTCTCGAACGACTTGACAACTAAAAATCCATTTTGTAAATCGCAAATTTCACCATCAATGCAAAAAGACGAGCCCCTTACTGTCACTTGATTTCGAAACAG
>JAGRAE010000155.1 GCA_020435005.1 Bdellovibrionales bacterium
AATACTTATAACAAAAAATATTTAAAACAAAGTTAGCTTAACCGAAGACCATTCAGCCCGAGCGAAATGGCATTCGGTTAAGGAAAATCATATGCCAACTACTTAAATCACAACATCACTTTCACTTTTGCACTGAAGGTAAGTAAATAACTCTCAATGCCACGACGGCATTGAGAAAGGTTCTATCAGGATGTAAGGGTCAACATAACTTATCCTATCTGCTGGAATTAGTTATTTGCCTCCGAAGATAAACATCTAAATGTATAGTTCATCTTAACCGAAGACCATTCTGCCCGAGCGAAATATTTAGTGCAAAATAGACAAATTAACCTTAAACATACAGAATTGGCCGTTGTGGCCAATGCGAGTTATTTACTGTAAGTAAAATTTTTTTCAGCGCTATATTTGGTAATATTAAATTTAATTATGATAAATAATCTTAAATCATAGCTTCGTCGGGCTTTAAGCCTTTCTTTTTTATTTTTTCCACGAGTGTTGTGCGATTTAGGCGCAATAAATGGGCGGCTTGGTTGCGATTCCAACCTGTTTTTTCAAGAGCCTGTAGAATAAGTGCATTCTCATAGTTATTTACTGCAGAGTTAAAATCCATTCCACTGTCTGGGATTTGAATTTGATTGGGATCTAAAATGACCTTAGAACTTGGAGTTCTATATTTCTCTGGAAGATCCAACGTATCAATAACACCAGATCTTTTAATAATAGCAAGTCTTTCCATCAAATTTTCAAGCTCTCTGATGTTGCCAGGCCAATTGTAACAACAAAGTATTTCTAACGCATCTTGAGAGATACCAGTAATAGGCTCTTTTTTATTTTGATTAAATTTTGTAATAAAATGATTTATCAATAAAGGTATATCACTCACACGTTCCCTTAAGGCTGGAACTTTAATGGGAATAACATTTAATCTATAAAAAAGATCCTCTCTAAAAGAACCATTTTCTACGGCTTTATCTAAATCAATATTAGTTGCAGCAATAACTCTAACATTAGATGAAATAGTTTTTGTGCTACCGACGGGTTCAAACTTACGATCTTGAAGGACTCTTAATAATTTTACTTGTAAATTTGCACTCATGTCACCGATTTCATCAAAAAAGATCGTGCCATTTTCTGCTAACTCAAAACGGCCAATTCTATTTTGCGTAGCTCCTGTGAATGCACCTTTTACGTGACCAAATAATTCACTTTCTAATAACTCACCAGGAATGGCTCCACAATTTATAGGTATAAACGGAGATTTATTTCTTTGAGAATTATAGTGAATAGCTTTAGCAATGAGTTCTTTTCCTGTGCCACTTTCGCCAGTAATTAGAACTGTGGAATCAGATTCAGCAACTCGCTCTACCATATCCAGGACTTCAATAATTTTTTCACTTTGGCCAATGATATTGTCAAACTTATATTGTTTGTGTAAGGCTGAACGCAATTGGTGATTTTCTGTTTCTAGATTTTTATGAGAAAGGACTTTTTGAACTATATTGATAACTTCATCGAGATTAAATGGCTTTGTGATAAAATGATAAGCCCCTCTTCTTGTTGCTTCAACTGCAATCTCTATAGTAGCAAAACCAGTAAGTACAATAAAAGTAGTAGAGGGGTGAACAGCTTTTAACTCGGTCATTAATTCAAGTCCGTCACCATCGGGTAATTTTAAATCAACTAGAACTAAATCAAAAGGTCTATCCGCCTGGCACATCTTAAAGGCCTCTTGTTTACTACCAGCGGTGATTACTTGATATCCTCTTTGGTCAAGTGCACGAAATAGTGCTGTTCTCAGACTTGTTTCGTCATCGACAACAAGAATTCTTTGCGTTTGCATTAGACTCCCTTCCCTGGACTTAATTGATGCCTTCATGGCTAAACTTGTCTAACGAGATTAAGTTCCTGTTAATTTAATGTTATGTAATAAGCTGACAGAGTGTCAAATTTCTGTGACAAAATATTGGCTTTACTCGATTAAATCTAGACGTTGAAAGGAAATTACTGCCCTTGTCCCACCTTTGGGTTGGGAAAAAAATTCCAGGTTCCCATTGTGGTCCTGAATGATCTGAAAGGCAACAGTGAGGCCTAATCCAGGGTGCTTTGAAGAATTCTTCGTCGAAAATAAAGGGTTAAAAATTTTACTTAAGACTTTAGATGGTATGCCTTTACCATTGTCTGAAATAATTAATTCATATTTATCTTTATTAGTAGATAACTCTACTTCAATCATCCCTTGATGATCTTCTGTAGCTTCAATTGCATTCTGTAAAATATTTTTAATAGCTTGAACTAAGTTGTTTGAACTACCCATTAAAAAAATATTAGAGTTACTAATTTTATTAATTATTTGTGTGCCTTTATATTTTATTGGAAATTGACAAAGCTTTATGGCTTCTTCAATTATATCAAACAAATTAATTTTTGACTTTTCATTTTCATCTTGTTTTCTAGCAAAACCAAGTAAATTCTCAACAATAGTTTTACACTTTAAAGTCGCAAGTTCCATTTCCTTTATGTCTTCGAACAAGTTGTGATCTTTATTTATATCCATGAGAATAAGTTGAATATATGACAACATCCCTCCCAGTGGATTATTGATCTCATGAGCAATACTGCTACCGATCATACCTAATTCTGCCATTTTGCTGGACTCAAGAATTTGTCTTTCCAACTTTTCCTTTTCACTAATGTCTCGAAGCACAGTTATCCAGCCATGAGTGTAGTGATGAAAGTGAATGTCATATTTTTTATCTGTAATTTGAATTATTTGTTCCATTTTGCGAGGAGGCCATTCACCTGCAGAATTGAGCTTTTGATAATTAGTAACTTCAGTCCCAAAATACTTTTCAAAAGTTCTATTTGCTTTTATAAGTTTTCCTTCTGAATTAAAAACACCAATAGCGGCATCAAAAGCATTAAAAGTAGTTGTCCAATGTTGTTCCAAAGTTTCTAAGTGCTCAAGTCTTAATATGCGTTTGAGAGATAAAAAACTAGCCTCTGTTATTTTTTCTAAAAATGCATGTTCGTACTTTCTAAATGTTTGAGAGCTGTTTCTAAAAAAAATTAATTTGGCTTTCTGCCCAGGGCTATATTCATATTCTTGAGCTAAAAACGTTTTACCTATGCGTATGAATTGTTCCACTAGCCTCTCAGAGTGGGGAGGGAATGTTAATCTTACAACATCAATCCCCATGTATTCTTCTAAACAATTTTTTAATCCTTGTTCAATAGCGCTGACCGATGAAGCTCGGTGAAGAATTGAAAGTGATTTTTGATATATTTCTTGTTGTTGCATTTTGGACAATTGAATGGGATCTGGAAGTAAAGTTTTATAGTTCAAATTATCTATTGATGAAAAAAACTTTAAACCTGGAGATTGATTTAATGCTTTTATTATTAAGTCTTTAGTTAAGTTTTTTGTGTGTACAGAAAGATGTCTAATGCCAAATTTATCTTTTAATAAAATTAAAGTGTTTGAAAGTAATTCTTGTTCATTTGAGTTCAGACAAATAATGGCAGCAACGAATTTTTTATCATTGAACTCAATAGACCAATGACTTTGAATTTTTCTTTTTACTATCTTAAAAGGATTTGGCAACTGAATGTCCAAATCCCCTAAAATTAAAACTTCAAAAGGCATAATGTATTTTACGTCTATAGATGACTTCAGGACAAGTTAAGCTTATTGTTTTAAAAGAATCTTTTTAATTCCTTCACCAAAGTGCTGCCAAGATAAGTTCCGATCTCGATGTTCACTGTCCTCTGTGCATATGATTGGAATTTGTAAGTCGTGCCATCCATACTCACCTAAACTTCCAGGAGTTGCATATCCAATATCGTGTACTAGTTCAAAACCAGAGTAGTTAGAAAGTATAACGGCTTCTTCTAAATTTTTAGGTCCGGTAACGACAACACATGGTTTCCACGAATGAAAATAAATAATCAAGCGTGGACGGATATTTGCTATTAGTTTGATTAAGGCTTGCACTTCAATTTCACTACCAGCATAGGGGCCAGGGTAATAGCGCGATTCTTTAAATTCAGGACTCCAGTTGTGGGAGGGGAAATTTCTATTTAAATCTACTCCATTCGCATTTACTCGTTGATTTTGGGCAAAGCCATCAGGATTAATACAGGGAATCAAAGCAAAATCATTTAATGCTTTTAACGGCACCTGCAAAGCCCATTCTAGAGTTAATTCTGCCAAGTAAACTCCTTCGGGTTCATCACCATGCATGCCACCAATTAAAAGAAGGGGATGGTGCAATTTTTCAAGGGTGTTGTTAGAAGTATACAGCTCGATATCTCTAGATTTGCCACTCTTTGCCCAGACTTGTTTATGCATAACTAAATATTGACCTTTACTTTGCTACGAGTAAAGTATAGCCAAACTGAATCATGTGTATTCAGCATGAATATACGACTTAAATTATAGTAGTAACAGATAGGTTTAGAAATGAGAATTACTGAAGACTTTTCAACAATTTTATTGGCTGCAGGAAAAGGTACGCGAATGAAGTCCCCTTTGCCCAAAGTATTACATCCTGTGGCAGGTTGGCCTATGATTTCACGTGTAATCGATGCTCTTAATGAAGTTGGGGCACGTCAAATCCGTGTCGTTGTGGGCCATGGTGAAGAATTGGTTCGTCAAGTTGTTGAACCTCTTGGTGCTTCTGCTTACAAACAGGATCAACAGTTGGGCACTGGTCATGCGGTGCAGTGTGCCGAGCCACAGTCTTTACAGGGCACTGTGTTGATAATGAATGGCGACCATCCACTTATTGAGGCCAATGATTTACGTTTTATGATAAAGGAATTTGTAAATTCTCAACGAAAGCTATCCGTCGTTACAGCTAAGGTAAAAAAGCCAGGAAGTTTTGGCCGCATTGTTCGTCACCATGGAGAATTAAAAGCTATTGTTGAAGCTAAAGATGCTTCCCACGAAACACTTAAAATAAACGAGATAAATACAGGTATGTATTTAGTAGAGGCCAAGTTTTTAAATAAACTATTACCTTTGTTAAAAAATAATAATAGCCAAAAAGAATTTTATTTAACAGATATCGTAAGTCTAGCTGCCGAAGAAGGAGAAAGTGTAGGTACAATTTTGAGTCCTTCAAGAGTGGCGTTTGGAGTGAACTCACAAGTGGAGCTAGCCAAAGCTACAAAGTATATTTTTAAAAGAAAAGCAAAACAGCTTATGGAACAGGGAGTGATGATTATGGACCCTGATAATACCTACATTGAAGACGATGTAAAAATAGGTGCAGGTACAGTTGTCTATCCAGGAAATTGTTTAAGGGCTGGTACGAAAATTGGTAAAATGTGTATTATAGAACCGAACTCCTATTTGTATAAAGCACAAGTTAGTGATGCTGTTCATATAAAGAGTCAGTGTTACTTTGAAGAAGTTAAAATAGAGACAAAAGCTGTTATAGGTCCCTTCGCGAGACTACGCCCGGGAACTATAATAGGCCAAGAAGCAAAAGTTGGAAATTTTGTGGAAATGAAAAAGGTAAATTTTGGAGCCGGAGCAAAGGCTTCTCATTTGGCCTACTTAGGTGATGCAGTGATTGGTGATGAAACTAATATTGGGTGCGGAACAATTACTGTAAACTATGCTTTTGATAAAAAGAAGTATGTTACTAAGGTGGGAAAAAATGTATTTGTTGGAAGTGATACACAGTTAATTGCACCCATTGAAATAGGTGATAACTCATTTATTGCAGCGGGATCTACAATCACAAAAAGTATACCTGCAGGTTCTATGGCAGTTGCCAGAGGAAGGCAAGTTACTAAAGAAAATTACAAACCAAAGGCTCCTCAAAACAATGAAGTTAAGGAAGAAGTCAAAAAGCCTAATGTTGAAATTGAAGGGTAAAATATCATGTGTGGGATAGTTGGATATAGCGGCTCTGGAAGCCCTAAGCAGGTTATTCTTGAAGGTCTAAAGACGTTGGAATATCGCGGTTATGATAGTGCTGGCGTGGCTATACTTGATGGTAATCATTTTAAACGTGTACGCGCTGAAGGAAAGCTAAATATTCTTCAGGAAAAATTAAATCAAGAAAATTTTTCTGGGAAAATTGGGATTGGACACACTAGATGGGCCACTCATGGAAAACCTAGTGAGCGAAATGCACATCCTCATTGCGTTAAAGGCATTAGCATCGTTCACAACGGAATTATTGAGAACTATGCCGATTTGAGAGAGGAATTAAAAGCTAGTGGTTCAGAATTTCATTCGGATACGGATTCAGAGCTAGTCGCACATCTTATCTCTGCAGAAGTAGATTTAGGTCATTGCCTATTTGAATCAGTACTAAAAATATTGCCTAAACTTGAAGGTGCTTTTTCTATTTTAGCAGTTTCGGCTGATCAGCCTGATGAGATGGTAGCATTTAAAAATGGTCCACCATTAATAATTGGTCAAGCTAATGATGCTATAATTGTGGCTAGTGATGTGCAGGCTATTATTAAACATACAAAAGAGGTTATTTATCTAAACGACTTTGAAGTGGCCCATCTTAAGGGTTCTGATTTTAAATTGTTTGATAGAGAAGGCAAAGTAGTTGCAAAAAAATTTGTGCACATTGATTGGTCGCCTGAGCAAGTTGAAAAACAAGGTTACCCACACTATATGCTAAAAGAAATTTTTGAACAGCCGAGAGCTGTTGCATCAGCGATTGATCCGCATATAGATTTAAATGAACACAAAGTATTTTTAAATCGTTTAGGTTTTGGTCGTTCTGTTGAAGAATTGGATAAATTGGACCTTGCTCAAGATTACCAAAATACAGTTCAGCAATTAAAAAAGGTAGAGAGAATTTTTATAGTTGCTTGTGGAACTAGTTATTACGCGGGAATGGTCGGAAAATATGTGATTGAAAAGTTATCGCGTATTCCCGTTGAGGTAGATATTGCTAGTGAGTTTAGATATCGCGATATCGTAATACCTGAAAATTCTATGTTTATAACAATTTCACAAAGTGGTGAAACAGCTGATACCCTTGCTGCTTTAAGAATGGTTAAAGCCATGAGGGTACCTTCTTTGAGTATATGCAATGTGAAGCGATCAACTATCGATCGCGAAGCTGATGGGCATATGTATATGAATGCTGGTGCTGAAATAGGTGTAGCCAGCACTAAAGCCTTTGTATGTACCTTGAGTTTACTAAATTTATTAGCTCTTAGTTTGGCTAAAGCAAAAGAAACTATTGATGAAGCCAGTGAGCAAAAATGGGTACGTGAACTTCTGTCTTCTCCAAGTCAGATGGAGACGGTTTTAGCTTATGACAAGTTTTTTGCAAAGGCCTCAGATACTCTTAAAAAATATAGGGGCTTTTTGTATATGGGTAGGGGAGTAAATTATCCTATTGCTCTTGAAGGAGCTCTAAAGTTGAAAGAATTAGCTTACATGCATGCTGAGGGCTATGCTTCTGGTGAAATGAAACACGGTCCACTGGCTTTAATTGATGAGAGTATGTGTATTGTTATGTTGGCTCCTTCGGATGATTTGTATGAAAAAACAGTAAGTAATTTGGAAGAAGCCAAAGCGCGAGGTGGGGAAGTGATCTCCATTGGTTCAGGTGAGAATCAAAAATTAAGAGATGTGAGTAAACATTATTTGTCATTGCCTAATGCGAGTTGGTTTGTGAATCCTATTTTGGAAGTTATTCCTTTACAATTACTTGCGTATCACGTTGCCGATGCTTTGGGGCATGATGTAGATCAGCCACGAAATTTGGCCAAGTCAGTGACAGTGGAGTGAATTGTTTTTTTTGTTTCGAATAGAGTGCATTGAGATTTAAGGGGGAGTTATCTCCCTGTAATTACATTTTTGGAATTTTCTTCTAACGGTACCTGTTAATTGCGGATTAGGAATCCTTACGCCTCGTTAAAACTCGTCATATAAAGTAGATTTTGTGCTCGTTGTGGACTCCTCAAAACTTTGTTTTGAGA
>JAGRAE010000156.1 GCA_020435005.1 Bdellovibrionales bacterium
CCCACAGTATTTATCAGTGCAAAAACAGGTATGGGAATAAAAAATTTATTTAGAGAAGTCGAAGATCTATGGTCCAAGTTAAATAAAAGGATTAGCACCTCTAAGTTGAATAACTTTTTCTTTTCGGTGATTAGAACAGCGCCAGCTCCAGTATGGGGCACTCGCGATGTCAAATTTTACTATTTGACTCAAACTCATCAAAAACCACCCAGTTTTATTGCTTTTGCTAATCACCCTCAAGGTGTAACTCCGGCTTATCGTCGCTTCTTAGCGAAAAACGTACAAAATCAATTTGATTTAAAAGGTGTTCCTATTCGCATTTTTGTTATGGGTAGTAAATCGTGAAAGTACGAGTGTGGATGGCCCGCCTGGGCTTTTTTCTCGCCTTGGTGTCATCAGCCAGTGGCTTGGGAAACTTGTGGCGCTTCCCCTATGTCGTTGCCGATAATGGTGGCGGCGGCTTTGTATTGTTGTATTTATTGCTGGTATTAATTATTGGTTTGCCCTTATTAATTGGTGAACTGCTAGTTGGGCGAGTCACCGGAAAAAGCATATTGGCTAGTATAGAATTTTATAAAAAGGGCAAGCTTTCACCTCATCTTGGCAATTTGTCCATGTTTGTTTGCTTGTTGGTGCTAGGCTATTTTTCAGTTATCAGCAGTTGGGTATTATTTTTCTTTTTTAAATTTTTAATAGCTTTTGTTACAGGTGATTTTTTTGATCCACAAATGGCCGTAACAGAATTGACTAATAACGGATGGATACAAATAGCTCTAACGGCTCTCCATATTTCGCTTTGTATAGCCATCGTCGGCAAAGAGGTGGAAGAGGGTCTAGAGAAGTTTGTGGGTTATTTAATGCCAATCTTTGCCGTGATGCTGTGTATTTTAGTGTGGCAATCGATGTCGTTGGATTCTTCCGAAGAGGCCTTGCGCTTTTTATTTTACCCTAATTTTTCACAACTCAAGTGGAGCAGTCTCTCAAGTGCTCTCGGACAAGTTCTGTTTACATTGAGCATTGGTTTTACAACAATGGTCACCTTCGGAAGTATGCTACCCAAGGATACGAATGTCCCACAGGCGGGAATAGGTATTTCGTTAATAGATTCAGTAACCTCCTTATTAGCCGGAATGTTGATTTTTCCCTTGCTCGTAGCTACCCCTTTTAGTGACAAAGGCCCATTAATGTTGTTTAAAACTGTGCCTGAATTTTTTAGCAGTTTTTCTCACGGACCTTTTTGGGGATTAACATTTTTCTTGTTGTTATACTTAGGGGCTTTTGGGGCGAGTATAGGGATCTTAGAAACACTGGTTGTTAATTTCAAACAAGGACATTATATGTCGCGCATTCGCGCTTCGGTCATCACTGGTGTGATTAGTTTTTTAATATCTTTGCTACCGGCCTTGGCGACCTCTTATTTGAAAGATATTAAAATTATGGGTATGACCATTCTCGTGTTATGGGACAGTTTATTGGTCAACTGGATTTTACCCGTTATTGCTTTGTTAATGGCTTTGTGGATTTATTATGCAATTCCCAAAGATAAAAAATTTCAAGAGTTTATGCGAAAAGATTTAGTTAAGGATGATTACATGTTTAAACACTGGTTGTTTATGTTGAAATGGGTAGTTCCTCTTGTGACCTTTGCAGCATTTGCTTTAAGTCTGATTGGATTATTTGTTTAAAAATTCACACCTAGAACACTAAAGATATTAATTATATCTCCTGTTGGATAGATATTAGTAGATTCAGAACCATTCTTTAAAACGATTTCTGAATTTTCATCGGCGAAATTTACTAATTGATAGGTTGCCTGTATACCGAAATACATTTTATTGCGTAATAAAGGCAATTCAAGCCCGCCTCCAATTTCAAAACCAGTGGCATTTTCTTTGGCAAAAGCGCTTTCATTTTTAACCGTAGCTGTTCTAGTGATATTGGCAAACCCACCTGTCAAATAAGGATTTATCGAGGCCAATCCTTTAGTTACATTTTGAGTGTTGATGTAATACTTTAAATTCAATCCAAAGCTCGTCACCGAGGCATTTCCACTCACATTAGTGCCTTGTGGTGAGGTAAAGCCCATACTGTGATCGCCTGTTAAAAAAGTCAGCTGCATGGCAAATCGCAAGTCAAAAAAGTAGCTCAGGAATAAACCAAAATCAGGAGCTGGGCTGTAAATTTGGCCAAGAGTATCGCTGAAACTTCTATAGCCTAATACAAAACCTATAGTGAAAAAGCGACCATTCCTAAAAAAGTTGATATCGGCCTCTTCCTCGCTGGCCTCCTCGAATTCCGAATAGTCTACAAAGGGATCATATGCATCACTCTCTTCAAATTGAGAGATGAGCACACCAGGATAGGTGGTTTGTGGCGCGGACCCAGCGAGTAGATCGGCGAATGCAATTCTTGGTATTAAAGCAAATATAAATAAAAGAAATTTCAAGACAGTCCCCCTCATAGCTATAATTATAGCAAGCCAGAGGCCAATGAAAACGAATTTATGGAGAATTAGACTAAAAATAATGCTTATTTATCAGGCAAATGCGAAAAAGTTGACTTTTTGCCTCTTATTTAGGGTTGAATGTCTGCTTGCACAAATTGAATTTTGAATCATTTTGAAACAACTTTGAGAGCTTGTGATAAGTTGTTGATTTGACAGGAGCTTATTGCTACAACAAGGCTCAATAATAACCCAAATACCAAGAAGCTTATATGGCCATAGATTACAAAGACGCAGGAGTCGATATTGAAAAAGGCGAAGCCCTTGTCTCGTGGCTTCAAGCAGATAAAACTAGCTCGGCTCATTCAGATAAAATTGTTTCCGGCATTGGCGGTTTTGCAGCACTCTTTCGCGCCCAATTTCAAAATTATGAAAAGCCTTGCCTAGTGAGTGCCACAGATGGTGTTGGTACTAAAGTTATGTTGGCCAGTCAGTTTAAAAACTACTCGGGTATCGGCCAGGATTTAGTGGCTATGTGTGTGAATGATCTTATTTGTTGTGGTGCTGATCCTTTATTTTTTCTCGATTATTTTGCCTGCGGAAAATTAGATTTAGAAATGGCACAATCATTTTTAAAAGGTTTACGCCAAGCTTGTGAAATGGCTAATTGTGCTTTGATCGGTGGTGAAACGGCTGAGATGCCGGGAGTCTATCAAAAAAATGATTTTGACTGTGCTGGTTTTGCGGTGGGAGTGGTTGATGAAACAAAATTGTGGGGCGCCGATCGTGTTAAAGTAGGTGACAAAATAATTGCATTTCCCAGTTCAGGATTTCACAGTAATGGTTATTCTTTGTTGCGAAAAGTTTTTGCTGAAGATATTGAACAGTGGCAAGATATTTTGCTGAAACCAACTCAGTTATACCCTTCTCTCATAGCAAAACTAAAAACAGAATTGGACATTCACGCTCTCGCCCACATAACGGGTGGAGGTATGGATAATTTGCTTAGAGTGATTCCTGAAAAAACAGGTGTGTCATTAAACCCATGGAAAGTGCCAGCGATGTTTAGAGAAGTGAAACAGCGTGCAGAGATGTCCTGGGAATCCCTTTTAAAAACTTTAAATTGTGGAATCGGCATGGCAATGTTTATTGCAGCTGAAGATTTCGATCAATTCAGCGATTTATGTCTAAATCTAAAACAAGATTATTGGTTGTTAGGAGAAGTTATTCACAGTGAAGATAAAACTTGGCAGTTAGATCTTTCGCAAATGGATGAGGTGAATTCATGAGTCAAACACAGGTTTGTATAATCTCCTGTTATGATCGTGGACATTGGTTAGCTGCCGACCTGGCTGAAAAAAATTATAAAGTAAAACTAGTGGATGTATCTTCCTTTATGGGGCGTTGGGCGCCTGAAGATTGGGAGGGACCCTTTGGTTTATTTCATCTCGAAACCCTCACCCAATTACAAAACGAAAGAATTTCCGAAGAAGACTATTTTGAAAACATCGAAGAAGGTCTGACTTTGTGGTTAAAAGAAGGGCCTTTAGAGTTAAAGGGTCCTTTAGCACCTTACAGTTTAGAAAATTTAAAAATTAAAGAAGCCTATGATGAGCTTTTGCAGTATCAACGAGACGACAATCTAGATAGATTGCTAGAATTTTTAGATAAAAATAGTTTTGCCCACACTTGGATTATTTATTTGGCTTATTTTCTAGCTGCCAATCGCTATGCCGTTGATGAGTTAAAAATTGATAATACCATAAAGCCTTTGTCTTTTTCTGTGCCTTATAGTTTGCGTCGACCTACACGACGAGGATTGGATAAAGCATTTCAATGGTGCGAAGCAAAAGGAGTCGAATGTTTTCGCGACGTTGAAATCAAGGATGTTTCCTTGAATGGTCGACAGTGTGAAGGTGTTGAGATTTCCAGTTCATGGTCGGGCGTTTTAAAATCAGATTACTATGTGTGGATGTTAACGGGTGAAGAGAGTTTAAGATTTCATGAAAAAGTTGTTAACAAGCTTTATCCTCAAGGTATTCTAAATAGCCAGTGGTCATGGGTCCGGTTTCGTTTATCAATAAGTAGTAAAGAGCATTTTGCAACTCTACCTATAAAGTTCATCATGATAGATGATGTTTTCTTACCTTGGACTCATGAAAATCTTTGTTTAGTACAAAAAGGTGTATCCCAAGGAGATGTTGATTGTTTTGTTAGAATTCCATCGCACCATAGATTTCAAAAAAAATATTTAGAGCAACTTTCAGAAAACATAAAACAAAGTTTTAAAGAACGAATTCCTTTTACCGAGATAGAGGTTTCCTTAATGCCTCAAGAATATTTGTACAGCGAACAAGAATTGGGGCCACCACGGTTTCCTGTATATGATCCACGAGAAGTTAAAAACTATAGTTATAGACGTTTTAATAACTTTTTTTTCTCCAATCCTGAAATGTGGTCCTCCCAAGATTTAAGTCGTCAACTCAAATGGCAAGAAGAGGTTCGCGATAGAATTTTAAAAATGGAAAGTGAAGCCGCAAGATCCAGACAGAAAGAGGTTGAATTGTGATTGAAAGGTATACAAGAAAGAAAATGGGCGAAGTATGGTTGTTAGAAAACCGTTTTGAATGCATGCGCCAAGTGGAAGTGGCCGTCGCCCAAGCACAAGCCGAACTTAAAATTATTCCAGCAAAAGCGGCACAAGATATTGCCAAGAAATCAAAATTTTCAGTGGAAAGAATTCTTGAAATTGAACAAACAACAAAGCACGATGTTATCGCCTTTGTGAGCAACCTGGCAGAAAATGTAGGTAAAAACGGTAGATACATCCACTTTGGCTTAACTTCCTCGGACGTTTTAGATACCGCACTCAGTTTGCAAATTCGTCAAGCGGCAGGAGTGTTAAGCGAATCTTTGGATCGTCTTGAAAATAGTTTCAATAAGCAAATGGAAAAACACAAAGAAACACTTTGCAGTGGACGCACTCACGGAATGCATGCTGAACCAACTTCTTTCGGCTTAAAAATGGCCAGTCATCTGGCAGAGTTTCAACGTCATCGCTTACGTTTTGAACGAGCCATGGAACAAATGGCTATTGGCAAGTTAAGTGGCGCGGTGGGAACTTATTCCATGCAAAGTGAAAAAGTTGAGCAAATGGTTTGTGAAAAATTAAAACTGCAATCAGAAACAATTGCCACTCAAGTCATTCCCCGTGACCGTCACGCTGAAGTCATTTCGGCATTAGCAATGATAGGTGCAGGGTTGGAAAGACTGGCCATTGAGTTGAGACATTTGCAAAGAACAGAAGTGGCTGAAGTGTTTGAGGGCTTTAGTAAAGGTCAGAAAGGCTCGAGTGCTATGCCCCATAAGAAAAACCCGATCAGTTCTGAAAATATAACCGGAGTGGCGAGGCTGTTGAGGTCTTATCAGCAAGCAGCAATGGAAGATATAGCGTTATGGCACGAAAGAGACATTTCGCACTCATCGGTTGAGCGTGTTATTTTTCCAGATGCTTTTATTCTTTGTGATTATGCTGCTGATCGCATGGCCGGTGTCGTCGCTAATTTACAAGTAGACAAAGATCGTATGTTTGAAAATATGCAAATTTCTCAAGGTCAATTATTTAGTTCACATGTACTACTTTCGCTGGTGAACCAAGGTTTGAGTCGTGAGGAAGCCTACAAGCATGTGCAGCGAGTGAGCCATTCTCTGCAGCCCGGAGAAGATTTAAAAACTAAATTAATCAAAGACGAGATTGTCGGTGAGTTGTTGTCAAAAAAGGAATTGGAAGAGATTTTTTCTGGTGAAAGGCATAAAAAACAAATTTTAAAAGTCCTAACGAGATTGGGCAGGAAGAAAAATGGTAAAAGGCGCACTGATTTACGAAGGTAAAGCGAAAAAGATATATTCAATTGCGAATAATAACAACTTAGTTTGGGTAGAATTTAAAGATAGTTTAACGGCTTTCAATGGTGAAAAAAAAGCTGAAATGGCAGAAAAGGGTCGTTTAAACAGTCTAATTACAGGTCTTATTTTTAATCGATTAAGTCAAAGTGGAGTGGATACTCATTTAAAAGAAGTGGTTTCAGATAAAGAAATGATCTGTCAAAAAGTTAAGATTATTCCTTTGGAAGTTGTTGTCAGAAATGTTTTGGCCGGATCTACTGCTAAGAAATTTAATATTCCAGAAGGGACATCTCTCGAAAAGCCTTTAGTAGAGTTTTATTATAAAAATGACGAATTGGGAGACCCCTTCATTAGCGACGATCAAGCCCTTATGTTAAAAGCGGCAGACTCACAAGAGGAACTCAATCAACTTAAACAAAAAGCTCTGCAGGTTAATGTGTTATTAAAAGATATATTTGCCGCTACGGGCATTCGCTTGGTCGATTTTAAATTGGAATACGGCAAGAACATGCAGGGAGAGATTATATTGGCCGATGAAATAACACCTGATACTTGTCGACTGTGGGATATGAAAACAGGAGAAAAATTAGATAAGGACCGCTTCCGTCGAGATTTGGGTAAAGTGTTGGAGTCCTATCAAGAAGTTTATAATAGATTAAAAAATATTTAGGAGAAGTAATTGTGAAAGTAGGAGTAAAAGTCTTACCAAGAAAAGAAGTATTGGATACACAGGGACGAGCCGTAGAACACGTTTTGCAACAACAGGGGCAAGAAGGTGTCAGTTGTCGTGTGGGAAAATATATTGAGTTAGAAGTTCCTGGGCAAAATAAAGAAGAAGTCACACAACAAGTTAAAAAAATGGCCGATTATTTGTTGTATAACCCTTTAATTGAAACTTATGAGTTGGATTTCCATGAATAAAAAAGTGGGTGTCTTACGTTTTTTAGGTACGAATTGTGATCAAGATATTTGGCGAGCGATAGAATCTGTCAATATGACTCCATCTTGGTTGTGGTATCAAGATCATTTTAACGAACAGGATTATGATGCCTTTGTAATCCCAGGTGGTTTTAGTTATGGCGATTACTTGCGTTGTGGAGCTATGGCGGCCAAGATGCCAGTGATGCAATCTCTCCACGAAGCTTCCCAAAAAGGAAAACCCATTCTTGGCATTTGCAATGGCTTTCAAATTTTATGTGAATCGGGATTACTGCCTGGAGCACTAATAAGAAATGCAGATCGACATTTTATTGATGAATGGGTGGATTTAGAGTTGGTGAATCCATGCTCCTATTGGGCCGGTGAAACATCTGCTTGCCGCATACCCATAGCTCATGGCGAGGGACGGTTTTTTGCAACTACAGACCAAATTAAAGAGTTGGAAGACTCAGGACAAATTTGGTGGCGCTATAAAGAAAATCCCAATGGCTCCTTAAATGACATTGCTGGAATTATGAACAAACAAAAAAATGTAGCAGCTCTGATGCCGCATCCAGAACGAGCTATGCATAAGTGGATGGGTTCAGATGTGGGACGTGTTTTTTTTGAGAGTGTGTTATGAATCTAGAAAAGAAACTCCAAGTTTATAGAATCAGTCAAAGTGAATATA
>JAGRAE010000157.1 GCA_020435005.1 Bdellovibrionales bacterium
ATCAATAAAGGGGATGATAATAAATCAGATATGCCAGACGAACTTGTTGAAGAACCTTTAGAAGAATAAAAAAGCGATGGTCCCACAAGTTATTTAAAACTTGAGGGACCTAAAATATTATTAAAATTAGAAACAACCAAAAAAACAGTCTTCTTTAATTTTAATTGAAAATACCTTTTTAAAAGCCAGTGAATTCATGTAAGTGGCAGTCACTTCCACTTGAGCAGTTTTTCCTTCGGCCGCATTATTATCAAAACTAAAGTTTAATTCAGCCGGTTCACCAGAAGTGGCTCCCGCCTTTAACTCTGTGGCTGAAACGGTATCCATTGCTTTTTTGTAGCGGATCCATTTTTCTGCTTCACCCAAAGCTTTCACTGTAACTACAATATCTTCAGTAGGTGAAAACTGAGTAATATTTTTGAAATATATTTTCCACTGGCTGTTTTCATTCAGCTTAAGTTCACCAGTGCTATTAACATGGGTGGCAATATCAAGTTTTACATAGGGCTGAGTTTTTAATTCAATAATTTGTTCTTGAGTGGTGCCATCTGGTAATTTAGCAATAGCTTTAAGTTTTACCATTGCGACACCAGCATCAAATTTTATTTGCGCGGAAGTTACATTGTTAACTTTAGCCACCGTTTGTGCAGGAATGTTGACTATATTTATCCATTGTTCACCAGTATTTGTTGTCACATTATCAGTTAATGCTACTAATTTAAGCTTGATATCCCCTTTGATAGCTGGTTGATTACCAAAGTTTATAAGCTTTATGTTTATGTTTAATTTATCACCAGCAATGATTTTATCTTGTGGTCCAGGTGAGGCCTTAATAAAACTGACATCAGTAAAATCAACAACGGGGTTAGTAGAAAAGTAATGAGCTTCATCTTGCTGACCCTTTGCGTATTGTTCTTTACGATAGTTATCTATGTTAGCTTTATAAGCTTCACTTTTTCCTTCTTCGTAGCCTTGATTGCGAGCAACACTAGCTCCTTTCTTATCCCACTCAGCATAGGTGGGGCCATAGGTAGTGTTAAAACCATCTTGCCATCTGACTTCATCATTGGCGTCAAAAGCTTGTTCGAATGAGGGGACACAACTTTCGTATTTACTTTGAAGGTACACTTGTCCATAAGTTATTTCGTACTCTTCTTTGAAGGCCTGCAAGTAGGCTTGCTGACAAGATTCATCTATAATTGTGTAGGTGAAATTGCAAGAGGCCGTTCCCGGGTTGATTACACGATGTTGAAAGGGGGATTCAGCGATCTTTTTACAAGCAATCTCACTATTTGTATCATTTGAATAAATACGCATTTCTCCGAGCATTTCAATGTTGGCTATCATTGGAGCTGCACCGGAATTAAATACAGAATCCATTCCTTGTGAAAGAAAGTTCATTGCAGAAGCCCTATTTACGGGAGCCTGCAAATTGTTATCAATAACAATATTATTTTTGGGAAGTTTTGCTTTTAATTGTTGTCTCTTAGCTTTTTTACCTGCGGGATAATTTACGCGTACAGCTTCCGCTTTAGCTAGTCGGTCTCCTTCTTTGAGGCCTTCCACTTTACCTGCTTCTTTATTTTCAGGAAGGTTGACACCATGATCATAACCTTCAGCTTTGCCGCGATTGAATCCTTCGGCCTTTCCATTTTCAAATCCAGCGATAAGACCCTGTTCTTTACCTTCTTCCTGACCGGATTGAATACCTGAGGCTTTTCCATCTACCTCACCATCATTACGAGCTAGAGGATAAGCTTTATCTTGACCTTGTTTTTTACCCTCGGTTCGTGCTTGATCGACAAGTTTATCAAATCGATCTTTGGTCGCTATCATGTATTGCCTTTTTTGTTCTGTTATGGTTTCAGCATCTGATGCCGCTTTGTTTTTATCTTCGTAATTATTGAGTGCTACTTTTTCGACATTTTCAAGTTGGGGAATTTCCACTTCCAAATCATCTATTCTTTTCTCTAAACTCACGATACTTTCGTTCAATGTTGTAATGCTTCGACGGTGACTATCGATTCGGTTGTTGTTATTTACGATTTGATTTTCAGCAGCGTCAACTTGACTGATCAATTGATCGACGTCATTTTGTAGCCTCATTATTTCATTGCTAAGTGCATAAATATGGTCTTCTATATCTCTTATTTCTCTGTCGTAATAATTGATGTCTGCAATTAGCTCAGCCTTTCTATCGCGCATTTTTTCTAATCGAAATTCTTGGTGTTTTTCTGATTTTTCTAAATCAGTGACTTCTGCTTCCAAATTAGGTTTTCTTTGGCGTAGCTGCTGAATTTCCTGCCTTAATTGGGCTAATTCATTTCTGCCATATTGAACGAGATCTTCATTTTTAGCAATTTGCTGAGTTAAGTTTTGCTGACGTTGTTCGGCTTGTTTTTGTTGCTGTTGATTATCTTGAATTTCAGTTTTAAGCGAACTTACGACTTTTTGTTGAGTCGATAAATTTTGTTGAGCACTTTGCAATGATTGCTGTTTCGCAGCTAGGTTTTGTTTTGCCTGATTTAACTTTCTTTGTGCTGGCTGTGCTTTATTTTGTGCTGTTTGAAGTTCCTGTTTTTTTGCAGATACAACCCTTTGTTGTTGGTTTATTTTTTGATTTACATTGCTAATTTGTTGTTGTGACTTTTGAATATTTTCTTTGTTAGCATCAATATTTTTGTTGATTTGGTCTTTGCGTTGTTCAAGCTGAGTTAGTTTTTGTTTTATGGGTTGTGGACGCTGACCAGGGTTGGGGTATTGTCTTTCGAGGTCCTCTATTTGTTTTTGTACATTACTTAAATTTTCTTCTCTTTTTTTCAGATTATCTTGTTGTGCAGAAAGTTGATTTTCCAAATTGGTTTTTTGTTGGTTCAATTGATTTAATTGACTCTCTGCTTGATTCAACTCTTTTTGTGCATTTTCAACTTCTTTTAGTAATGATTGATTTTCTTTTTCAACTTTAGAAACTTCAGATTGTGCAGCTTTCACTTCACTTTGAGCAGAATTAATATTTTGTTGCAAACCAGGAATTTTTGCTTGTTCTGCATTTAATTTTCTTTGTAAATTCTGTTGTTCGTTTTTCAAGTTCTGTAATTGTTGAGTGACATTGTTAAGTTGTTGTTTTTGTTGTGGTAGAGCTGTTTTAGCATTTTCAATAGCAGCTTCTTTATTTTTTAATTGTTTTTCTTTATCAGTTATATTTTGATTAACATTATCAAGTTGGTTTCTTTTTCTTTCGAGTTCTTTGCGGGTATCTTGTAAATTTGACTTAACATGGTCAATTTTATCTTGATGATCTCGTAGTTCATTATTTTTATCATTACGTGCGAGCTCTAAATCCCTCAAATCCTGGGATAGACGAAACCTTTTTTGATTAAGGTCGTCAACGTCTCTTCTCTTGGCTTCTATAACTCGCCTTGAACTATCGATTTCATGTTCTAAATCTTGGTTTTCACTTTCTAAACGAGGAATTTCGTGTTGCAGAGTAATGATTCTCTGTTCATAATCATTAATAGTAGACTTGTTTCGAGACACTTCACTATATGCACTATCTACATCTGCTTTTCTCTCTTGATAATCAGCATAGGATTTATTGGCAATGGCTCGCAAACTATCGGATTCACTTTTAGCTTTTTCATAAGCTCTCTTTTGTTTTGGATAGTCAAGATCATCTGGTAGTGGCTGACCCGCCCAAGCCGTTAAATTTATAAATACTAATAGTAACAAAGTGGCTTTGTTCATCTTCCCCCCTAGCCAAAAAACACTCTTCTTTTTAGAGTTTGGTGACATTTTGCCACTAAACTCTGGTTACGACCCTTTTATTACAATATAAGTGCCAATATTTGCTCGAGAATTATATAAAAAGGTGATATTAAAAAAAATGGCTATATAAGAGGGGGAGAATAGTGAAAAAAATTATCACTATATTGGCTGGGTGCGTGCTCATTTCTTGCGCATCCGCTACTAATTCATCAAACGAAGTTAAAATTAGTGAGAATCAAAAACTCGATCAATTTTTTGAAAAGACCTTTAATTTTTGGGTACAAAGAAGTCCAGAATTTCAAAGTTATTTAGGAATAAAAGATGACTATGATCGCCTAGATGACATTTCAGAGGAACGCAAAAAAGAAGATCTAGAGTACACTAAAAAATTCTTGAAAGAACTCCTTAAATTTAATTACGCAAAACTCGATGAGTCCCACAAAATGAGTTTCGATATATTTAAGCAAAGATCCGAGAACTCAATAGCAGATTATAAATATAGATATTATGGCTATTCTTTAAATCAGATGTTTGGTGTGCAAAGCGAATTGCCAAGTTTTATGATCAATTTCCATACAATAAGTGATTATAAAGATGCTAAAGCCTACATTTCTCGATTAAAACTTATTAAACAAAAGTTTTCTCAACTTTTAGTGCGATTAACAAAATCTCAAGAGATGGGAATTGTGCCACCAAAATTTGTCTTTCCTCATGTGATAAGAGATAGTGAAAATATGGTGACTGGGCAACCTTTTACAAATGACAAGGAAGACAGTCCGTTATTTGCCGATTTTAAAAAGAAAGTGGAAGGTTTAAAATTATCTTTGCAACAAAAGGCAGATTTAAAAGAAGAAGCACGACAGGTTTTAATAGGCTTTGTTAAGCCAGCTTATCAAAAGCTAATAAATTTTGTTAAAAATCAAGAAAAAATTGCGGACCATCGGGCCGGGGTTTGGAAGTTTCCCGAAGGTGATAACTATTATAAAAATCGTTTAGAAAGATATACTACAACCCAGTTAAACCCAGAGGAGATTCATCAACTGGGTTTGAGTGAAGTTAAGCGCATTCATGGAGAAATGCAAAAAATAACGAAGCGGGTGGGGTATAAAGGGAGTCTTAATCAGTTTTTTAATTTTATTAAAAATGATAAAAAGTTTTATTATAAAGACACTTTAGCTAGTCGAGAAAAATATTTAAGTGATACAAGTAAAATCATCTCGGAGATCAAAACACAGTTGCCAAAAATGTTTAATGTTCAAGCAAAAGCAGATTTGATAGTAAAACCAGTTGAGGCCTTTCGTGAAAAGTCGGCAGGTAAGGCTTTTTATCAAGGACCCCCCATGGAGGGGAACCGTCCAGGTGTTTATTATGTCAATTTGTACGATATGAGCAATGTTGCAAATTTTGAAATGGAAGCTCTAGCTTATCACGAAGCTATTCCGGGTCATCATATGCAAGTTTCTATTGCGAGAGAACAGAAAGATCTACCAAAGTTTAGACGTTATGCTGGTTACGCTGCATATTCAGAGGGCTGGGGCTTGTATGCTGAGTTATTGCCAAAAGAATTTGGTTTTTACAAAGATCCCTATTCTGATTTTGGACGATTAAGTATGGAACTATTAAGGGCAGGCCGTTTAGTGGTTGATACAGGGTTGCACTTTAAAAGATGGACGCGTGAACAAGCGATAACATACTTGGACGAAAACACCCCAACGGATCACCAAGAAAATATCAAAGCCATAGAACGCTATATTGTCATGCCTGGGCAAGCAACGGCCTACAAAGTAGGTATGTTAAAAATCTTACAATTGAGAAGTCTTGCCCGTCAGCAATTGAAAGAGGATTTTGATATAAGAGAGTTTCACGATAAGGTTTTAAGTACAGGGGCTTTGCCGCTGAACTTACTAGAGAAGATCGTGGTTCAGTGGGTCAATGAAAAATCACCACTCAACAAACGGCCGGCGAGTTTATGAAAAATTAGTTGATCCAATCTCACCAGGGAAGTGGATCAGTTTACGTATTTTGGATTCTTTTCAATGAGCTTTAAATAGCTAGAATAAGTTACTAATATCTATTATAAATTGTAAATCAAGAAGGTGAATCGGGGTAAATTTTTGAGAATTATATTGTCAATATTAATCATTAGCAGTTCATTATATGCAAAATCAAATGATGCTAATATTCCATTCATGGAAGAAGGTCGCCAACAAGAAAGCCAGTTAATTAGAGGTTGGTACCAGCTTTGGCAATATGTTTATTATCCTAGCCATAAAGTGGTTAGACAGTTAGTCACTCGTGCGGCAAGTTCTAGATTCGGTTTAAATCAAGATTTCCGATTTCACTTGGACAATACCTTATGGCAATACGTTATTTTTAAAGGTTCTTATCTCGGTTTAATAGCTGAGATTCCAATTTATTGGCAAAACAAGCAAGCTGTATGTTATATTTATTCGCGCTTTTATGAGCGAGAAAATTCTTGGAGTTTAAATAACTTTAAATGCGAGGAAACCTACAGTGAAAACAAGTGAAGCCAACTTTGATGGGTTAATAGGTCCAACGCATAATTATGCGGGTTTATCTTTAGGTAATGTAGCTTCCATGGGCAACAAAAAACAGGTTTCAAGTCCTAAAGAAGCCGCCTTGCAGGGGCTACTAAAAATGAAAACTCTTTATGATATGGGATTTGTGCAGGGAGTTTTAGCTCCACACTCACGGCCTCATATTGGATATCTTAAGAGATTGGGCTTTAATGGTAAAAGTGAGAGTGAAGTTATCGTAGATGCTGCAAAAAAAGCTCCTGAAATTTTAGCCAGCTTAACTTCTGCTTCTAGTATGTGGACAGCAAATGCCGCCACCATTTCGCCCTCTGCAGACACTCAAGATGGACGAGTGCATATGACTCCAGCCAATCTTGTTAATAAATTTCATCGTTATATAGAAGCGTCAACGACTTCTAAAATTTTAAAAGCTACTTTTCCCAACGAAGATTATTTTGCCCACCACTCGGCTTTACCGGCACATGAAAACTTTGGTGATGAAGGGGCGGCCAATCACACACGCTTTTGCACGGACTATGGGACACAAGGAGTAGAGTTTTTTGTTTACGGAAGAAAGGCCGATTTGTTAAGTGGGCCTCATCCAAAAAAATATCCAGCCAGGCAAACGCGCGAAGCGGCGGAAGCTATTGCGAGATTGCATGGATTAAAAAAAGAATTTACCGTTTTTGCTCAACAAAACCCTGAGGTCATTGATCAGGGTGTTTTTCACAATGATGTAATCGCTGTCGGCAATAAAAACTGTTTATTTTATCATGAGCAGGCTTACTTAAATACTGAGCAGGTAAAACAAGATATTGCTAAGCATTTTGCTAAAGATTTTTATTTTGTGGAAGTTAAAGCTTCAGAAGTTAGCGTGCAGGAGGCCGTGGAATCTTATTTGTTTAATAGTCAATTGTTGACGGTCAGTGATGATAAGATGATATTGCTCGTTCCTGAAGAATCGCGGACAACACCCGCCGTGTGGAATTACTTAAATTATTTGACCGAATCAAAACAAACACCTATTCAAGAAGTTGTTGTTCGAGATGTAAAACAGAGTATGAAAAATGGAGGCGGACCAGCTTGTTTGAGGTTGCGTATTGTCCTCAGTGAAGTTGAATTGAAAAACACCAATCCAAAGACTTTATTAAATGAGCAACTCTATAATCAATTAGTAGGTTGGGTAAATAAGCACTATCGTGATCAACTCAGTGAAGAAGATTTAGCTGATCCAATGCTTTATGAAGAATCTTGTAGGGCATTGGATGAACTGACCCAGATTTTAGACCTGGGGAGCGTTTATGATTTTCAGCTGTAAATAAAAATTAGTTTTAAAAACCTTAAAAATAAGCGAAAATTAAAAAATGGAAAAAGCAAAGAGAGATCTTTTAGACAAGGTATTAGAAGTTCTTAATAAGGAGCTTAAGTCTTTGTTGGAGACATCAGAAAACTATGAAGAGGATGATGAGGATAACGAAGAGATGAAAGCTTCGACTTATCTAGAGGGTGCACAAGCTAAGCGCGCGCAAGAGCTTGAGGATGAGATCAAGGCCATTAAACAAGTGAATATTAACAAGTCGGAAAAAGTAGTTATTGGTTCACTGGTGGAGGCTGATGTCGAT
>JAGRAE010000158.1 GCA_020435005.1 Bdellovibrionales bacterium
TTCAGTTGTTTTAAAACCTCTGGATAAACCCAGACTTTATCTTCATTTAATATTGACTTGTAACTTTCTCCCTTTAATACACCTTTATTTTGCAACTTAAAATCGCCATAAAAAGGATAGCCCATTTCAAAAGCCACCAACAAACATAGACGGCTTTTCTGGTCCCCCTTAACCATTGTATACATTTCTTTAAGTTGAGTTTTTTTAAAATTTGATGGCAATAATTCTTCTGTTTTCTTTAAATGTATTTCATCAATTTTTTGTCGTGAATATAAACTTATATCAGCGCCAAGGTAATTTTTAGAACTTTCATAGACCGATTCAAGCACCGAATCTTTTATAGAAACTAATAAGACAAAGCTTAACATGCCAATAAATAAATTTGAGACAATCAATGAGCTATACTTCCAGTTTCTCTTTAATTGCAGCAAGGCTATTTTAATTATCATTTTATATCCACTAATTGACCTTGTTTTAGCTCCACTACTCTCTGACATCGATTGGCCAGTGAACGGTTGTGGGTCACTAATATCAGAGTTGATTTTGAACTATCAATGAGTTCAAACAATAAATCCATGACTTGAAGTCCAGTTTTTTCATCTAGATTTCCACTAGGCTCATCTGCTAGAATTAATGAGGGCCGATGTATTAATGCTCTCGCTAGAGCTACTCTTTGCGCTTCTCCACCACTTAATTCATGAAAAAAATGATGATAACGATGTTCTAATTGAACTTTTGCAAGTAAATCCATGGCTAATTGTTCATCTGATTTTTGACCAATTATTTCTAAGGGCAATAAAACATTCTCTAGAGCTGTTAAATATGGCACAAGATAATAACTTTGAAAAACAATTCCCATATTTTTACCGCGAAATTCTGTAATTTCATTTTCATTCAGTTTTGTAAATTCTTTACCCAAAATTTGACAATACCCTTCGCTTGGCACTTCAAGACCTGCCATTATACTTAAGAGAGTTGTTTTTCCACTGCCAGACTCCCCTACAATAGCTAGAGTCTGTTCTCTATCTACTTTTAGATTTAAATTTTTTAAAACTTCTATGGACTGGTGACCTTGTTTAAATCTTTTTGAAACTCCCTGAAAGTCGATAATCATAAAAACTCCATCATTTCATTAAACAAGTTATCAGCAATTTTCTCATGTCCTTTTTCATTGGGATGAATCCCATCCTCTTGGTTCATGTCTTTTTCACCAGCCACATCTTTTAAAAGAAAAGGCATAAGTTTAACTTTATACTTATGTTGTAATTCTCTCCACATACTATCAAATTGTTGGGAATACTCTTTGCCATAATTGGGTGGCACCTTCATTCCAGCAAGTAGGATATGAATCGATTGATTTTTTAAGAATTCTATCATAGTTCCTAGATTTTCTTTTGTAGAAGCGACGGGAAAACCTCTCAAGCCATCATTAGCCCCTAAAGCTAAAACAACTAAAAAGGGTTTAGATTTTATAATCCATTGCAACCTTTTAAGTCCACTAGCTGTCGTTGATCCACTTATACCAGCACCAATTACTCGATACTTTTGAGGATATTTTTGATTTATTATTTTTTGAAGTTTTGCAGGGAAGGCCTTATCACTAGCCACGCCATAACCTTCTGTTAAAGAATCTCCAAGGATATAAATCTTTTTATCTTGAGACCCCAGAGAAACATTGAAAAACAAGCAGAGACTTAAAAGACAGATCCAACGAAACATTCAAAAACTATAAATCAATCCCATAATTTAGGATATATTTACGAGTGAAAGTTATATGCTGCACCAACTTAGTATTACGGGTTTTAAAGAGTCGTGAGAATTCCCAATGCGCAATTAACGGGAGCCGTTCCTATGCTGCAAAATTATTATTGCAACGCATCTTTTCGGTGAAAAACCAAAACTAGGGTAAAAATTACACCAGTCAAATCAAAACAGGTATCAAATCGCACCATTTTTGTACTCCAACTAACAATAATTTGAGTTTCAGGACTTACATTATTGGCTTATAATTTGTATAAATAAATTCTAGTTAAAGCTGTTAAATTGGCTTTAACAGGAGGATCGATGAAAAAGCTAATAATCTCACTAGCTATTTTTGCTTTAACACCTATCATCGTTGAAGCTAAAATAAGCCGCCTTTCATCTCAAAATCAAAACACTGTAATTACTGAAAAAATCAAGTTTGCCAGCATGCTATTGGGGCAACAAATCCAATTAAAAGACAATTCTTATGTAAACACCTATCCAGAGAATGTTGATGAAGAATTAGATATCGTCATTAAAGACCTACTAGATGGGTATGTTAATGAAGTTCGCGAAGGGCTCGAAGAAGGTGTCGGTGAATATATTCAATTAGCATGCGCAAAAGGTATGTGTTAAAATTATTTTCTCGACATCCAACAACTAGTACCACTAGGCAACGTCGGACCAGATTCGACGTTGATATACATCTCCTCAGTTATAAAATTTTGTTGATCACTAAAGTATGTTCTCAATAAATTTTCTAAGGTTAATGCCGATACACCTGGAGTGTGTGCTGATAGGTGTAGGAACAAAAAATTCTCGCTTAGCAATTCCTTTATTGATTCAATTAACAGCGGAAGATCTTCCTCGATTTTCCATAATTGATTTTTAGGCCCTCTCCCGTAGGAGGGAGGGTCTAAAATAATCGCATGATATTTATTGCCCCGCCTGATTTCACGTTTAACAAAAGCCATTACATCATCAACCATCCATCGGATAGATGCATCTTGTAGCCCATTTAACTCAGCATTCTGCTTGGCCCATTCGATACTTGTTTTAGAAGCATCGACATGAGTCAC
The DNA here is from genome assembly GCA_020435005.1 of Bdellovibrionales bacterium. Lineage (GTDB taxonomy): Bacteria > Bdellovibrionota > Bdellovibrionia > Bdellovibrionales > UBA1609 > JACKAN01. The sequence continues at coordinate 2,823 of JAGRAE010000158.1, forward strand.
TTCAGCCCCAGCTTTAGCGGCAGCCAGTGTAGAACCACCTGTATAAGCAAATAAATTTAAGACTTTTATTTTTTCATCTGAATATGGACTTAAAGTTTGTATGATTCGCTGCCAATAGTCTATTTGCTCAGCAAAGAGACCTATGTGTCCAAAAGGAGTGGGACGAAGAAAAAGTTGTACCCCAGTACAAGTCACCTGTATTTCGGTAAATTTCTTTTGACTCAAGAGCCGCCATTTTCCTTGCCCCTTTTCAGACCTTAAAAACTCTGCGTCTACATTCTGCCAAAGCTCTGGATCTGACTTTTTCCAAATCGCACTGGCTGCGGGTCTTACAATTTTAAACTCACCAATTTGTTCAAGCTTTTGAAACTCACCAGAATCTAACACTCTATAAAACATCATATGTACTCTTATGAGACATTCAAACTCAATTAACAAGCCCTATGTCCAGTAGCTTGCAGTTTTTACAGAAACTTGGGACAATATTCATAGAGGTTCTAGGAGGTAAGACTTCAATAAAGATTTAGCTCATGCCCTTATATTGAATGCCAGTTATGAGCCCATAAAGATTATACATTGGCAAAAAGCCATTCTTTTATGGCTTCAAGAACGAGTAGAAGTATTGGACTTCCACTCTGCTCAGGTTCGTTCAATTTCAAAAAGCTATCCCCTTCCCGCCGTATTGAAGCTTAAGAAATACATAAATGTACGTGGAAATAATGGTGTGCGATTAACCCGTCAAAATATTTTTATAAGAGATAATTTTCAGTGCCAGTATTGCCACGAATTTTTCAGCAAAAAAGATCTTACCATCGATCATGTGCATCCGATTTCTAAAGGTGGTTTACATATTTGGGAAAATGTAGTCACTGCCTGCAATAAGTGTAATAACAAAAAAGGCAGTAAATTATTAACTGAATTTGGCAAAATCCCTTTGAATAAACCTGAAGAACCTAAATGGCTCCCTCAAACTGAATTAAAGTATAAGTCTAAAAGAGTTCCAGAGGCTTGGAAGCAATATTTAGATCTAGAAGAACTGGGTTGGTAATTTACATTACAGTTTTGTATTTTTAACAAGTTTTTCATATTCATTATCCCTCTTTTAAAAATAAACAACTTATCATTGTTTGGTTATTGGCTTTAATATTGCTATAAGTATCTACATGAAAAATATACTTGTATTAACTTTAGTCATTTTTATTTGTCATCCCTCTATCACCTTTGCATGCAAAGGTCCTATTGCTTGTTTAATCGAAGGTGACGACCAACCTCAGGCAAACTTACAGAAAAATAAAGAAAAAAAACAAATACCTTCCATGTTACTTATTGAAGATATTTTACCTGACAATCATTCTCTCAATTACATTCAAGCCGCAACAAGAACATCTTCTGATGGCTATGATGAACATAACAATTTGAACATAAGTATTGCTGAAGCCAATCAATTGAATTCTTTAATGGATTTTGCTTATCACAAAGGATTTGTTGGACCTTCAAAAGCAATAATTGTGGATGGTAAGCTTGTAATAACTTCTAAACCAAGAAAATAAATAAAATGACTATTTCGGGATACTTAAAACAGTTTTCCAATTTCGATAAAGTCTTTCTAATAGGTCCCTTATATAGTAAAAAACAAATTTTTAAAGAGCCTGTTATTTACGTTGATAGAGGTGTCAATTTCCGAAACAAACACAAGGGCTTAAGCGTTGGCGACGGTGACTCTAGTCCTGTTGAGCTCGACGTTAAGCTTCCACCAAAAAAAGATTATTCAGATCTTTCTTATGCCTTAAATAACCTTTCAGATAACTTCAATAAGATTTTTTTATTTGGTTTTTTAGGTGGCCGGAAAGATCATGAAATTATAAACATAACAGAAGCTTATTTGTTTTTAAGAAATAAATCTCAAATACAAATTTATTTTGATTCTGATGTTTTAATACTTAGCTCTGGTGAACATGAAATCCATCATCATGGTGTTTTCAGTATACTTACCTTCATTGAAAATAGGATCTCTCTAACCGGTCACTGCAAGTATCAAATGGACAACCGAGATCTAAAACCTCTTTCAAGTCATGGCTTAAGTAATGAGTCTAAGGGCCTTATTCAACTCACAAATTCAAATCCCTTGATCGTTTTTTTAAATTCATCAATACTTTAGATCTGTATAATTGCTCATTTTGAGACCTGGTGCTTTAAAAAAGGTATTTAACATTTCTAATGCCTGTTCATAAGAACTAACTTTATGAGATTTTGCAAAGAGTGAATGTCCAAAATTTAACCATGGATGACTTACTTTGACAAAAAATCTCCATCTTTTTAAACCTTGATCCTCTGAAAAGTATTTTTGAGATTCATTTATAAAAAATTTTAGAGCTTCACCATAAATATAAGCTTCTTCTTCTAGTGATTCTGGTAAAGACACAGGAATCTTTATCGCGGGGAATACAGCTTTAGAGATTTTCGCAAACATCCAAGGCTTTGCAGTTAAAGCCCTACCTATCATAACGCCATCGCATCCTGTCTCGTTGAGCATTTTAAATACATCCTCACAAGTTTGTATGTCACCATTGCCGACAACAGGAATTTTCAAAAATGTCTTAATAAATTTGATTTGCTGCCAATCCGCACGTCCTCTGCGCTTTTGTTCCGCCAACCTTGGGTGTAAGCACACCCAAGAAGCTCCTGCCTCTTGAAGCCCTTCAACAAATTGACTCAAAAAAAGTGGATCATTTTGTAGTCCAGCTCTTATTTTTACAGATACTGGTAACGAGCTACTCTCAACAGCAAACCGGGTGATGCGCTTTGCATACTGAGAATCCCCCATCAGCGCGACACCATAATTATGAACTAAGGCTTTCTTAACTGGGCATCCCATATTGATATCAATAGCTTTTGCGCCCCATTCCTCTAATTTTTTAATTGAATTTTTAATTTCTAATTCATCATTTCCCAAGATTTGTGGAATTAAATCATTTTCACTATCGGCTTTTATAGTTTGTGGAGTGGTACCCAGTCTTTCGTGGGGCAGACGACGACTATTTAACATCTCTGTTGGCCACAAGGTTTTAATTTCACAAGGCAAATAGGATTTAACTAGACTTCGAAAGACAACGTGAGTTAAGCCCACCATTGGTGCCATAAAAAATGGAAAATTAATTAATAAATTTGTTTTTTTTTGAATCGTATCCAAGCCTCTTTCTTTTACATAGAACTCTACTATTGTCCAGGTTATTTCTTCGACTATTTAGCCGATAAAAAACATATGAAAGCTGGTCAAATCAAGTACTTGCAAATTCACAACCTGTTCAGACTACTTAATTTTTTAGGTATAGTTTTCTATCCTGTAATGGGTGGGATAAGATCGTTCTCTTTTCCTGAAGAACAAGTTGATATTGAAGGTCGACTTGTTGTCAGTTCAATTTTGGCTGCTATTTTCTACTCTAGTTATTTCAAAAGATTTAAAGATTACTACCATGACCTTTTGCAAATTGGCGCTTGGATATTCATTGGTCATCTATACTACGTTGCCTATTTAAACAACATGATCCCTCACTATTCCTACAGTACTTTCTACTTAATTTTTGCCGTATCATTAATTATTCAAACCCGTATCTCTTTGTTAGCCTTTTTTGCCTATACTTTTGCTGCCGCTTTATTTGCTACAATGGGCTCAGCTAAGGATGAACACCATTTGTATTTCATATTAAATCATATCAATTCACTAGCTTTAGTTTTTATAATCTCTTATATAGCTTATAGCTATAGAGAAAAATTTATTCATGAAGCCTATGTCTCTCACAGAGTGCAGGGATTAATTAACCATTTGCTAGAACTGCTGTTAACGGATGGAACATTTGAAAGGACTTTAAAAAATTCAATCACTAAAATACAAGAAGCTCCCTGGTTTGAAAAAACATCTCCTATCGCCATATATTTAGTTAGCAAAGATCGTATGAAGTTTATGGCAGACAATGGTATGTTTAATCGCGTCCCATTTAATAATGTAAATAAAGAAAAGTATGACATAACCTTAATTAAGGGTCCATTAGGCACCCTAGGGGCATTAGTCACATCCAAAGAGGATAATTTTTATAATATAAGTGACAAAGACCGATCTGCTCACTTACGTTCTATAGCTGACTCTTTAGCTATTTTAATACGCCGCCAACAAAAAGAAAAAATAATTAAAAGGCAACAAATGCAACTTACACAATCAGCTAAACTCGTTGCCTTAGGGGAAATGGCTGGTGGAGTAGCTCATGAGATCAATACACCCTTAACTGTTATTAGCAACCATATTTTTAATTTAAAAACTATGCAAGAACTTGGCTCTATGAACGAAGAAATTCTAAATGAAAGTTTAGATAAGATTGATTCCACTGTACAGAGAATAGCCAGCATCGTGCGTGGGCTTCAAAACATGAGTAGAGATGGTAGTTTAGATAAGTTGCGTATGACTCCGTTAAGTGAAATTATAAATGAAGCCTATTCAATGTGCGAAGAACGTTTTCGAAGTCGTGGCATTGAGTTTATAAATCCAAAGGTTTCAAAGAAAGTACAAGTGATGTGTCGAAAAGTAGAGATCGCTCAAGTCTTAGTAAATTTATTGAACAACGCCTTTGATGCAGTTCAGGATTCGGAAGTAAAACAAATTGCCATACAAGTTTCAGAAAAAGAAGAGAATATTGAAATCTCTGTAATTGATAGCGGACCAGGAGTTCCTGAAGAAATTCAAGAAAAATTATTTCAACCATTTTTCACTACAAAACCGATAGGAAAGGGTACTGGACTTGGCTTAAGCATTTCACATGGCATAATAAATCATCATCATGGTGAACTTTATTATTCTGACAAAAAAGGACGGTCTGAATTCATAATAAGTTTACCCAAACCCGAAGCTGTCCTTCAAGCAGCATAAAACTGCTCCCTTTAATTGCGGATAATCATCAATAATTTATTGATAAGGCTCAGGCTTTGCTAATTAGCTTAGCATG
>JAGRAE010000159.1 GCA_020435005.1 Bdellovibrionales bacterium
TTTCAGATTCGATGGACAGGAAAAGAATAGAAGAGCTGAGCCAACTTTTAAAACAAAAGAATATACCCCATAATATAATTAAAGATAATAATCGCTTATTTATTTTATTGGGTGAGTTTTACGAAAACAAAATTCTCTACATGAGACAAAAGAACCTTTTTCGTAAAAAAATCTATGCTTTAAATATACAGACAGAAATGTCAAAAATAAATTCAGTTTACGCCCTTGAGCTCTCTCGTCCCCCAGTTGAAGGTGGTTTCACTGCTAAGGTAAAAGATTTTCTTCGCAATCAGCGCTATGAAAGTCGATTTTTAAACGAATCTGCTTATTTTGCTGAAAAGCCCCTCAACTGGTCAAATTGGTCAAAGATCCGCAATTTCTTACATCTTTCCACTTTTAATCAGTACAATAAATGGGAGTGGAAAATTTCATTTCGTTTACTATATGATGCTACATTTGATACAGAAGATAGTCTTTCAAATGTCATAAAAGACAACCAACAATTTAACTTCATACCTGAAGAAACTTACTGGAAGTATATTGAAAAAGATTGGCAATTAGAATTAGGTTTCTTAAATGTTAAGTGGGGCAATCTAATAGATACTTATATTGCAGATATAGTTAATCCAAAAGACATGAGGGACTTCATTTTACCTCGCGATTCTTCTCGTGACAGACCCTTTTTGGGCCTACGCTTTAATTTAAATTTCGAACCTCATAATATTGAGTTCTTATATTTACCAGTAGCTAGCGTCGATTATATTGGTAGGCATGGCACACCTTTCTATCCAATATCAAGTAATTCTTATAGTCCTCACGATATTAATGACCGATTACCTGCAGAACTTCCTAATGACATGGGTTATGGTTTACGCTGGTCTGTAAATGAAAATCCTATGGGCGGAAGCTTATTTTATTTAAGATCAGTAAATAACGAAGCTAGATTTGAAAGAACTCTCATTACCAACCCCAATTCACCATCAGGAACAACAGCCAGTCTGCGACAAAAACATTTTCCTATTACAAAGTTTGGTGGAACTTTCAATTTTGCCATTGAAAAATATAAGATTCACCTAGAGAGTTTGTATGTTCAAGGCGATAAAGTACCCACAACTTTAACTTCAGTTGCAGATGGTTTGGTCGACAAAAATAGCTTTCATATGGGACTACAAATTCATCCACAAATATGGAGTTCAACACATTTAACTCTTCAATATGTCATTAAATCTTACTTAGATTATACTGATAATTTAATGGTGGATGAGAATGAACAGTTTGCCACAATTGAACTAGAACATTTTTTTCACAATTCACGATTTTTACCAAAAATTACGGCTCATTTTGGCACACAACGTGGCGACAGTCTTATCAGACCTCAAGTTAAATGGGTCCCCACACCTAATTTAAATTTAAAACTGGGTTATGATCTATTTGAGGGTGATCATACGGGAACGTTTGGCAAGTATAGTGATTTAGATAGATACTATTTGGAAACAGAATACTCTTTTTAATGTAATTTCTATTTATGACTCATTCATTTTAAGACAAGTTCATTAATTTAATTTAATAACTAGATAAAACTTTGTTAAAATATAATGGATGATTAATGTAAACTCTAAAAAACACATACTTGTAATTGATGACGAAGAAGAAATACGCTTCTTACTTGAGACAAAGTTTTTCAAACTAGGATATCAAGTTTCAGTTGCTGCGACAGGCTTACAAGCTATGCAAAAGATTAAGTCTGGCAGTAAATACGATTTAATTATCTGTGATTTAAAAATGCCAAAAATGAATGGCATTGAATTTTATTTAGAAAGCCAAAAGCTAGATCCCAATGTTCAATTTTTGCTTATTACAGGCCAACCTGATCGAGAAAAACTTTTAAAAGCTATGAAAAATGGTGTGGTGAATATAATGCTTAAACCCGTAAAGCATTCCGATATTGTTGAGAAAATAATCCAGCTAATTGGCAACCCTAATCGCGAACCTCTTTCCGCCTAAGCCAATAACTTACTATTCTTGTCTACATAATTAAAATGCTCTTCAATTTCCGCTATCACTTTTGAAAACAACATATGATCAATGGGTTTAGTTAAAAAGCCATTGATTCCTAATCTTTTCACCTTCATTTCAAGTGTCTTTTTGCCAGCATATCCACTTATAGCATAAATAAGCGCTTTAGGATTAATCTGCTTAATATGTTTTATCAATTGCACACCATCAACATTAGGCATTCTTATGTCTGTAAAAACACACTCAATTTTAGGATTAGCATTGAATACTTGTTTACCTTCTTCGCCATCTTTAGCTGTGAAAACCTCATAACCATATCTGGCCAATTTATGTGACAGAAGTTCTAAAATAAACTTTTCATCGTCGACAACTAAAATGGGCCTTTTAACTTGTGCTTTTTTAATGTTTTGATCTACTCCCGTGAAAGGAAACTTAATAATAAACTCAGTGCCTTTCATTTTATCACTTTGAAAACTTAAATCGCCACCATGCGCTTTCATGATTCCATAACTAAGAGAGAGTCCCAACCCTGTGCCTTCACCAACGGCTTTTGTTGTAAAAAACGGGGTCATGATTTTATCTTGGATTTTCTTAGGAATTTCTGGGCCGTTATTCCAGATTCTTAAAATCACATCATTGCTCAATTCCAATGAAATTTTAATTTTCCGAGAGGATTCATCGTTTTCCGAAAGAGCATGTAATGCATTATTTAAAATGTTTAACAATATTTGTTCAATTTGATTAGGGTCGCACTTAACTACACCCAGTGGGGATTTTACATCTTTTATAATCTCTATATTTTGCTCTCTAAATCTTTGATCTAAAAACATTAAAGCATCTTCAACAACTTCCCACAAATCTACATGAACCATATAAACTTCATCATCTCCTGCCAACTTCATCATGGTAGAAATAATCTTAGCCATTCTATCAGAAGCTTTAATAATTGGTGTAATTTGTTGTAAAATTTCTTGCCGATCAAACTCGTTATTTTCAAAAAGCATCTGAATGTTTTCTGCAAACCCCTGTATTATCATAAGAGGGTTATTTAATTCATGAGCAACTCCCGCTGTTAGTCGACCAATATCAGCTAACTTAGTCATATGATTTAATTCTTGCAGATAATTTTCTTTATCTTTTTGTGTTTTAATTAGTTTTGTTAAATCGTGAAGAGTCACAATTGCATAGTCATTTTTATCAATTTTCAAATGTTTAACACTAAAATCGACATGTACTTTTTTCCCATTTCTTTTTGACAATTTTATATCGCTGATAGATTGAAAAGAACTGCCACGGGCTTGTAAAACAATTTTAAGAGCGGATTGAACCTCTTCACTTTTTTCAAATGATTCAGAAAACCCTTTTTTGTTAAAGTTCTTTAAGTCATAACCCACTAAATCTTCAGCTGAGTCATTTAAATAGACGACTGACAAATTACTATCAATAACAATAACTGGGGCATAAAGACTACCAAAGTACTTTTCGAAATAATCATGTGACGTTTCTTTCCTAGCCTTCTTCATAGTTGATTTTTTTGGGCTTGTTTTTTTTCTTTTCTTTTTTGTTATTTTCTTTTTCATTTTTTCTTCACTTTAAATCACCAGACATCAGCTCTGATAAAGGGCGAGTCATTTCAATTTTTGAAAATACAATTCTTAATATGGCCGAAATAGGCACTGCCAAAAACATTCCTGGTACACCCCAAACAATCCCCCAGAACATTAAAAATAACATAATTGCTATGGGATGTAAATTCATGCTTTCTCCCATGAATTTAGGCTCTATTATGTTACCAATCACAATCTGAATAATTCCTGTAAGAATGATCACAAGCCAAAAATTAATGCCAACTCCAAATTGTAGCAATAACACCGGAACGGGAAGTAAAACAGCAATAATAGAGCCTACACTAGGTATAAAATTGAGAAGAAAGGTCAATAAAACAAACATAAAAGCTAAATCAACATTAAATAGAAAAAGGATAATACCCACAAGTACTGCTGTAGCTATTGAAACTAAGAACTTAGTAGTCACATATTTAAAGACTTTATCTTGAATATCTACCATGACTCCACTTTTGTTTTTGCTTTCATTTTCACCTAACAGCATTAACAATGTAAAGATGGTTATTAAAACAGCATTACCAATAAGTGCGAAAAAACCGCCGGTTAAATTTCGTACCCAATCAAAAATAGGTAATTTTTTTAATTCAGACTGCAAATTGCTTGGATTAAAATCAATTCCAAAATTTAAAGAGACACTCCTTAGCTCACCAACAATGTTTACAAGTCTCTCTTTATAATCATTAGCACTTTGAGCAAATGTAGTAAGTGAATATCCTAACAAAAAAACAATAAGTGATAAAGTTAATACTATCAATAAACCACCAATAACTATAGCCAACCAGTTAGGAATTTTTAATTTTGTTTTTAATTTTTTTGTCATTGGTGAGAAGGCAGAATATAAAAAAATTGAAAACACAAAAGGCATTAATATAGGTTTGGTAAACATTAAGGCCTGAGTTACAGCTACAGCAGCTAAAATTAGCAAAGAGTAAGATGCCACTTTATTATCACTTAAAGAATTCATTTATCATCCGCACAGAAGTAATGGAAGTTAGCCAAATAGTCTGCAGACTTTTTACTACCTAAATGAAATAGAGCAATTACTTCAGTTTTAAATTTTGGTTTAATATTAAAAACAACTAAATCAGACATTTCAACAATCATATGCAGACCACGTCCAGCCCCACCTTTTTGCTTATTTAAACTACCGGCATTACCTTCGTAGCAACTTTCTAAATAATCTATGACAGTGTCCCCATTTAAAGCCCCAAAAGGGTCAGCGACAGAAATACCTATAAACATTCCATCAGTGCCAAAAGAGAAACTAGCATATTCACTTTCTTTTAAAAGTACAGGTACAGTTCTGTCGAGCTGATTATACAAAGACTTGCCGCTTTCATCTGTTGGAGCATCATAAATAGAGTTCATCAGTAATTCTTCAGCTACAACTGAAACAGAATCTAATCGTGAAGCTCTGACTCCTAAATTTATAAAATACTCGTGCATATTGTCATTTAAGTCTTTTCGTTCTTCACTACTTTTAACTGTAAACTCGTGTATATCCACTCCCCAAGCTAAATACTTTTCTAACCCAAAAATATCATCTGTTGCCAACTTAGTTAAAGTGGTCATTATATTCTTGCTTGTAAAATATCGATCTTCAGGATCACGTGAAACAATATTGGGAAGACTTTTTAAATTTTGTAAACTGGGAATATAAGTGCTGATGGGTTCTGAAGTCATTAGGGTAAAATGAGTTTTATCTTTTTCCGAAAATTCCCCTATTAAAGGAATCATATCCGCACTTACAAAGACTATATCGTAGCTATTAACAGATAGTTTCTCACGGGCCTCTTCTAGGACTGTTGCAATATCTAGTTCTATACCTGTCCCGCCCATAGCCATTTTTGCAATAGCCTGTTGTTTTTTATTTGATTCCGCTAAAAGAACCTTTTTGTGCTTTTGCTTAAAACTCGCATCAAAGCGAGAAACAATAGGCTCAAGAGTTTTTTGTATATACTGAACTTCTTGTCGTGCTTTTTGGATATCTTTAGCTTCTGTGTTTTTTGATATCTTTTGCAAAGTCTCACTTAAAACGACTAAGTTTTTATTTGTGATTTCACTTAAACGTTTTATAGTTAACTCTTGACCTTGATAGATTTCACTTAAGTGCTTATCACTAAACTCCTCAAAATATTTCGCCTTTTGATTGGTCACTCGCAATTTATCTGAAAGCGTGACGGCAAAGGCTCGAAATAAAGCTTCGTTAAATTCTTCTTTGTTTTTTACAAGATGATTGTTAACTCCAGTTATATCAACTTCCATTACTTTAACTGGAGTTTCAGCAACTATCGTCGCTGAAACCGGTCGCCCCGTAACCACGCTCATTTCACCGACAATATCACCCATTTGCTCTAAAGTAGCCACTACTAGACCATCAACAAGAACTCCAACCTGTCCAATTAATAGAATGTATAAATTTATATTTTCTTGTCCCTGAATAAGTATTTTATCTTTTGGCTTATAGTGCTTAATAAGACTGTGAAGCTCTATCGCCTTTAAGTATTTTTTTTCGAATTCTTGAAAAAAAGAAATACTCGCAAAATAATCACTGGGATTTTTTTTATGCATGAGGAAATATTAACATTGTTTACTGCTTGTATTGACCCCATTAAAGAGATGACTTTTTTTCTATTCTAAAGTCGAACCATATATCCGCAAATATTATGTTCCGCAGCATTTTTCCACGCAAACCTGGCACTATTCTTGGAGTTATGTTCAAAGTTGATTGAAATACAACTTTAATTGGGTCATAATTTCTCGACTTTAATAGGTCATGAGTATTTTTGACAGATCAGGAGATAAAAATGATTAAATACGTAGAAGGTGATATTTTAAAATCTCAAGCCCATGCTATAGCTCATGGAGTCGCACCAAATGATGACTTTAAACAAGGCTTAGCTCTTTCTTTAAGAGAACAATGGCCAAATTTATACAAAGATTTCCGCCACTACTGCCACACAAAAAACCCAAAAGAGGGAGAAGTTTGGGCGTGGAAGGGGCCTGGCGGACCAATTATTTTTAATTTAATGACACAAGAAGCGCCAAAAACCAGAGACAGTCACCCAGGCAAGGCCAGTTTACCCAATATCAATCACAGTCTTAGAAATTTAGTAAAAGCTCTCAAAGAAGAAAATGTAGAAACTCTTGCTATTACCAAGATTGCAACTGGTGTGGGTGGACTTGATTGGAACGAAGTAAAGCCTTTGTTGGAGCAATATTTATCTGATGCAGGAATTCAAGTCTTTGTATATGAAACATACAAAAAAGATGTTACAGCAAAGGAATCATAAGTATGAATATCCAAAAATACATGACAGAACTTCCACACACTATTGGTCACGACATATCAGTATCAAAAGCAAAAAACATGATGCATGAAGTTGGCTGTCATCATTTACCTGTGTTAGATGGTGGGCACCTCGTCGGTGTTATCAGTAGTAGAGATTTAAATTTGATTGAAAGTATCCGCGGTGGTGGAGAAACTCCTGTTGAAGAAATAATGACAGAAGAACCCATTGTAGTAGATCCTGATATGGATGTTAAAGAAGCTATAAAAGTTATGATGGAAAAACGAATTGGCAGCCTCATAATTCGCGCCAAAGAAGGGCGTCCATGGGGCATCTTTACTTATACAGATGCATTAAAAGTATTATCTTGATTCTATTCATTCACAAAACAAAGAGGGGGCCGTTTTGGGGAAGGAAATTAGTGATAAACCCTTTACGCTAGAGAATGAAGTTGAGTTTTTACGACGCCTGCGCGAAGAAACAAAAACCTTAAAGACATGGTTTGATGAAAGACGTTTTGAATATAAAGATAAACCCACTATTGGCCTCGAAATAGAGGCCTGGTTAACTGATGAGGATTTTTTTCCGAACCCCATCAATGATGCTTTTCTGAAGCAAGCTAATGACCCTTGCTTAGTACATGAACTCTCACAATATAATTTTGAAATTAATGTTGAACCTCGCATCGCTCACCAAGATTGTTTTACCAAGTTTGAAGAAGATATCTTAACTTTATGGACTAAATGTCAAAGTAAAGCTAATGCTTTAAAAGCAAAGACTTTACTAATTGGCATT
>JAGRAE010000015.1 GCA_020435005.1 Bdellovibrionales bacterium
TGATGGTGTCTCTGGTAACAACAGTACTGGATGGGGGGCATCTGCTCCGGCACCTACCGATCCAGAACCTTCAACTCCTCCTGAAGATGTTTTTATAACGAATGATACAATTAAGGTTTCAAGAGATTGTGAGTTTGGAGGTAAAGCCAGAGCTTTTATCACACCAAATTTAGCATTAAACCAAAGAGATGTATCAAGCATTTTCGATAATAATTCAACGCCAGAACTTACGACTAAAGTTGATAAGACAACTATTATTTTTGAAAACTGCCAAGTTGCTGATGAGAATTTTAACGAGTATGTAATCAATGGACGTCTGGATGCTAGCTCAGCTTCAGCAAGTTCAATTTTCACAGCCGAGACTACTGGACAAGGCATCACCTTTGATGGAAGTGGTTTGAGTGACATCAAGGGAAAATTAAGTATTAAAGACGGTGATAAAGTGAATGATTGTGGAATAGACTTATCAGCAGAAGTTACGGACTCATTTGGTGATGTCTTTGTGGCACAAAAAGCGGGTGTTGTTGCTCTTGATGCTACTTTAAACGGAAAACTGTGTGATAAATCTGGTAAGATTTCTGTTTCGGATGAAGTTCAATTCTAAAATTTATTTTAAATCCGGCATAGCTAGACACAAGTCCAATGCCGGATTTTTTTTGACAAAGTTAGTCGAGAGTGGAATCCTAGTAATAAGAAAGGGTTAACTTCATGACGTCTTTGTTTTCAGGTCCACTTGTAACAATATTTATCTTTTCTGTAATGATATTCTTTGTCGTAAATGTCTTAGTAAGTTACTGAGCAAAGTTATAAATATCTTTATAGTTTCGACCAATTTCTTCTGAGTCCAAGCCATAGCCAATAAGGTAGCGATCATCTATAGTGCGACCTGTGTAGTCTGGTTGAATGGGCAACTCACGTCTTGCAGGCTTGTCTAATAGAGTGCAAATTTTTAAACTTGCTGGATAAGAAGCCGCGATTCGTTCTCGTAGAAAACTTAAGGTTCTGCCAGCATCAATAATTTCTTCTACAATTAAAACATCTTTTTGAAAGACATTTGTAGAAATATCTTTAAGGATTCGAACACTTTCACCTTTTGGTGAAGTTAGATAAACAAAATCAACAACTAATGGTAAGTTTATTTTTCTCATTAAATCAGAACAAAATAAAACCGAACCTTTTAATGGACAAATTAAAACTAGGTCTTTGTTTTCATAATCTCGTTCTATTTGGCGAGCCAAATCTATAACCATTTCATTAATTTCGTCTTCAGTTATAAATGGTACCATCCCTTTTAATTTACCCATCTGAATCTCCTTGATTTAACTCAGTTCCACTTGTGTATCATTTTTTACGGTTTGTAACAATTTTTTTGCAGAACTGTTTTCTGGATTAATATCTAAAACTTCTTCCCAAAGTTTACGAGCAAGATGAATTTGCCCTCGCTCTTGAAAAATTTTTGCTAGTTTAAGACGTGCGGACTCAAAAGTTGGAAATTCTTTTATTATTCGTTCGAGCTCGCGAATGGCCTTTTGATCGATGCCCAGTTTTCGATAACACTCTACGATCTTTAAAGAAATTTCAGCCTTACGGTTGCTAAGTTGTTTTGCTTTGTAAAATTGCTCTAAAGCTTCATTAAAACGTTTATTTTGAAAATAAAGCTCACCGAGTTCATCATGCTTTAAGGCAAATTTTTCATTTATGTATGGATCAGAATTTTGTTTCTTTTTCTCAAGGCGGGCATGAGCATCTTCGAATATTTGCTTCCCTTCTTCGTAACGTCCTAAATCATTGAGTATGATACTCAAACCCACACTAGCATCTGTAAAACCAGGATCGATCTCTAAAGCTCGTTTAAAAGCTCTAACAGCTTTATTAAATCTGCCGCGGTCATAGTAAATGGTGCCTAACATGTGGAAAATGAGAGGTTCCTTGTGATTTCTTAAAATTAACTGATTTAAAATTGATTCAGCTTGGTTATATTTACCATTTTCAAATAATTCTTGAGCTTCATTAATAAGATCACTTGTTTTATCTTCTACCATTTGAAATTTCTCTTTGCTCTAGCGGCCCAATGATTTTTGGGGAAAGTGTTAATAAGTTCTTGGTAGTACTTCTTAGCCTTTTCTTCCTTGCCAACCTTTTGAGCACTTAAAGAAGCCCAGTATAGACTTTTAGGTAGCAAACTAGTATCAGAGTATTGCTTTATCACATCTTCAAAGCGGCCCAATGCACTGTCATATTGTTCAGTCTTAAAATAAAAATCCGCTACATAATAAACACTTCTTGCTAATTTAAGCTTACATTTCTCTTCATGGTCTCTTGCTGCCCCAGCGTAATCACTTTTTGGATAACTAGTATAAACCTGTCGAAAGTATATTTGAGCATCCTCAGCCACATTTAAATCGCGATCAATTGAATCGGGAAGCTGTTTGTACATACTCATTGCAATTCTAAAAGTTACAAAATCAATTTTTGGATGATTGGGATGAAATTCTTTAAATAATTTATAAGCATTTTCAGCTTCAACAAAGTTTTCTCTGGCAAATTGTATGTTTGCAACTTCAAGTTCTGCTTCAACCGCTAAGCTGTTGTAAGGATGCTTATTTTTCAACTCATTAAAATTTGCTAAAGCTTCTTCAAACCTTTCTTGTTTCGTTAAAAATTGACCCATTTTAAAAAGGCCCTCTGGCGTATCTGTTTGAATAGGCTCCATGCTTGCGCAGGCAATAAACAAAGGTAAAAACAGCAGACTAATTAAATAAGATCTCTTCATAGGAAGCCAGTGTAATGAAAGCCTCAATTAAATGCAAGAAGACCTGAGCTTATGCGCGAAATTCCACTAAGTGTTGATAAACACTTGTAATTGTTACCTTTAAAACACTAGCAACGGGAATGGAAATGATCATTCCTAATATTCCCAATAGTTGAGCTCCGACAATCATGGCCACAACAACAGTGATGGGATGTAAATTCACGAGCTTAGCAACTACTAACGGGATGATAAAGAAAATATCAATCAGTTGGGCTGTGCCATAGACTACACAAAGCATAACTAAGGTAAAGGTGGAACTGTCATTAATGAGGGCAATAATAATTGCGGGTATAGCTCCAAACAGGGGGCCGACATAGGGTATTAAATTGGTGACGCCAGCAAATAATGAAAGCAGCCCAGCAAAGGGAAAATTTATTGCATACAAACCAACCCACACAGCTAAAGCAACGATAAGTGCTTCGAGTAAACGAGCCCGTACAAACTGTCCCATCTGATCGTTAATTTGATAATACATATTTAAGGTCAACTCAAAAATGTGATTGGGCACGATAGATAAAAAGTTCTTGGCAAATAATCGACCGTCTTTAATTAAAAAAAAGGCAAAAAATGGTGACAACAAAAGAGTCGTTCCCAATTGAGAAACAATGCCGGGCAAATCTGTAAATAGACTTTTCGTCCATCCGAGCAAAACGGATTCGGCTTCAAGACCAAAATCTGTTTGATATGAAACTCCGGTTAAATCTTGAATTTTTAATTCTAACTGAGTGATTAAACGACTTACGCCCCCTATGTAAGTAGGAAACTGTTCTTGTAAGTTGGAAAACTGACTAGATAAAAAGGGAACAATAGCGGTTATGCCAAATCCAACAAATATCCCGCCTAAACTAAACACTAATACTGTAGAAAACAAGCGATGGACACCGGCCCTTTCTAGAGAATTTACAATAGGACCCAGTAAATAGTTGATAACTAGTGCTAATACAAAAGAAAGCAACAGGTTATCTATACCAACAAGAATTAAAATAAAAAAACCCAAAAACCCAATAAATGAACCCAGACGAATCCACTCAATGAGTTTTAATTGTTTTCTTCGGTGTTCAGAAATATGCATCAAGTTCTCTTTATTCTCTTTTTAAGGTGAGTGATTTTATTTGATGTTTCACGCAATCGGCGTCCCAGCACCTGAGAAAGTTTTTTATAAACTTTAATTCCTGTTACAGGATTTCTGTCTACAAGTTCGGCCAAATCCGGCTTAAAAAAACCAAGTACGGTGACCTCATTGTGAGCAATAGCGTTAGCTGTGCGTCGTCCATTTTCTTCTATTAAAGCAATTTCACCAAAAAAATCCCCATGTTTTAGTCGCGTGACATATGTGGCTTCATCGGTAGGGCTATCTATTGTAGCACTTTCGACAGTTACATCGACACTACCGTTTACAATAATGAACATACCTACACCCACTTCACCCTGACGAAAAATAAACTCACCTGGACGGTATTTTCTTACATGAACAAGCGTCTCTATAAATGATAGTTCTCGTGAAGATAGGTCTTCAAAGATGAAATTGTTTTCTAAGATATCGCGCAGCTCTCTTTTTTTTCGATCTCTGCGAAACAGGTTGTCATACATTAAACTCATAAACGGTTCTCCGTAGTCAAATACAAATTTTTAGCTGGCAACCAACCGGTGACACCACCTGGTATTTTTACTTGTAACCAATCGTCATATTTCTGGGTTAAAAATAAATCTTGACCGGCAAAAACTTCGAACAGCACTGTATCTTCATCACTGGGTCCAGTATGCAACTTGGCTGTTTCTACAATGAGAGTGGCTTTTACTTCAAAAAATTCAAAGGATTTTAGACCTATGCAAAACAAAGAAAAGACAAATAATATAGAAAAAATAGCGCCAAAAATAGGAAATTTTGGCATCGGTAGTTCTTCTGATAATGCTTGTTTTCTAAGTCCAAAATATTTAATAAAAATTAAGCCAGAAAGAAGAAAAAAAAGTAGGGAAAGGAAAAACAATAAATGCCATGGTGAATATTTTATTACATTACTTCGAAATGCTTCGATGCCCTCAGGTTTATATTCATTGATGGAGTTTGGTAGTTTATCCAAAACGTATTTTAAAGCGAACTGGGCTTCCTTGAAGCCCGGCGACAATTCTAATGCCTTGCGATACAGAGCTACTGACCACCCTAAATTGTTTAGCTGCATTTCGGAAAGTCCCCAATTGTAATAAGCGACTTTATTTTTTGGCTGCAAGCTAGCGGTTTCTTTAAAAAGGTCACGTGCAGACTCAAATTCACCACTTTGATAGGCGTTTATACCTTTTAAAAAGGAACTTTGAGCGGAGGCAGCTATATCCGTATCAGGATTGGCAAAAGTTATATGACTGAATAAAAGGGCTAAAATTATCTTTTTTAACATACCACTGCACTGTAAAATTAATTTTTTCGAGGTGCAAGATAGAGTGTAGTGTTTTACAAATCTTGTGTCCAGTCTCTTTGAATAGTAATATTCACTAAATACATTGGGAGATATTATGAGTTTAATTGGGTCTAAAATAGCTGAGTCCTCAGAAATTAAAAATTTAGTAAATCAACTTACAAAAGCCGTTCAAGATATTAATCAGAACATTGAGGGGCCAAGGGATGTAGATCCTAGCTTAGAAAAAAACAACAAAGATTTAGTGGATGATGTGTGTAATTCCAGGGGGCGTCCATTATTTTATCCATATATCGGAACCGGTGCCGGTAGGGGGCCTTATGTAGAATTGCATGATGGTTCTGTTAAATTAGATCTTATTAATGGAATTGGTATTCATATTTTTGGCCATAGTCACCCAGAGTTAATGGCCGCAACTATTCAAGGTGCATTATCTGATATAATTGTCCAAGGTAACTTGCAACCCAATGATGAATATTTAAAGCTTACACGAAGACTTGCAGAAATAGCAAGCCGTAACAGTCGCTTGAAACATGCATGGCTTACAACTTCAGGATCGATGGCAAATGAAAATGCATTAAAAATGGCTCGTCAAAAAAATTCTCCGGCCAGGAAAGTAATTGCCATGAAAGCCGCCTTTGCCGGTCGCACCACAATGATGGCTGAAATAACTGATAATCCGGCATTTAAACAAGGTTTGCCAGACTACGATGAGGTTTTAAGAATACCTTTTTACGATAGAAACGACCCTCAATCCATTGAGAAAAGTGTAGCCTTGTTTAAAGAACATGTTGAAAAAAACAAAAATGATATTTGCGCTTTTATCTTCGAACCCATGCAAGGTGAAGGTGGCTACAATGTAGCGCCTAGAGAGTTTTTTATCCCATTATTTGAAATATGCAGAGAGAACAATATTGCTATTTGGGCTGATGAAGTACAAACTTTTTGTCGAACTGGTGAGTTTTTTGCCTTCGAAACGCTAGGTATTGGCGAGTATATAGACTTGTGTACCGTGGCAAAAACTTTACAAAACGGAGCCACATTATTTACAGAAGAATACAATCCACAACCTGGTTTAATTGCGGGTACATTTTCAGGATCATCACCGACTCTCAATGCAGGTCTAAAAGTTCTGGATATTCTTGAGAATGAGGGTTACTTAGGACCCGAAGGAAAAATTGCTAAGATACACAATGAATTCATTGCTATGCTAAACCGCCTCAATGAGACAAGTTGTAAAGGCTTGCTACAAGATGCTGGGGGTATGGGCTTAATGGTTGCCGTTACACCTTTAGACGGTACAAAAGAAAAAATGTTAGAGTTGTTAAAGGTGCTTTATAAAAATGGACTTATGACCTTTGGTTGTGGACGTGGCCCTTTCCGCTTGCGGTTTTTGTTGCCAGCAATTATGTCCACAGAGGATATTAAAATTGCTGAAAAGATAATTGAAAAATCTGTGCTGGAGATGGCTTGAACTTTATAGAACAATGTCGCCAAATAATTGCCATTGATAGTTCACCTGTTAATGGCAATGTAGAGGTTGTTGATTTTTTAGCAGATTTGGCAAAGGAATTTGGCTTTGCCGTCTCTGAACAAGAAGATATTTTAAATGGAATCCCTCAAAAAAATATAATTCTTCGCCACCTTAAAAATTTAAATGATAAGGAAGTATTATTACTAACACACCTAGATACACCAGACCCAGGTAGTTATGCCCTGTGGACAAAAACCATGTCTAATCCTTTTAAAGCTTCAATTTATGGAAAAGAAATTTATGGCATTGGTGTGGCAGGAGCTAAAATTGATTTTCTTTGTAAGTTAGAGGCTGCCAGAAGAATATTAAATGAAAACATAAAGAGACCATTTGCTATTGTCGGAACATATGGTGAGCATTTAGGAATGATCGGCGTCTTGAAATTACTAAGAAAAAAAATGGTTGATCCAGATTTTGCCTTTGTTGGTGAAGCCACCGAGATGAAAGCCATACACGAGGGCGCAGGCATAACTATGGTAGAAGTGACAATACCCTTCAGTGACGAAGAAAAAGCCTACCACAAACAAAGCAACACCAACGAAAGTACAACCACTCAAAGTAAGATTTTTCGTGGTGAAGTGGGCTTAAATACAAAAGTTGGATTGAAAAACAATGCGATAGTTTCGATGTTTGATTATATCTCCCAGCTTCAAGACGGAGTTGTTGTAATGAGTATGGACGGGGGAGTGAGTGCAAATCGTCTGCCGGAAACAGCCTTTTTAGAATTAGATCTTGTCGGTGGGTTTAACAACCATGTAACAAAAAAAATAGCCAGCTTGTTAACAGCATTAAGAGAAATGGAAGAAAAGTTTTCTGAGTATCCAGCTCAAGGTTTTGATCCTGAAACTTGCACCGTCAACATTGGTTGTATACGAACTGTAAAAGATCATATTAAAGTTGAAGGAACTTGTCGTATACTACCAACTGTGCCTGAAGCCATAGCTGAGTCTTGGGTAGAAGAACTAAGAAAAGCTTGTGAAAGAGTTGGAGCTAATTTGCAAGTGACATTAAACCGCCGTCCTTTTGCCACATCAAAAGACAGCCGAGTAGTTAAATTATGTCAAGAAGAGCTTCAATCATTAGGAATGGATCAACAGTTGTATAAAACTACATTATGTACAGAAGCAAATGTCCTTTCGAGATTGGGAGTTGAATGTATTCTTTTAGGTCCCGGTCAAGGCGTGGGCAACCTCTATCAGCCAAATGAGGTTTTAAACTTAGACGAAGCGGAAAAAGCAGTAAGCTTCTACGAAAACTTATTGAGAAAGTATTGTTTATGAATTTTATAGTCAGAGAAGTGGTCGAAGGAGATTTAAATTCAGTCTTTGATTTAGCACAGCAGTTTTCTCTATTAAACTTGCCAGCGGATAAAAAAGCGATTGCCAAGAAAATTGAGCAAAGTCAGGCTTCTTTTGCGGGTGAACTACCTATCACAGAAGCTAATTACATGTTTGTAACAGAAGACTTGGAAAATAAAATTATTGCCGGCAGCTCACAAATTAAAGCCAAGCATGGGACGCCAATTAATCCGAATTATAGTTTCAAGTTGATTAAAAAAGAAAGATTCAGCCGTGATTTGGGAATAGGTTTTATTCATCAAGTTCTTCGTTTAAAACTCGATACCAATGGGGCTACAGAAATTGGAGGTTTAGTCGTTTCTAAAAATTACCGTCGACGTCCAGAAAAAATAGGTCGAATGACGAGTCTAAATCGTTTTTTGTACATTGGTATGCATCCAGAAAAATTTGAAAATGAGCTTATGGCCGAGATGGCCCCACCTTTAACTGATGAGGGTCGAAGTGAATTTTGGGAGGCTCTAGGTAGAAGGTTTACGGGAATGCCCTATCAAGAGGCTGACGCATTAAGTCGGCAAAATAAAGAGTTTATACGTTCCTTGTTTCCAGAAGAAGATATTTACCTATGTTTATTGGACTCTCAGGCGAGACTAGTTATTGGACGCGTGGGGCCTGAAACAATGCCAGCATTACATATGCTTGAGAGTTTAGGATTTAAGTATAAAGATGAAGTAGATCCTTTTGATGGTGGGCCACATATAGCTGTTCCGACACAAGAGGTGAGTTTAATTAAAGCTGGAAAGTGGCGAAATCTAAAATTGTCTGATCAGAGTGAGTTCGATAAACAAGCTTTGATTGCTGTTGAAAAAGAAGGCCGCTTTATAAGTTGTACTAGTGCTGTTAAAATGAATGAAACAGAAATTATTTTACCACCTTTAACTTGTAAGGCTCTAAATTTAGAGGGTGGAGAAAAAGTTTACTCTAGTGAAGGAAGATGATCAATGCAGACAATAGAGTTTAAAGGTGATTACATTGACGGTGAATTTGTAAAGCTTCCCAAAGCGGATGGTAGTTGGAAGATTCATAGTCCCGCTAATAAAAAAGATTTAGTTACTGAAATGTCCTTTTCATATTCTCATATTGAGCAAGCGTGTTTAGCTGCAAAGAAAGCCTATCGTGAATGGGCTCATACTCCGTTGCAAAAGCGTTATGAATTATTAAATAAACTAAAAGATATTTACGTGGCTAATAGTGAAAAATTAGCTCAAGTAATTTGTCGTGAGACGGGCAAGCCACATTGGGAAGGGCTCAATGAGGCGAAAGCTATGGCGGGGAAAATTTCTATAACACTCGATCACTCTATGAAACTTGTGGCGGAAAGCAAAGTTGAGAACGCATTACCCAATGTCGATGGTTATATTCGTTATAAACCTCGTGGAGTCATGTCTGTTATAGGTCCCTTTAATTTTCCTGGCCATTTGCCAAATGGACACATTATTCCAGCCCTTGCAACAGGTAATACTATAGTATTTAAACCCTCTGATAAAACGCCAGCTACCGGACAATTAATGGCCGAATTTTTTCACGAAGCAGGATTTCCCAAAGGTGTATTTAATTTAGTTCAGGGTAAAGGCGAGTCTGGAAAAAGATTAGTTACAAGTGAACATGTTGATGGTGTTTTGTTTACAGGTTCTTATGATGTTGGTTTAAAAATTAAACAAGACACATTAAACCACCACTGGAAATTATTAGCACTTGAAATGGGTGGAAAAAATAGCACCATTGTGTGGAAAGATGCCGACTTAGAAAAAGCCGTTTATGAATCTATATTAGGGGCATTTTTAACTTCAGGGCAACGTTGCTCTTGTACAAGCAAAATTATTTTACATAAAGATATTTATGAGAAGTTTGTTGATAACTTTTATCAAACGGCTAAAAAATTAACGATTGGTCATTGGTCAGAAAATCCATTTATGGGACCATTAATTAGCGAAGACTCAGTGGAAAAGTATATTCGTTTTCAAGAAATTGCAAAACGTGAGGGTTCAGAGTGTTTAATGCGTGGAAAAAGTTTGGATTATAAATATGACGGACATTATGTGACACCAAGTATTTATTTAGTACCAAAAGCTGACGAGCTCTCAGTTTACCAAAATTGTGAAATATTTGGCCCCAATGTTGGCATTTATAAAGTTGAAGACTTTGATGAAGCACTAGAAATAAATAACTCTGGCGGGTTTGGCTTAGTTATGGCTTTATTTAGCAAAGACCGACAGTTATTTGATAAAGCTCTTATAGATGCTAAAGTTGGTTTACTTAATTGGAATCGCACTACAAACGGTGCAAGCTCAAGACTACCATTTGGCGGAATGGGAAAATCTGGTAACGATAGACCTTCTGCACATTTTGCTGTTAATTATACAACGATTCCAGTTGCAAGTTTGGAAGATTTAACACCCTATGATAGTGCCAGCATAATGCCGGGGATTGATTATAACTTTAAAAAATAGCTATGAGAAAAATATTTTTACTAATAGTATTCATATTTGTAGGTATTCTTGGTTGGTTGACGTGGCGGGGAGTAGATTTTGTCTTTATTCCTCCTTCTGCTGACAAGACTCAAATAACTTTTGATGTTGAGCCAGGCTCTAGCTTTTATAGTATTTCTGAAAAGCTTTATGACCAAGGATTTATAAAAGATAAGTTTTTATTTAAGCTTATGGCTAAAGCGTTAGGTGAGACAGCTAATATGAGAGTTGGCGAATACGCTTTAGATAAAAGCATGTCACCACTACAAATACTAAAAGTTTTAAGTTCTGGTAAAAGCATTCAGTATCCATTAACTTTTCAAGAAGGCATCAATATTTTTGAGATAGCCACCGTACTAGAACAGAAAGGTTTTGGTAATCGCCAAGAGTTTCTAAATTTGTGCAAGGATAAAGCTCTTATAAAAGAATTAATTGGGAAAGATCTTGAAAGTTTAGAGGGATACTTGTTTCCAGAAACCTACATGGTTACCAAATTTACGGGATTTAAAACACTAATACAAATGATGGTTAAAAATTTTCACGAAGCTTACAATGAAGTCATCGTAAATTCTCAAATTCAGCTACCAATGCATGAGCACGTAACCTTGGCCAGTATCATTGAAAAAGAAACAGGTGCTCCTGAAGAACGACCAATGATTTCCTCTGTGTTTCACAACCGTTTGCGTAAGGGTATGCGCCTACAAAGTGATCCTACGATTATTTATGGCATTATGGATTTAAACGGTGGTGAGCCTGTTAATAATATTCGAAAGAGTGATATATTGAATAAAACGAGATACAACACCTATAAAGTTAAGGCCTTGCCTTATGGGCCCATTGCCAACCCAGGTAAAGAGAGTTTACGAGCAGCACTTAATCCTGCAAAATCTGAATATTTGTATTTTGTGAGTCAGAACAATGGCACACATGTTTTTTCAAAAACCTATAAAGAACACGATGCCGCAGTTAAAAAATTTCAATTAGATAGTAAAATGCGCGAAGGCCGGTCATGGCGGGACTTGAAAAAGTAAAAATAAAAAGCACTAGTGAGCTTGTGCTTTTTTCTTGGCTTCTTCGCGTTGTTTTAAGATTTCGGGAGAAATATAGTGATATCTAATTGTAACATAGACATCATAACCATCGACCTTACTTAACGTACGTAGTTCGTGTGTATATTTCATGCCGCGAGCATTATACACTTTGAAAAGTTGATAATTTACATCAGACTTTTCAAAAAAATCTTTTGGTGAGTTGGGAAGATTTTTTTCATTATCGCTAAAATTTCTCTCAATCTTCCAATCTTTATACTCAACTGTAAAAGTACCTAGTTTATCTGTTAAAATTTGACCATTCTCTGTTACTTCAAAACCTAATAAGGTATTTACCTTCAGCGGAGGAATACTGTCATTATAAGGCATATTACTCACGCATTTATTTGCAAAAATATGTTTACCCTTATCATCTTTCAAATGAACAACATGAATTCTTTGATAGTTATTGCGCCCCTGAACTTGTGGAAGCTCTTTACTAAAAAATATTTCAGATTCTATGTACTCATATGCTCCAACTTGTAAAGGGTAGACTTTGGATAGTTCTTTTTGTCTTTCCTTTTGTTGCTTCTTAAACTCTTCTTCAGACTGATTGGCTTCATTCTTAAGCCCGCCACTTCCATAAGTAGGAAGAGTAAAATTAACAACCTCTTCTTCATTTGCAACAGGCTCCTGTGGGTTCAAATCATTGGGGGCTTTTAAATTAAATACAGCTTTGCGAAAGTTATCGTTTTTGTAGTCGAGTGTAAGTGGATCGTATTTTCCACTTTCTTCATTGTTAAAACAAAAACCTGCGCGATTAGCACTGTTTCGCCCACCACTACATGCAATTGTAGAAACTAGAATAAATAAAAAGCCAAAAAATGTAGATTTCATAGGTTCTCCCAAACCTGTGCATTATAGCAATGCAACGCATTATTTGCCAGTATAATTATTACATAACAACTTAAGTATTAAAAATTACTTAAGATTTTAATAATCTACGGCAGTTGATGGCAAGGGCTCAAACTGCTCAGTGGCCGAATTATAGGTGTAAACGTTGAGGTGAGCAACTAGATTGGCGTCAAAAGTTGGAGCTAATATTTCAGCACGACCATCACCATCTACATCCTCTAGGGCGAGGTTTGTGGCTTGGCCGCGATAATGAAAAAAACCGTCTCTATTATCAGGCAACCTAATATCAGCTAAGCTTTTACTTACACCATCAGTGACTTTTTCATAAATTTGTATGAATAAACCTTTAGAAGTTTTAACTTTTGCAAAAACAATAACGCGACCATCATCAAAATAGTCTTTATGTATAGTAGATAATACCTTGGGTGTTTCAGTTACAATTAAAGCTCTTATAGATTGACGCCAAGATTTTATTGAAACAGTTATCAATAAAACAACACAAATAATTCCTAGCAAAACCTTAGATAAATTCATAAATGAAGACATATCTTTATAATGCCGTACTTTTCTAACATTTTAAAACTAAATGAATATTCCGTCCTGCATTACTGCCATCTCTTCTATATGAATGCCACGATCTATCTCTATAAGTGTCGACTTTCGTCTGGAAAATATTAGATTTATTTATATTAAGGGCACACAATTGAAGCTCAGCGAAATAACTAAGGTTCAAATATTTTTTTTGTGGACTAGAGTGCTCTAGAAACAATACGTTTTCTTCAAAGTTAATTTTGTTTTTCCTTAATGTAGAAGTAGCTTCTTCACAAACTTCACTACCAACTTCAAAATTTTTTGTATCAATATGTGGACCGATAATAGCAATAGTCTCATTACTAAAACTCGTAAATTTTTGGCTTGAAAATAAAATATTATTTACAAGACCACGCCACCCAGCATGAATAGCAAAGAATCTTTCACCATCAAGCAAAATAATTGGCAAGCAATCAGCCGTTCTTATTGCAAAAGCTAAGTTAGACTTAGTAGATGTTAGACCATCGCAGTTATAATCTCTAAATTCATCAAACTCTTCAATTCTATCACTATGAGTTTGCTTCATAAATTGAATGGGAGATTGCACAGTAATGTCGATGAGCTTTTCTTCGGTAAAATTTATGTTGCCAAAAAAAATTTTGTAATTTTGATGAGAATATGAAATGCCAATTTCATTTTCTATCTTATTCATTATAACTCCTTAAAGCTGAGATAATTAACTAAATTCATCAAGTCAAAGGGCCAATCACTTTTAAAATAAAGCTCTTTGTTTGTGAGAGGATGGATAAAGCCAAGTTCAAAAGCATGAAGGCAAAGTCGTTGAGTTTCTTTAATAAGCTGTCTCAACTCTTGAGACTTAATTCCCTTAATCTTATTACTACTTGTATAAATTGGATCATTTATAAGTGGCAATCCCATTTCTGATAAATGAACTCTGATTTGATGAGTTCTTCCCGTTTCTAATTGACAATAAATAAGTGAAATTTGACTTTTATACTCACCAGCCAATTTGTAATTAGTAACAGCTCTTTTTCCTTTTGTTTCATTAGATAAACTCATTTTCTCTGAACAGAACTTTTTACGATGAATAGGGTGACGAATAAGAAAACTTTCTATCTTTCCCACACTGTTTTTTGGCACACCGAAACACAGAGCTTTATATCTGCGTATAACTGTTTTATTTTTAAATTGTCTAGCGAGGCCTTCATGAGCGACGTCATTTTTTGCAGCGACAATCAAGCCAGAAGTGTCTTTGTCTAATCTATGAACAATGCCAGGACGTTTTTCTGCAAATCCCATTGAAAGATTATCACAGTGGTAAATCAATGCATTAACTAAAGTGTCCTGATCATGACCATGTGATGGATGCACAACTAATCCGCTTGGTTTATTAATTACAATTAGATCTTTGTCTTCAAAAATAACTTCTAATTTTAAATTAAAGGGTAGCAACTCAGTTATAGGTTCAGTAGGAATTTCCAATAGAAATATATCACCAGTATTGACACAAAAAGATGATTTTAGTGGCTTTCCGTTAAGAGTAACTTTATTGGATTGAATGAGCTTCGCAGCTCTTGAGCGCGTACGAATATCTGGGTGTATAGCCAAAAACTTATCTAATCGCCAACCTATGTGTTCTTCAAATGTTTCAATTGTTACTATTTTACTTTTCGCGGACATTGCGCATATTTTTCATGTAAGAGCTGGCAACTTTATCGGCATCTAATCCTAAGACCTTAGCGTACTGAAGTACGAACCCTCTAACAAATACATCGGCAGGTAAAGATTTAAAATCATTAGCTTCAATAGCTCGTAAATATGGACGACTCACTCTAATATCTTCACTCAAATCATCAATAGTTATATTTTTATAATTTCTAATAATAGCTAACTGCTCACCATCAAAACCATCAAATGTTGATATTTCTGTTTCAAGCTCCTTATCAATCTTGTAAACGCCAAATTTTGTTTTTGCATATCCCTCTGGTACCTTTTCGTCATAGTTGGTTTTAGCTCTATAATTAGAGTTCTTGTTTAAGGGTATTGGATTTACAGACTTTAGCTGAACTTGGTTGTCAATGTTCATAGGTGTTTCTTCACGACGCCCAAGAAGTCTTGAATCATATTCTCTGCGGGCGGCATGGTTACTGAGTACAGAGTAGGCTTCCTCGATGAGCCTTGATAGTTCTTGAGCTTCGTCAGGACTAAACATTGTATAAAGGGCAGGACTATCTGGCGAATATGTGTCTTTCGCCTTTAAATAAGCTCTATGAATCTCATTTTCAGGAGCATCCGGCTCGATTTCCAAAATTTCATAATAAGTTTGGTCTAAAAATCTTTGATTCATAAGATTATATTACAGCTTTATAGCGATTGGAGTAAGCAATAGATTTAGATATATTTAAGATTTGTGTATAAAGGCGACTATGTGGGTATTCAACCAGTAAAGGTTTTCGCTTTCTCAACGACTGCCATACCGCATTATCATAGTCTAAATGACCGATAAATCTAGCAGGGATACCAAAAAACTTATTAGCTACACTTTGAACTGAATAACCAACATCAATATCTTTATGAATTCTAGTTTGATTTAGAATAATGTTAAACTGCAATGAATTTAGTTTTTGTACGAGCATTTGACCGCGGTCGGGCTCTCTTTTAAGTAAAGCAGAAATGAGATCTGCCGGTTGTCTAATTTGAAGCTCATCTTTTTGACTCATGATATCTTGTAGAGCCTGTTCCAAACCCAATTGACGTTCATATCTTTTTACTTTGCGAAAAAAACTTGTTTTCATAAAACGATACGCGTTTTCTATACTCGAGGGCTCTGGAGTGAATACAACTAAATGGTGTTGTGCCATAAGAAAAAAATCAACTGTAGTACTATGAGTACCCGCACTCAAATCCAACACCAAGTAATCAGCTTGGAGATTGTACAATGCAGACATTAAACGACTCACTTGATCTAAATTTATATTTGCTACGTCAATATCAGCATGACTATCGCTGATTAAACGGAGGTTTTGTTGATAAGTGGCGATGGCAATTTCATCTAGATTGTTTATGCGCCCATTTAAGAAGTCACTTATTCCAACCTTTAGAAGTCCCTCACCAAGGGTTGTATGTGCATTTGCAGCGCCAAGATCTAAATCAACAAGGACAACTTTATAGCCCATATTAGCTAGGAAAATAGCAATATTACTACTTATAAATGACTTTCCAACTCCGCCCTTACCGCCACCAACAGCAATAATTTTAGATTGCGAACTTAAAGATCCGCGCTGAGGAGTTGAGTAATTTATAAAGCTCCCATTTATTTTTGACACAGTTTCCTCTATTGCTTTGGAGCAGGTCTTAATAGTCCGCTCCATAATTTTTCTTCGGCTTCTGAAGAACGAATATAAAGGGGTAGGAGATCATTCCAGGACATAGGTCTGTGGATTTTTCTCCAGTTTTTCCACATTTCCCCTAAAGTCTGGGCAATGGAGGAAACATAATCCTCTTTTGGTAAAATAAGTTTTTCCAGAAGCACATCAGAAAAAAAGTCTTTATAGGTTGGAAAGCCATCACCAAGGCATAAATACTTATCTTGTTTGAGTTGTTCTTCTAATTCATCAAAACCTAATGCGCAGGCAGATAAACTTTCTTTTTCATTTTGATAAATGGCCGTATAAAGCATGTTCTTGTGGGCATTATTAATAACAAGAATGGGTAAGTTGCTCTTCCTATATGGGTAAGCAAGTGGTGCTAATGAATTAAAACTATATATAGGTATACTATTGGCAAAAGCCAGAGTTCTGACAAAATTAAGGCCCACACGAATGCCGGTAAAACTTCCAGGACCAATTGTCGATACTAAGTAAGAAATTTTATGGATGCTTAGACTAGCCTCTTTGAACAAATCATCGCATTGTTCAGTTATAACCTCACTATGTGATTTTTCCTTAGTCCATACCTTTGAAGATAGGAGTTTTAAATCACTGCCTGAATTTGAAAACAGAGCTAAACTGCCAACTTTAGAACTTGTATCACAACACAAAATGTATTCAGACACAATATCACCATGGAGGGTTTAAAATGTTGCTAATGTCATTAAATAAAGCAAAAACCATTAATGACATTAGAATAATAAGCCCAATCTGCTGAGCAATTTCCATTTTCCGCATACTTAATGGTGCACCACGAATGGCTTCAATAGTAAAAAATAATAAGTGCCCACCATCAAGAATGGGTACTGGCAGTAAATTTATTAAAAACAAATTTATAGAAATAATGGCCATTAATTTTAAGAACGGAGACAAACCCACCTGATAAGATTGGCCCGCATATTTTCCTATAGTAATAACTCCGCCGATGTTTTTAGAAGACACTTCATTTTGCAGCATTCTGACAAAACTCATTGCCACCATTTTGGTCCATTTCCAAGATTGAGATAATCCTTTTTGCAATGCCACTAAGGGATTAGAATAACGAATAAGTATTGGCTCTGCCATTGTCGATAAAACGGTAGGAATAATTCCAATTGTAAAACGATTGTCCTCAGCTCCAGTATTTTTTACTAACTCGGTCATTTGTGGAACAACATTAACCTGCTGCTGCTCGCCACTTCTAATAAAATCAATTGATACAGGCTTGCCATTGCCATTGTAAGACTTTATTTCTTCAACAATAACTTCCCACTTATCTATGGGCTTACTGTTTACAGCCACCAATTGATCTCCAGCTTTTAACCCAGCTTTATCAGCAGGTGAATCTTCTTTTATTTGATATAAAAAGAGTTCACTATTTTTAAAACCGAGAGAAGTAAACAAATTCTGTCTTGAAGTTATATCGAGTTGAGTCTTATCAAATTCAAAATTTCGCGGTTGTGGATCTTTATCTTTGTCAATTAATGACTTCGCTTCAATTACTAGATTATTATATTTTTCAGGATTACTTACAAACTCTTCAAGCTTGTTTTCCATTTCTCTTTGGTATTTTATTTCAATGCCATTAATCTTTGTAATTTGCTCAATAGCTGTCATTCCAGCTATTGCGGCGGGACTGCTAATATCTGAAACTCCGACTGTAGCTCCATAAGAAATAGGTGTGAGCCCTTCAATAGTACCAACCTGCCGCTGGGCGGAAAGAATATTATCATTATTACCGAGAGTTGGTTTTGCAGTTAATTCTCCAGAAGAACTATCATTGTTAGAATATGTAAAAGTTAGTTCTTGATTGGCATGAGCTTTAATCTGATTTTCGATATCATCCCAAGTTTGGACGGTTGTATCATTGATTTTTGAAATTTCCATTCCGCTGCGGAAACCCCACTCGTAAGCTTGACTATCTTTTTTGATATCGCCGAGTATAGGTGCTGCCATTTTTTCACCTAACATGCCAACAACACTAAAAATTAATGCAGCAAAAATTAAATTCATTAGCGGACCAGCAAGAACAATAGCAATTCTTGCTCCTACGGGCTTGTGTAAAAAAGCTAAATGTTTTTGATTATCAGGAATCTCGGCAGTGGGATCATCGCCATACATTTTTACATAGCCACCCAAGGGAATTATCGAAATACAATAATTTGTATCTCCTTTGATATATTGAAAAATCTTTTTACCAAAACCTAAGCTGAAGACCTCAACTTTTACTCCAAAATACTTTGCTACTAAAAAATGTCCCAACTCGTGAACAAAGATAAGCAAACCAAGTAGAATAAAAAAAGGTCCTATATAAGAAGCGGTGGTATTTAGCATTTCTAACATTGATGACATGATCTCCATATTATCATTTAAGGAATTAAAATAAAAACTTTTCTGTATTAAAAGCAAAAAGATAAACTATTGGTGAGGCAAATAGAACACCGTCCACTCTATCTAGAACTCCACCATGACCAGGCATTATGCTTCCCGAATCTTTAACTTGGGCTATTCGTTTAATTAGAGATTCAAATAAATCACCAGTTTGTGCAAATAACCCCGCTATTAGTCCTAATACTACAAAATAAAGAGGATTAACAGTGGGAAATTTTATAAGACCTACGGCCAGGGAAGCACAACTAGAGCCTAGGAAACCAAAATAGCTACCTTCTAATGTTTTTTTAGGAGATAAGGATTGTGACAAGGGTTTCTTGCCAAACTTAAGACCACCAAAATAAGCAAATGTATCGCCACAGAAAACAATAAGTAATAATAATAAAAACCAAGTTTCACCATAGTGTAACTCTAAAGTTTTAAGGGCCATAACAGGTAAAAGTATTACATAAAAGAAGCCAATGGCACTTTTAGTTAGATTAAAAAATAACCAATCATTAGATTTTTTCGAACCGTAAAGCCATATATATAGGCACAAATAAAGGCTTAAAAGAAGTGCCCAGAACTCGCTGGAATACTGAGCATAATAAACTGAAATAATTAGTAAAGTGAAACCAAAAACAGGAAACAGTAGCTTTTTAACCAAGCTATGGGGAGTGTCATTAAAGGCCATTTTATTAAACTCAAGTATGCCTTTAAGGGCGGCGAGTATACAGATATAGAAAAGACCGGTTGTAGAAAAATAAATATAAACTGAAACTAATAGAGCAACAGCAACTAACGCTGATAGAATTCGCAAAAGTAATTGTTGGTTTAAAAACTTTGTTGGCTTAGCGATAATATTTGATCCTGTGTTTTACCAAATCTACGATTTCTTTTCATGTACTGTAAAAGAATATCATCAAGATCTTCATCGGTAAACTCTGGCCACATTTTTTCATGAATAAAAATCTCGCTATAAGCAGAAGACCAAAGTAAAAAGTTAGATAAACGGCTTTCACCACTAGTTCGGATTATAATATCAGGATCAGGAAAACTAGAAGACTCTAAGTAACTATAAAAATCTTCTTCTCTGAAATCTTCAATGCAAACTTTGCCCTCTAAGACATCTTGTGCAAATCTTTTGGCTGCTTCAGTAATTTCTTGTCGGCCACCAAAACTAAGTGCAAAAGTGAGTTTCATCCCTGTGCAATTTCTTGTCGCTATAATAGTGTCATTTACTTCTTTTTGTACTGATGATGGCAAGCG
This sequence comes from Bdellovibrionales bacterium, assembly GCA_020435005.1. Taxonomy (GTDB): domain Bacteria; phylum Bdellovibrionota; class Bdellovibrionia; order Bdellovibrionales; family UBA1609; genus JACKAN01. Next base: position 20,122 of record JAGRAE010000015.1, read on the forward strand.
GTTTACTTGACCAATACTATGAAATTGAATGTTATTATCCACTAGGTTTTGTCTTTCATATGCAAGCTGGCGTTTTAATAGCTTCATTAAAAAATTAACTTCTGTAGCGGGTCGATGCCAGTTTTCGGTACTAAATGCAAAAAGTGTTAAATTATTTATTCCTCGGGTAGCACAACTTTCAATTATGCTTTTTGCAACTTTTGCGCCTTGAGCATGTCCAAAAACCCGACTGTGTCCACGCTGTTGGGCCCAACGACCATTGCCGTCCATAATTATTGCTACATGTTTAGGTAGGGACGATTGCATTGTTTACCTTAAATAGTCATTAACTCTTTTTCTTTATCATCACCAATCTTATCAACCTGCTTAATATAATCGTCGGTGACTTTTTGAACTTCATCTTGTGCACTTTTTTGTTCGTCTTCACTAATAACTTTATCTTTTTGTAACCGCTTTAATTCATCATTAGCATCTCTTCTGGCCATTCGAACAGAAACTCGAGCTTCTTCCACAGTTTTTTTAATTTGTTTAACTAGTTGTTTACGTCTTTCTTCAGTCAACTCTGGTAATTTCAGGCGGATCACTTTTCCATCGTTTTGAGGTGTCATACCAATATCACTTTTAACGATCGCTTGCTCAATGTCTTTCAAAATACTTGCTTCCCAGGGAGCGATTAAAAAAGACTTAGCGTCAGGACATGACAAACTAGCCACTTGGTTAAGCGGAGATGGGTTTCCATAATAGTCAACTTTTACAGAGTCGAGCATTGAAACTTGAGCCCTGCCTGTTCTCACCTTTTTTAGTTCATTCAAAAGTGAATCTATGGAATTTTGCATTTTGTCTTTTGATTTTTGTTTTACTTCATTAATCATGGTTACCCTCTTAACTTCTTACGATAGTCCCAATGGTATCGCCTTTAATAACTCGAGCAATATTGCCTTTTTGAGTTAAATTAAAAGTAATAATTGGCAGGCGATTGTCCATACATAAACTAATTGCCGTTGAGTCCATTACTTGTAAGCCTTTATTAAGAACTTCAATGTAAGTTATTTCGTCGTACTTCTTAGCATCAGAAAATTTTGCAGGATCTTTATCATATATTCCATCAACTTTTGTGGCTTTAATAATAACTTCAGCATTTATTTCCATTGCTCTCAGTGCGGCAGCAGTATCAGTTGTAAAATAAGGATTTCCTGTGCCTGCAGCGAAAATAACAATTCGCCCTTTCTCTAGATGGCGAATCGCTTTTCTACGTATATATGGTTCAGCAATTTCTGACATTTCAATAGCCGTTTGAACACGTGTATCCAAATGGAGATTTTCAAGCGCATCTTGTAAGGCTAAACTGTTAATACAGGTGGCCAGCATTCCCATATAGTCTGAACTTGCGCGATCCATGCCTTTTACTGAAGCGGCAACCCCTCTAAAGATATTGCCTCCGCCAACAACTAATCCAATTTGCACTCCTAAACTGTGAGCATCTTTAATGTCATTGGCGATTTGATGAAGCACTTCTGTGTTTATACCACTACCGTCTTTGCCGGCGAGTGCTTCACCACTTAACTTTAAAAGAACACGTTTATAAATAGAATTGGCCAAGTTAAAACCTACTTGTTGCCGGTTACTGCAGCCACTTCTGCTGCAAAATCTTCTTTCTTTTTCTCAATTCCTTCGCCCAATTCGTATCTAACGAAGCGACGAATTACTAAATTTTCACCAATTTTAGCGATTTTATCATTTAAGTAGTCTCTAATGCTTTGATCAGGATTTTTAACATATTTTTGTTCGAGCAAACAAATATCTGAGGCCCACTTCTTAATTTGACCTTCAACTATTTTCTCTAACATTTCTTCTTTTTTGCCCTCTTCTCGAGCCTTTGCCATAAGGACTTCTTTTTCCTTTTGCTTTTCAGACTCTTCCACATCTTCTAAGCCTACATATTTAGGTGCCGCTGCCGCGATATGCATAGCAATATCTCTGACAAAATTTTGAAACTCTTCGTTTCTAGCCACGAAATCAGTCTCAGAGTTTACTTCAAGAAGAACACCAATTCTTCCACCTGCATGTATATATGAAGTCACTAAACCTTCTGCAGCCACTCTTCCGGCTTTTTTTGCTGCTTTGCTAAGGCCTTTTGCTCTTAACCACTCGATGGCTTTATCAAAATTTCCATCGGTTTCTTGTAGAGCTTTTTTACAATCTAACATTCCCGCATTTGTACGTTCGCGGAGTTCTTTAACATCTGATGCAGTAATAGCCATTTCCTATTTCCTTCCAAAAAGATTAAGTTAAAAATTTATTATTAAAATATGATGCTTTACTCAGCATCCTCTGATTCAGCTTCTGGTTCAGTTGTTTGAGAATCAAGTTCCATTTCGATTTCAACTTCATCAGCTGTACCAGCAGCAACAAGTTTTCTACCCTTTGACATTTTAACCACAGCCGGTCCACCTTCAGTAGCCTTTGGCTGTTGTTCAACTTTTTCAGCTTCAACTTTTTTGGCTGCTTTGGCTTCTTCTTCTTCTTGTTTGTCAGTTTGGTGTTTAACGCTTTCTTCCCACTGTTTGCGACCTTCTAAAAACGCATTTGCTACCATATCAGTAAAAAGCGTGATTGAACGAATTGCATCATCATTGCCGGGGATCGGGAAGTCTACTAAATCAGGATCTACATTTGTATCTGCAATTGCAACTACAGTTATTCCCAGTCTTTTCGCCTCAGCTACGGCAATGTGTTCTTTATTTATATCAACAACAAAAAGGCAGCTTGGGTTGCTTTTCATTTCACGAATACCGTTTAAGTATTCACTTAATTTTTCATATTCTTTTTCAATTTTTGATCTCTCTTTTTTAGAAAAGAAATCTAGTTCACCTTTTTCACGCATTTGATCAATTCTACGTAGTCGATCAATTGAAGATTTAATTGTTTGAAAGTTTGTAAGAGTGCCGCCAAGCCATCTCTTGGTTACGTAATATTGTCCAGTTTTTTCGGCTGCAGCCTGAATAGGAACAATAGCTTGTTTCTTTGTTCCTACAAAAATCATGCTTCCACCCTGTGACGCCATTGATTTTACAAAATCAGCAGCTTTACGTGCCCAAACCACTGATTTTTGCAAATCAATGATGTGAATTCCCCCACGTGATGTATAAACATAGGGTTTCATTTTTGGGTTCCAACGTTGTGTTTGGTGTCCGAAGTGTACGCCCGCATCGAGCATATCTTTCATATTGATATTAGCCATCATTTACCTCTCTGGTTTGTCCGCCCTTCGCTAATTATTTGCACACCAAAGAGTCAGCGAAGGTGTGTAGTTAATAAGGTTTTACCTTGTGATATGGGGGTTTAACACAGCGACTAAAGCGAGTCTAGTGAATATATATTTTTATGGCGGTGGAGCGGGATTATTATCTGCAATAATTACTTCTTCATGTTTGAGGTTCAGTTGTTTTTGCAGAGCTTCAAGTGTTTGTTTGGCGGCCAGAATTTTTCCAATAACCCCAGTATTTTCAACTAATTGCGAGTGACAAAGCCATAGTCCCTCTATATTGGCAAAGGACTTACTCAACACATCACTAGAAACACTGCCCTCACAATCCACATCAACTATAATTTTCTCAAACTCAACATGATCAAATAAATCAGGGTAGGCTCTTTTGATCTGCTTTTTTATATTTTTTAAGAGAGCGCCTAAATGTTCGTGGTCATCAATTAAATCGGTTAGCATCCAACAGGTCCATAAAGAACAAAGATGGCTGTTGATTTCAGAAAATTGTCCGACTATGGGTTCAAAATCATCTTTGCCGCCATAGAGAATATGGAAAGGGTTCTTCTCAACGATAACATCTTGGTCGTGAAGTAGGTGTAGTCGAACTTGTGAATAACTTTTGTTTTTTAGTAAACGTTGAAAACTTTTGTGTGAAACAACATCAATGGGTAAAAGTTTCTTTATGCTTTTAGGTGGTAAACAATAAACAAGGTTTTCACAAATAAGATTTCGTGAACCATTGATAGCCACATATTTAATTTGTCCATTTTCAACTTCAATGGAGGTGACTTCGGCCATGGTATAGATATCACCAATAAAACAGCTTTCCAAGTGCTCCGTCCAAGCATCTAGGTTAGAGCTGAGTTCATAATTTTTTGAAGAACTAAAATCTTTAAATAATTCAATTGTTGAGAATTTTCGCTCACCAAAACCAACAAACGGAATAAGTTTTCCACTTTCAATTGTTAAAGGAGTAAATTCAAAAGCATCGCTGGGTATGTCTATTTCAATATTAGTTGCAAGCCAATGCAAAAGATCTAAATTTTGCTCGCTAGCGGACACTTTTGAGAAGTGACTTAAAAGTTTTTTATTATCAATTTTTATTGTTGCATCTTCTCCTCCCACAAAATCTTGAGGTTCAATAATGGCGACTTTTTTGTGAAAGGTTCGACTTAAAATATAGGCTACTAGAAGTGCAGAAAAATGGCTGCCAACAATGGCAAAATCATAACTATTTTTACTTATTTCTTTGTGATCTGTCATACAGATAAAATGACTCAATAAATCTGTAAAGACAAGTCTTTACAGATTGTTTATTAAATTTACTAAAATGCTTATTTTAAATGGTTTGACAAGGACATCAATTACTTGTCGATGGCTTAAAGCTTTTGATAATTCGGGAGTATTATCAAAACCTGTCATAAATATAACAGGGGTATTTACTTTAGTAAAATTAAGTAACTTAATGATATCAAACCCCATAGAATCTTCCAACATAATGTCTGAAAGGATAAGATCAATTTTATTATTCTTTAAGACAGAAGACAATTCTCTGGGTTCAGTTATATGTATTGATTGAATTCCCTCTTGTCTGAGTCCTTCGGCAAGAGTCTCTGCAAATGCTACGTCGTCTTCCAAGATGATGATTTTTTTAGTCATAATTCTTTCTTAGTAATTGAACGAGAAGGCGGAAGCACGGCAAGATTAATTTTTTTATAAGAGTTCTATTGCTTATATATTTAGAAAAGCTGGGGGACCAAAGATAGTAAAAATAAATAAATTTACGCCCCCATTCATGTTTTTTTAAGAACTTGTCTCTAAATAAGCGTAAAGTATAAACATCTGGATGAAGCTCATCTTCATAAACACTACTGGCAATAAAACAGGGGCCTCTTTTAATTTTAAGTTGTTTGTTGAGGTTCTTTATAACTCTAGGGTTTTTACAAGACCTTTGAAAAACCAATAAAGCTTTAGTTACTTGTGGATATATTTTACTAAAAGGTAAAAATTCGGCGAGCTTATTTGAAGCTCTGATCATGCGTTCATTGTAAGCTGGACTAGTATCGTAGATTCTTAACAAGTCCCAATAAACAGAAGTGATAACAGTTAATTCTTTAGAGCGGTTGGACTTGTTAAATAATTCAGGAGTGAGTCCGCCAGATTTTAATTCATATACGATTTCTAAAACACGCAAATATTTTTCGTAGGCGACAGCGGCCTCTGGGAATTGCTTGTTTTGCATTAGTGCTCGAGCATGTTTTACGAGGTTTACTCGGCTTTTCCACATCAAAACACGATTTTGTTCTCGTGCTTTTTGTTCCATCCGCAAACGAACACCTTGAGAAACCTTACTTGAGAGCTCTTCATATTCTTCTTTAGAGACTTCTTCTCTAGTTTCCTGAACACCTATAGATTGTAGAGCGACTTTTAAACTTGTATCGACTGTTACTTTTTTGTCATCCTCTTCGTGGCCCATTCTTACATTCTAACTCACTTACATCATATTGTAAGGATCAATATCAATTTGGAGCTTTACAGAGGAGAGACCTTTACCAAAGTCAGGGGCTAATTCATTTAATAAAGCCTGTAAAGTTTGAGCATTTGGCGACTTCACTAAAATATGATAGCGATATTTATTTCTAAGCTTTGTCATGGGGGCGGGGGCTGGACCTAATACTTTTATTTCATTGTACAAAGTTCTATGGTTTTTTAAGCTTTGCAACATATGCATAGTATGTTGTGCAGCCTTCTGAGTATTTAAAAGTGTATTACCAACGATGCGTATTAGTGCAAGACGACCAAAGGGTGGGTAGCTTAACTCTTGACGCTGTTGCAGTTCGTGAGAACAAAAGCCTTCAAAGTCATTGTTCAATGCAAATTGTAAACACTTTTGTTGAGGGTTAAAGGTTTGTACGATGACTTTTCCTGGTACCTGAGAATGGCGACCAGCTCGTCCGGCCACTTGAGTAATCAACTGATAACTTCTTTCCGAGGCTCGAAAGTCTGGCAAATGAAAACCAACATCCGCTAATATGAGTCCCACTAAATTTAAGCCAGGAAAATCCAATCCTTTAGCAATCATCTGTGTACCAATAAGTATGTCTATATTACCCATCTCCATATTTTTGATTAAGTCTTCCATTTGTTCCCGTTTGGAGATTTCATCGCGATCGGCTCTTTGCACAACGGCATCAGGGAATAGTTTAGAAACATCTTTTTCAACTTGTTCTGTACCAACACCTTGCGCAGAAATGTTTTCAGATTGGCAGTCAGGACACTTCTCTTTAAAAACAGTTGTATAATTACAATAATGGCATACTAAGTCCGACTTGCCATGTAGGGTTAAGCTAATTTCACAATTTGGACATTCATATGTATATCCACAATCGAAGCATTGAACAAATTGTGCTACACCTCTTCGGTTTAGGAATAATGCAACTTGTTCTTTTTTAGCCAAAGAATCTTGAATTTCAGTATACAACAGTGAGCTCAACCAAAAAGGCAGATTGGCTGTTTTGTCACGATCTTGGAGAGCAACTACTTTTATTTCTGGCATGGGCCGTGAAGAAACTCTCTCATTCATTTGGTGCAAATAATATTTGCCCGTTTTAGCATTGTGCCAACTCTCTAAACTTGGTGTAGCAGAGCCCAATACAATGGGGCAATCATACATCTTAGCCAGCATAATAGCTGCATCTCTCGCATTGTATTTTAATTTCTCATCCTGCTTATAGGAAGATTCATGTTCTTCATCGACGATTATTAAACCTAAGTTTTCTCTCGGGCAAAACAAAGCAGATCTTGCACCAAGCAATATGGGCCGCTCATTATTGTAGGAAAACCACCATTGCTCAGTCTTTTCTCTATCAGTTAAATGTGAATGGATTACTGCAACTTTTTCTGGAAAACGCGCAGAGAATCTATTTAATAACTGAGGAGTCAGTGAGATCTCTGGGACGAGTACGAGTGCAGTTTTTCCTGAGTTGAGAACATCTTCTATAAGTTGGAGATAGATCTCAGTTTTACCAGATCCAGTAACTCCATGTAATAAGTGAATATTAAAACCAGATTCTCTAGAAATACCTTCAAAACATTTTTGTTGCTCTGTCGTTAGCTGTAGTTTCTTGTTGCGTTCTAGGCTAGGAACGACAGGGCTTTTATGACTTTTACGTGCTTTTGTTTTTTTAACAAGAGGAGGAAAAGCCAACTTTGTAACTTGACCTATTGGGTATGAATAGTATTTTGCAAGCCACTCTAACCAACCGAGAAATTTCTCTGGCAAAATGGGCTTTTCAATTATTTTTTCTTGGATGGGTTTGAGCTCAAAATCACCACATTCACTTGTTTTACCCAATACAACAGCATCGACGGTTCTTTTTCCCAATGGAACTCTAACCGAGTCGCCACGCCCTAACGGTATGTATTCATTGGGTGGAAGATATGTAAGTGGAGCTGAAATGGGGGCATCAACTGCTAAATGAAAATATTTATCACTCATCGGAAACGACTATAAAATTCATTAACTATAATATTTTCTGGTTTAATTTCTTTCAACTCAGGTTCTTTGTTTGTATCTAAACTACTTGCAGATAAGCGTTTTTTTAAGCTTGAACTTTGTCCTAAATACTTAACTTGGGTAACGTTAATGACAGCTTTTTGCTCTCCCCAACGAATTTCTCTTATCTGAGGTAACCACAAATTGTTCCTGTGGTGTTGGTAATTATCAGCAATAATTTCGGCTTCTGTTGGTGTTCTCAACCTTAGTATATGAAAATAATCCTGTTCTATCCACATGGCTGGACTTTTTTGATGGCTTTCATCTTTAATTTGGAATTTATAGGAAACTTTTCCACCGCTTCTGGATAAACTAACAAAATCTTCTGGGTCGTTTCTAATCTCTTCTATTCTTGATAAACGTGGTGGGTCGGCGAGAGCTTTTCTTGGAATAATATTCCAATTATAAAGCAAAGACTTTAAATAGGAGGTAGAACGAAAGTAAAAAAATGATTCTAGGAAGTCGTCCCTTCTTTTCTCAATGGTCTTCTTGCCCTGTGAATTAACTGAATACTGTTGTTTATCATTGTAGATTACTGTTTTTCTAATTGAGTCGGCCCATTCATTTCTTCCCGTCAACTTCATGCGCATAAGCTTTCCACTGCTAACAAGCCATTGTTCATGAAGAGTTATAGGGCTTTGACCGGTGCCGATAAGAGTCACATCTTGATCAATTAAATAAATACCTGAGCCATGAACATCTGCTGTGCGGTTTATCACATAGTCAAAACGGGGAATGTAAGACCAAGAAGTTTGAGACACAAATAAAATAGAGCAAAAAATAATAAGCTTTTTCATAAGTTCTTTAAATATTCCTTAAGTTGAGGGCCAATGTCTTCTCTTTCCAAAGCTAAATCTATGTTAGCTTTTATAAACCCAAACTTGTCTCCAGCATCATATCTTTTATTGGGTACGTTTAGGGCGTACAATTTTTCATTGCGAATAAGTTTTACCATGGCATCTGTTAATTGAATTTCATTGTTTTTTCCAGGTTTTGTCTCTTCTATATGGCTAAAAATGGTTGAGTTAAACACATATCGTCCTGGGAGAGCAAAACAACTTGGTGCTTCTTGAGGCGAAGGTTTCTCAATAATGTTTTTAACATTTAATATATCTAAGTTTTTGTAGCTGGTATTGAGCATCTCAAAATCAATAATGCCGTATTTATTCACTTTTTCTTTTGGTACTTCCATGACACTTACACATGAGGTGGTTTGCTCATCATACAGCGAAATGAGTTCTTTAGTGACGTAATCATATGAATCTTTAGGAAATGTAATTTCATCTCCCAACAACACGGCAAAGCTTTCATTGCCAACGATTGGTTTTGAACAATATACAGCATGGCCAAGACCTTTAGCTTCCCTTTGTCGAATACTGATAATGTTTGCCATGTTAGAAATAGATTTAATTTCTTCTAATAATTCAAACTTCCCGGACTTCTCTAAAAGATCTTCTAGTTCATAATTTGTGTCAAAAAAGTTTTCTATGGCGGTCTTTCCACGACCGGCAATTATAATAATGTCTTCTATACCAGCAGCAACGGCCTCCTCGACAACATATAGCAAAGTGGGCTTATCTACTATTGGTAGCATTTCTTTTGGAACGGATTTTGTTGCTGGCAAAAATCTTGTTCCTAAACCTGCAGCGGGAATAACAGCTTTTTTTATTTTATTCATGCTTGTAAGATTACTTCAGACTTTCACAAATGTAAAAGGTAACCATGGAGCTTATATATTAAGTTCTAAAGAGAATCATTAAATTGTGTTAGCACAATTTGACTTGCGGTGTCTTGATCCGCCTCTGTCAAAGTAAGTAACCAATAAAACTTTTGCTCATTAGAGTTCGGCAAATAAGCAATAACATAACTCACTTCAGGTCCTAGTTTGAAAACCTGATTTTTATTAAAAGTGAGGTTAACTTTTTGTAAAATATCAGATGATTGAGAGAGTACAATTTCAGGTTCATAGGTCCAGGGCCAATTAAGGCTGTCATAGGCCCAAGTTCCCATTTTAGGATTATTAAGTTTTCGGTAAATCTTTCCTTCGTAGTTACATGCACCATAGAAGGCGTAAAATTCTATAGAGATAATTTCATCATCTTCATCAACTATTTTGGGCGCAGAAAACCACTGTACATGCTTGAGATCACCTGAAACTTTTTGACACTCCACTAAATTCAGTGGTTCTAAAGAAGAAAGATGAGCCTGTGCAAATGACAAATTATAAACAGTAATTAAACTTAAAAATAGAAACCTCATCTTCACCCCCCATGAAAGATACAGCTAATATTTAGAGAGATAATTCAGGTGAGTGAGAAGAGTCATTATTAAAGTATGTATAATAAATATTATACATTTATAATTGTTATGTAGTGGTGTCATTTTTATAAGGCATTAAAAAGACTAAATTATTTTCATTTAACTAAATAATTTACAATATAGTATGTTGATATTTTAACATTCCCAATTCACATTGCTCCGCGTAATTTCAAATGGTATACGTCGCGTCAAGAAGAAGACATAAAGGTTAGAAATTATGATTTTGCGATTATTCGTAGCTATTTTTACGGGAAATTTAATTTGGGTTTCAGGGGCTTTGGCAAATGCGGAGTGGCTGAAGTTAAAACAAAATTGTCACAAGGCTTCACAAAAAGTGATTGTAACTTGTGAAGTTAGAAAAATTACCTGGGATTTTTATGGAGATGAACTTCATAAGCAAGTAAGTCCTGTTAGAACGGCTATTCATGCCAAGGTTAGCTTTGGCGATAAGACAATTTCAAATAATAAACTCAATGTAACTTATAACCCAGGCCCCGGCGAAGAAAATTTAATTCAATGTCCGTATATCGCTCAGTATGAAGTGACCTATAGTGGTCCAGTTCAAGTAAAATGCGACCAGCTTGATGATGTAATAGATAACTTTGTTGGTTTTTGTCATAAAAACTTACATATAGGAACTAAGCAACAAGATGAATATAGAGTTAACCACCAAAGTAACAGTAAAATTATTGGAAAACTTATTCCTGGTACTATTCGTTCATCATGTGCAAATATAGGCGTAGAGGTTAAAGATTTAAATAAGGCACAGCCGAATAGTAAAATTTTTGATGCACAAGTCATGCAAGCCTTACGTGAGACAGGTTTGCAAATGAAGTCATTTGAAGAGGCCATTTCAATACCTTTAAGAGATTTAGAATTATTAAATAATGAATTAAAAGTAACAGATTGCCAGTCACAAAGATTCAGTAATAAATGTAAACAACTTAAAAAGTCTGCTTCAGATAAATATTTAAAATTCTTAAATACAATGAATGTCAATTTAGATCCTTTATATAACAAGGTGTACGATACAACTCAGATCTTGGGTTATCGCGTAGACAAAGTTATGGGTACGAATACTAAATTAAATGAGCTTCAGGACGAGCTTTTAGGTTATGGTTCTGAAACTAAAACAATAAGCTCAGTTACAAACTCATTGATGAGAAGACAAAACAGAACGGGTAGAAGTTTGAGTTTACGTTTTAAGTCATATTTAGATCTTGTTAATGGTTCAAATGGAATTCAGAATAAATCTTTAAAGTTTACTGCTATCGAAGTGTATGGTGGTTTAAAAGAATCGTTAACATTTATTAATGCCTTAAAAGGTATAATCCACAATTCAGAAATCATGGTTCAATTGTTAGATTTTACAGGTGACTTTGAATCTGGAGTCATGAGTCAAACAATAACAGATGTTCAATCAATTTTATTCGGAAATCAAGAAAGCTCTCAAGAAATAAAAACTCCATTGAACATCTCATTTGATGACAGTGAAGACAAAAATGATTGGGAAAAGCAATTAGGATTATGAATATGTTAAACTTACAGGTAAAAGAAATTTTAAAATATATTTTTGTATGTGGAATAATTCTTAGCAATTCATTGGCTAGAGCTTCTTTTGAAGATGACTACGGTTTTTTTAATATAGGCAATAACTCTAGTTATAAGGAGTACAAGGAAGTTAGTAATTATAATCTGAACGATGCCGTTGGTGAGTCAAAACGTCTCATCAAAAGTGGACGTCAAAACTTATTTATTGATTATTTTGAAAACCTTTTAGTGTTAGCAGCACAAGATCCTGGAATACAAAACTTACAAGCATTAACTGAGTTTATTGACTGGGGAGTCCAAGAAGGTGTCATTTCAGAAAGTTTATCAAAACTTATTCGTAATGAGTATTTCCATTACAAGTTTATTAATCTTACCAGCTTAACTTTACAAGATGCTTGTCTTCAATATGACAACATTAGAAAAAATTTAACAGCAGAGATGAAGAAAAAAGAAATGGGTTTGCTAAACGCTTTAGGACAAGAAGAAAAATATAAACAAGCTTATAACATTATTTATCCAGAAATCATGTACACGCTAGAGGACTATTGTAATTAAGATGATACGATTATTTTTAACAACATTCATAGTACTCAATTTTTATCCGACTTTAGGATCAGTTTTAAATAAATATATTGTGTCTGATGTTGAAGAGCAGTGGGAAGATTTTTGGTTCGAAGAAAACTCTTTGATTCAACGAGAATTTAAAGTTGAATTCCCTTATGAAGATTGTTTTAGAGAAGCAGCAGAAGAACAAAAACTACCAGTTAGTTTAGTTTTAGCTGTCGCTAGGGGAGAAAGCGGATTTAACCCAAAAGCTGTATCCAGTGCAGATGCTCTTGGTATAATGCAAATTTTATGGCCAGCAACAGCAAAAGAATTAGGTTTTTCTAGCAGAAACCAACTCTTTGAGCCTTGTTCGAATATACGTGCAGGCACCCGTTACCTGAGACAACTAATAGATATGTTCAATGGAAATATTTATTTGGCAACGGCTTCTTACAACTATGGTCCCACAAATATTAAAAAACAAATTAATAAATACAATGGCCGAATAA
>JAGRAE010000160.1 GCA_020435005.1 Bdellovibrionales bacterium
TTATCCAACGGCTCTAGTTATCCAACGGCTCTAGTTATCCAACGGCTCTAGTTATCCAACGGCTCTAGTTATCCAACGGCTCTAGTTATCCAACAACTCATTTAACTCTGAGTCGTACCTTTTATTTATATATTCTATTTTACTGATTAGGCTTTCAAGTTCGGTATAAGCCCTTTCTTGTTGCAACTGCAATTGACCGATTTCTTTATAAATATCCTGTAGGGAAGTGCTTCCGCTTTGGTCGTTTAACGAACTCATTACCAATTCATTTTTATGATGTAACTCATGCTCAATTTTTTCTATTTGCTTTTCACATTCTTCGCTCTGTTTTTTTAAAGGTGACAATTCTTTAGAACGCTTTTGAATAATCTCAGCTCTTAAACGCTTAATTTCTTTTTTATCTACTTTTACTTTAGTTTTAGTCTTAGGCGTATCATCATCCCAGCCGACTTTTTCTAAAAACTCATCATAATTACCATTGAAAACAAAACAGTCGTCAGCTTTAAATACAATTAACTTATTTGCCAATCGATGAAGAATCGTTTCACTGTGTGTAACAATGAGTACGGGGCCAGGGAAGGCATCTATTTCTTCAGTTAAAACTTCAATGGATTCCATATCCAGATGATTTGTTGGTTCATCTAAAAGAAGTAAATTACTTGGTTGTGCTAATACTTTACCTAACAATACTCGGCTTTGTTCGCCGCCGGATAAAACTGAAATCTTTTTTTTAGCATCATCTCCAGGAAACATCATTGCGCCACATATTGCACGTACCTCTGATAATCCCAACTCAATATTTGCGCTTTGAATTTCCTCATCAACACTCCAACTGGGATGTAAATCCTTGCGGTGAGTTTGTTGATAGTAACCTATTTTTGTTGCAGGATGAGTTTTAATTTCACCAGCTAAAGAGGTTAAATTTCCGGCTAAAACATTTAATAATGTTGATTTTCCCTTCCCATTTTTACCTATTATGGCAATTCGGTCTTCTATTTTAACATCAAAAGAAAGCTCTTTAAAAAGTAAATCGTTTTTGTCAAAACCAAAACTTAAATTTTGCACATCCATGACACGCTTTGCAGGGCTCTCTTTATAGTTGAATCGAAAGCCCATCATTTGTTCGCTTTCCATTTGCGATAAAATACTCATTTTTGCAATACGCTTGGCTACAGATTGGGCTTGTGTCGCTTTTGAGGCTTTGGCACGAAAGCGTTCTACAAATCGATTAAGTTGCTCTAATTTTCTTTCTTGATTCAATCTAGTTTTTTCATAAATTTCTTCATCTGCAGCTAATTGCTCGTAATATTTGTCAGTGGAGCCTTGAACTTTTAAAAGTTTTTTTCGATTAATGCCCATCGTATGCGTTGTGACTTCATCCATGAATTCTCTGTCATGAGTAATAATAAGAACTTCACCTGGAAAGCTTTTAAGGAACCTTTTCATCCATTGTAAACTTAAAATATCAAGATAGTTTGTAGGTTCATCTAAAATCAACAAATCAGGTTGAGCAAGAAGACATTTGGTCAAATTGATTCTTAATTGATAGCCTCCAGAAAATTGAGTAGGCTGTTTTTGCATATCATCTTCAGAAAAACCAAGTCCAAATAATATTTTCTCTGCTCTGTAAAAGTCGTGTTCTTGCTCTTTAGGGAGAGCTTGAATACACTCCTCTAATAGTTGATTTTTTGTAAAGTGGATATGTTGATCTAAATATCCAATTTTATAGTTTTGTGGTTGGGTAATTTGCCCTTCATCAGCTTCTTCTAGGCCAACAATAATTTTTATTAAAGTTGATTTACCACTGCCGTTTCGACCCACTAAACCAACGCGGTCACCCTTATTTAAAGAGAAAGTGAGTCCTTCAAACAAGACTCTGCTGCCATATGTTTTTTTTAAGTTTGATACCTGAATCATTCAATTGTAATAGCCTGATTCAAATATTTTGTTAAGTTTTAGTTGAAAATAATTTTGAGTTTCGCTTGTTCTGAGTCTATATCTATAACTTTAATATCAATGTTGTTGTAAGGTTCTTTAAATGTTTGACCTTTCGTTACAAAAGCATCTAAATGATCATATAATGAATAGTCATACTTTTCTTGAAAAGCAAAACTATTTGGTTTTGTATCAAATAAGTAGCTAGTAATACAGTGACCATCCTTATAAAACCCACCTCTAATTTGAATTCCGGCAATATCCACTTTGGGTTTAGTCTTGTTGTTGGCATCTACCCAAGTAATATCTCTGTAATATTGGTCTAATGGTTGAGTCAGATTTAACAATCGACTATTAAATCCAGAAGGGGTTCTAAATTCTAAGAATAAATTTGAAATGTAAACTTCTTTTTCTCTAACTACTGGAATTTTGTTTTCCAATGGGATTTTAATAGCTGAGGGTCTATTTGCTGAGAGTTTTTCAAAATTATTTAGATCAATAAGTATAGAATTTTCATTTTTTGGTTTTTCAATAATTTTGAGTTCTCTTGAGCTCATCCACCCCAAATCTTCTTTATGACAAGCACTCATGTGCAGAGTGCTTTTATAGTAGCTTTCACCAGCCATAATACTGAACATGTCGGCAATGGCCTCTTGGTTGCAGTTGCTTTCATTTGTCGATATTGTCTGCTCGCCACATTCATATAAATTAGCATGTCCTAAAATCCCCAAAGCATGACCAAATTCATGGGCAATTACCGAACTTGAAATGCCAGTTAATTTTTGAAATGGAACTTGAGGTTTGACAAGACGATAATTAAGTTGGACTTGAGAAACACTAGCGAAAGTAGAACCTTGTGGAGTGAATAGTTGGACTTTACCATGTGTAGAGTGACCAAAGCCAGTGCCTGCACACATTTTTAAATCGACATGGTTCAATATAAAAAAACGATCATATTTTGTTAAATCTAAATCCTTTTGAATAAGATTAAAAATCTCATCATAGTTCAACTCACACTTATCTCTATTACTCCATTCATACCAGCCAAAAACTTGACCGCTAATCCAGGTCTTTTGATATGAGGTTTCTCGAATAAAATGATTAACAGAGTGCGAGCCATTAAAAAAACTCTCTTCAATTTCGTGAAAATCTGCTCGAGGAATTATCCCGCCGGATAAATCGATCAAAATCACAGCGGTTTTTTGTTCGCCTATTGTATCCGTCAGATTTTGAGCCCAGGAAAAGTTGTTAATAGTAAAATAAAATGAAAAAAAGATAAGCTGCAAACGCGCTGCTTTCATGCCCCCTCCTTGGTCTTTTTTCGAACAATCCCTTCATTCGATTTGCTGATGTAATTACATTATGTCGTAAACTTGATAAAAACTCCCACAATACCGCATCGCGTTTTATAGCGATATTTTTCTTCATTTTTTGCTTAAATTTTACCCTAGAAGTGGGGTTTTGGTGCCATTTTGGTGATTAGAGTTTGTTAATAAATACAAGATGGTAGCCAATTTGCTCGCGATGGTTGACTGATCGCAAAACAAATCCTAATTAGAGTCTTTCATCATTAAGGGGTGAACTCATGAAGATATTCCATTTGATTACTATTATTTTAGCTTCTTTAGCTATTGTTTCTTGTTCAAAAAAGAAAAAAGGGGACTACAACTTAGACCCTAAAGAAACACTAAGAGTTAATATTACAACTGAACCTCCCAGCCTAGATTGGAATAAATCTACAGATACCACTTCTGCACAAATACAAGATAACATTATGGAAGGTCTTGTAGAGTATGACTTTAGTGATCCTGACTTAGGCTTAGTTGGTGCAATTGCAAAAAAATGGTCAGCTGAAAACGATGCTACTGATTGGACTTTTGAACTCAAGAAAAATGTAAAATGGACAGATGGCATTGAGTTAACAGCTCAGCACTTCATTGATGGCTGGCAAAGATTATTAAATCCTTTGACCGCTTCAGAATATGCTTATTTTTTGTACGGAATAAAAGGCGCACGAGAATACAACCAAGGTAAAATAAAAGACTTTGCAAAAGTAGAAGCAAAGGCTGTTGATAAGTATACTATAAAAGTTAAGCTGGTTGGACCACAGAGCTATTTTCCTTATTTGTTAACTCATCACTGTACTTATCCAATTCGTAAAGAAATTATTGAAAAGTTTGGTGACAACTGGACAGATCCTAAAAATATAGTAACTAATGGTCCGTTTAAGTTAAAAACTTGGGACCATGATAAGGCTATTGTTCTAGAGCGGAATGAAATATATTACGGCGAAAAACCAAAAATAAAAAATGTATTGGCCTACATGATACCTGAAATGTCTACAGCGATTAATTTGTTTGATAAAGGTCAGATAGATGCTCAATTAACACTTCCTTCAACTGAGCTATCCGTACTCAAAAAAAGAGAAGAACACTTAGAGTCTGGAATTTTATCTCTTTACTATTATGGTTTTAATGTAAAGAAAAAACCCATGGACAACCCACTAGTAAGAAAAGCTATTAGTTTGGCTATCAACCGTAATGAAGTAACAAAAATGTTAGCCGGTGGCCAAATTCCACTAACTAGTTGGGTGCCTCCAGGAATGTTTGGTTATGAAGCTGAAATTGGTACTGGTTTCGATATTGAAAAAGCTAATAAACTTTTAGATGAAGCTGGTTTTAAGGACAGATCAAAGTTGCAAACAATTACTTTAGGGTTTAATACTAATGAGAATCACCAAAGAATTGCTGAAAATGTTCAAGCACAACTTAAAAAGAACTTGGGAATAAACGTCGAATTAAAAAATGAAGAGTGGAAAGTTTATCTCAATACACTTAAAGTTGATCCTCCTCATGTGTTCAGAATGGGGTGGTTAGCGGATTATCCAGATCCAGATAACTTTTTAAATTTAATGACCTCATATTCAGATAATAACCATACAAATTGGGGTAACAAAGATTATGACTCTCTTATTGAAGATGCTGCTAAAGAGTTAGATAAAGGTAAGAGAAAAGATATTTATTCAAAGGCGCAAAAGATTTTAACAGAGTTAGACGTGCCAGTCGCTCCAGTATTTTCATCAGTAGTTCATTCATTAGTGGCAAAACGAGTTATCAATTTTCCTAATAATAGTATGAATAGATACCAATACAAAAGAGTAGAACTAAAGTGATAAATGAGAAGCAAAAATCAATAATGAGTGGCGTAGTATTTACTGCGCTTCTTATTACTCTGTTAATTAGCTTTTTTGATGCCCAACACAGTATGGAAGTATTTATTGATCACCCTGAATGGTGGCCACCATTTTGGAATGGGCTTCTAATATTAGATGGTGTGCTTGTGTTTGGGACTTTTGCTTGGTATGCAATTTCTCAAAACCTAGTCTTTTTTGTGTTTAAAAGAGTTGTAGAGGCCTGCCTTGTTTTGTTGGTGATTGCAACACTTACTTTTACACTCTTAAGAGTTATGCCTGGCGGACCCTTTGATCAAGAAAAGACTTTACCCCCAGAAGTTAAGGCTAACATAGAAGCTAAATACAATTTAAACGCTCCTCTATTAGAGCAATATAAAGATTATATTTTTGGTATTTTACAAGGTGATCTAGGCGAGTCCTATAAGTACTTAGGACGAAATGTTTCAGATATTATCACTGAAACATTGCCAGTCTCTTTCCAGCTAGGTTTATATGCATTAATAATTTCATTCGCAATAGGTATACCACTAGGCATCTTTGCCGCTTCAAAACACAATACCGCTTGGGATAACTCAGCTATGTTTATGGCAGTGAGTGGAGTTTCCTTGCCGAGCTTTTTAGTCGCTCCCATATTTATAATTATATTTGCTTTCTGGTTGGATATACTGCCCCCAGCTTTCTGGGATGGGCCGTCACATTATATTTTGCCTTCATTTATTTTAGGAATTCGACCAGCAGCTGTAATTGCCAGGCTAACTCGAGCCAGTGTTTTGGAAGTTATACGTTCTGATTATATTCGTACGGCTAAGGCAAAAGGACTTCCACAACGCGTTGTGTTGTACAGACATGTATTAAAAAATTCACTAATACCTGTCCTTACCTTCTCTGGACCTCTGGTTGCAGGGATTTTATCTGGATCTTTTATTATTGAATTAATTTTTGTTGTACCGGGAATGGGCAAACATTTAATACAAAGTGTAACTAATAGAGATTATCCATTAATATTGGGATTAACTCTTTTATTTTCTGCATTATTAGTTTTTGCGAATTTAATTGTTGATTTGCTTTATTCTTATTTTGACCCAAGGATAAAACTATCGTGAGTACTACTATGACCATGTCAAATTCCGCTAAATCAGAGGCACTTGAAGTTCAATATAAACCTTCGCGAAGTTTATGGGAAGATGCCTTTATTCGTTTGAAAAAAAATAAAGCCGCCGTATTAAGTGCCTATTTTATTTTATTTATTTGTATAGTTGCTATATTTGCTGAAAATATTTCGCCTTATCCTTTTGATGAACAATATATGGATAAAATTTTGCAAGAACCGTCTATGAAACATTGGCTAGGAACAGATGCTTTGGGACGTGATTTGTTTTCTAGAATTATATACGGCGCTAGAATGTCTATGGCTGTAGCCATTTATACGTCACTTATCTCGCTGGCAATAGGTGCCATTTATGGAGCTGTTTCAGGCTGGGTAGGTGGAAGAGTTGACTCATTTATGATGAGAATAGTTGATATTTTGTACTCCATCCCTACAATGGTATTGCTTATCCTTGTAAAAGTTATTTTTGATGCTGTTCAACTTTTTGATGACCCAGAAAGAAAAGCTTACTTTGGAATTGTATTAGCTCTAAGTTTGGTGGGCTGGGTGACTTTGGCGCGTGTAGTACGAGGTCAGGTGTTACAAGTTAAACAAATGACTTATGTTGAGGCAGCTAGAGCCCTAGGTGCAAATCCTTTTTGGATTGTTGTAAAACATGTTATGCCTAATATTTTAGGACCAATTATTGTATTGTTAACGTTTCAAATCCCTTCCAACATACTATTTGAGAGTTTTTTAAGCTTTATTGGTTTAGGATTGCAACCACCTTTTAGTTCATGGGGGGTATTAGCATCCTCAGGTTGGCAAACCATGAGATCCTTTCCACACCTAATTATTTATCCTAGTTTTGCTATCTTTTTAACAATGCTAGCTTTTAACTTTTTAGGTGATGGACTGCGCGATGCTCTCGACCCACAAATGAAAGGTCGTTAGTTTTCTACATCAGTTCTTCAATTGATGTTTTAACTTTGGTGTTGCTTAAGCGAAAGTGGTCATAAATAACAGCATTTTCACCTGAAGCTTCATATTCTAAATAATCTTTATCAATATAAACTGACCATACGTGGGCCGATGACTCTGCTTTTTGTAAATACCACTTTTGTGGATTAGATTTTCGTCCATTTTTCCCCCAACATCCATCACCAACGTAAACAGTCCCCTTATCAGCAATACTATTTTCCTTTAAAATATGTGTTCTTTTTAGAGTGTGGTCGTGATTTTCAAAAGCGCTGGTTAATTGATGCTTGTCAAATAGACTCAACCAATTATTTTTACCAGCATTTGCAAGGGCGTCAAACTCATCTCTGTGATTGGGGTAAAGGGGAGCGTGGTACAGCGCTAAACGATGGGGAGTGTCTTTGTGAATTAATAATTGATCTTCAATAAAGTCATTTTGTTGAGAGTGAGTTTTCATATGTCCAGAATCTAATACTAATAAAGTGGCATTTTTACCTAAGTTTCTAGTAA
>JAGRAE010000161.1 GCA_020435005.1 Bdellovibrionales bacterium
GCTGATCCACAAGTTGTTGATGATTTATTAAAACAAGAGGTGTTTCAATAATGAAGTTTATAATTTTAATCTATATAGCCATGCTCACTTCCGCTTGTTCAACAAGCTCCACAGGATTGAGCTTGTTCGATGACAGTGTGGAAGTTGAACATTTAATGTATACAACTTCATTTATGTACCCAGAATCTCAAGGTAAAACTTTTGGTTTCAACATGAAGTTAGGTTATGCTGGAACAGATACAGTAAAATTAATTGATGATATAGATGACATTTCTATAGCTACCAATACTTCGCTAGCGCATGGTGCAGCACCTACTTCCAACTTTGCACTTGGAATTATCTCCCATCTCGATGTCTATTATGATAATGGTATAGGACTAAAATTACAAATTTGGGGCAGTGGGGCTGACGATGCTAAAAAAGGAAATTTCTCTATAGCTTTACTAGCCAGTGACTTAAGTTTTAACACGAAAACAACGACTAATGACACTACAGGCAGTGTTAAGGAGGCCGAAGCTAAGATCATCGGTAGTGGAAAGCACTACGAAGTTTTAGTTGGCTATCGTACAACAGATGAGACTCTTGTTTACACAGGTCCTTTTTATACAGAAACAAAAGTAGATAAAATAGAAATCTTCCAAACAAACAATACAGACTTTACTTATCGTGGTGAAGTTGCCGAGGGCGAGGGGAATAATAAAGGATTAAAATTAGGTATATATAACCAAAAGCAAAAAAACTGGTTTGGAACTTTAAATACGGGTCTTGGTATTGAGGCCGCATATAGTAGAGTAGAATGGAAGGACACTTTTAATAGCCCTGAAAAAGAATATGAAAACGATGGATTTCATATTGGGGGTGTAGTTACTTTGGGTTGGTAATCTTCGCTGGTTTATGGTCTAGGTTAATCCGGATAGAATTGCTTTGGATATAAAATAAGGTCTGTTGTTTCCGATAAGTATTTGGGAAGTAGCAGATTATGGCAAAAACAAAAGAAGAATTAAAAGAACTCAAACAAATAATTATTGATAGCCAATTATTTGAAGATGCCAGCGAATATGTTCTGAATTTAATAGCCAATAAAGTTGAAGTAAAAAAATTCAAGAAAAATGATCCTGTTTTTCTTGAAAATGAAGACAGTTACTATGTTTATATTTTAAAAAAAGGGGCCGTCAGCATACAAGCCAGTTCTAAAGATGGCACACAAAGTTGGACAGTACACTCTGTTAAAGAGTTGGAGCATTTCTCTGAGTTTTCTGTTCTTTCAAATTCCAAACATTCCACTTCTGCATTTGCTAAAGTTGATTCTGAATTGATATTGATAGAAGGCTCACTTTTTCTGGAAATTATACAAGACAATCATAACTTGAGTATTAAGTTAATCAGTCAACTATCAAGAAAAATTCACCAACATCTTAGTTCTAGTTTTAGCGTAAGACCTTTCAACAGCGAAGATCTAGATTTTAATAAAGCGTTTAATAAAGTTCTTCCTATGAATTTTATTTCTAAATACAAAGTCATCCCCATCTTTTTTGAAAATAACAATTTGCATTTAGCTTTAACCCTACCTTTTAAAACTGATTTCTTTAAAGCATTTGAACAACTAAACACTAAAGTAAATCTTCAACTTTATACAATTAGTGAAAATGAGTTTGAGTATTTGAGAAAACCTATAATGAATGCTTATTTAGGAAGAGAAGACAGCATAAATCTTCACAACAGTCCTAACACGATAAGTGATGACTCAGAAGTAGTGGATTTTTTAACTTTCTCATTACCTTTTTCGCAAATTCCAAAAGAAATATTACTTAGAATTACAGAAGCTAGTAGTATTGTTGAATACAAAAAAGGGCAAGTCATTGCTAGAGCGAACAATCCCGTTAATAAATTTTATATTGTGAAATCTGGAAAAGTTAACCTCACAAAGAAAGTCGGCGATCAACCACTTTCTTGCCATATTGAAACCTTAAAAACTTATGATTCTTTTGCAGAAGTGAGTATCATCACTAACAGCTGGATGAGTTTAACAGCAACGGCGGCTACAGATTGTAAAATAGTAGAAGTACCCAGAACAGAATTTGAAAAGCTTTTAAAAAGCACTGATTTCACATTGCCCTTGGCCATCCACTTAAGCACTCGACTACAACATTTAAATAAATTACCAGGCATCCAACTCAATTTAGAAAATGAAACACAACTTACTTCTATCACTGAGATAACTACTGTACATGGCCTGATGGAAGAGCATTTAGCTCCAAAAATTCAATTGCAATCACAAGATTCTGAACAGTTACTAAAAGAAATATTAAGCTTTGCATTGACCGAAAGATCTAGTGATATCCATATTGAGTTTAACGAAACTGAAACAATTATTCGTTGTCGAATTGATGGCATATTAAACCAACTTTTTTTTCCAATCCCACATAGTCTGGGTGTTAGTTTAGTTAATCGCATTAAAGTCATTTCTGAAACTGACATAACTGAACGCCGCTTCCCTCAGGACGGACAATTTTCTGTAAATATTGATGACAAAAGCATTAATGGTAGAATTTCTACTGTTCCCACAAAATTTGGTGAAAAAGTTGTCATAAGACTACTGCGTAAACAAAGCCACATTATTCCACTCAATCAAATTGCACATGACAGAAGAGTAATTCGTTTTTTAAACAACTTGAGTAAATACCGTCAAGGCTTGTTCTTAATTTGTGGACCAACTGGATCAGGAAAAACAACCACCTTATACTCTATTTTGGGGGAGCTCAACAGACATAAATACAATATCGTTACAATAGAAGACCCTATTGAGTTGGACTTTCCTGGCATCAATCAAATCCAAATTAACAACGATATTGGCTTAAACTATGAAGTCCTTCTAAGACATGTAATGAGGCAAGACCCCGATATAATCCTAGTGGGTGAAATCCGTGACAGTAAGTCATTACAATTAGTATTTGATGCCTCCCTTACTGGACACCTCGTACTAGCAACACTTCACGCTTCAAGCTCATTGGATATTTTTCCTCGTTTAATTGAGTTAGGCGCTAGTCCAGAACAATTAGCGACAAGTGTAATAGGTGTTGTTGCTCAAAGACTCGTAAGATCTATATGCCCGGAATGCAAAGGCACTAAAGCCATTAGCACTCATGAAATTGATTTGTTAAAAAAAATTCTGAAGGACAAGAATTTCCCACCGCAGATAAACTACGGTCATGGTTGCAAAACTTGTAATTTTACTGGTTTTTACAATCGCGTGCCTATCTTTGAATACTGGGAGAAATCACAAAATATTGGTACTCAATTAATGAACCATAAGGATTATAGAGAAATTATCCGCACAATTAAATTTTCTGAAGGTTTTGAAGATTTAACCACGTACGCTCTGCGTTTGGCGAGAAGAGGTATTACGACTGTTGATGAAGTAGAGGCTCTACTATTTGGATTATCTGACTTTTTTATCGAAGAAAAAAAGGCTAGCTAGTTTATGGTCTAGCTTTTCGTTACACAATGTAATTTTATTGTTACCTTCCTTTTTAGTGCAATATATTAAACAAAAGTCTATTCATGACGTATGTTTATTTTTTGTGCTAGTATTTTTTAACAGATAACTTGGGGAAGGGTTCAACTTTGAAAGTTACATCAGTGATCAATCAAAAAGGTGGCGTTGCAAAAACAACAACTTCAATTAACATTGCTGCTGCATGGGCCAGCCAAGGCTTGCGGATTCTTCTTATTGATTTAGATCCGCAGTCTTCAGCTACCAAGTCAGTTTTTGGCGATAGAGAATTTGATAAAACCATTTACGATGTACTCGTCGCTCAGACCACAGCCGATGAAGCCATTGTAAACTCAGAAACTTTTGGCTTTGACATGATTCCGGGTGAAATCATGCTGAGTGGTATTGATATTCAATTGGCTCCACAGTTTGGTCGAGAAAGCTTTTTAAAAAGAAAACTTAAAAATCTCCATCAAAATTATGATCATGTACTCATTGATTGTTCGCCGTCTTTAGGCCTACTGACAATTAATGCATTAATGGCATCAAAGGATATCATTATTCCTATTTGTCCTGAGTATTTTTCACTAAAAGGTATAGAGTTGATTTTAGAAACATTAAAAAATATCCGGGTAGGTCTGGGCCACAAAGTGAATGTTAAAGGCGTTGTTATCACTCGCTATAAAAATCGTAAAATTGCCAGAGAAGTTATAGAAAAGGTGCAAGAAGAGTATCAACTTCGCGTGTTTACTGATTACATTCCTGATAGCATTGCTGTTGAAGAAGCTCATCACATACATCAGCCAGTATTCAATTACGCACCTAGAAACCCCGCATCTAAGGCTTACTTAAAACTGTCAAAAGGATTGTTAGAAGCATGAAAGAAAACCCTTTATTTGTAGACTCCACCAAAACGCGTGGTGACAATATAAAAGTTAATTTTGAACTCTCTAATTTATTATTAAGGGATGACGAGCGATTAATCTTAAAAGTCATCGAAGAACCTCAAGGTCGACAGCATGAGGTTTTAATGCGTAGTCAAGATAACCTCTACACAGCACGTCTGTTTTTACAACACCAGAATAAAATTAAATTTCAATTTGTAGTCTTAAAAGATGACAAAGTTGAACTTGTGTCTCCAGCTTTTGAGGATCGCGCCCATTACATTATCGAATCTTTGTGGGATGTTGCTCGTAGCAAACAATTAATTTTTGATAAAAAGAGTCAAACAGAAAATAAAGACCATCGTGTCTATCAACAGTTTCAAGAAAATAAAACTTTACTGGGTAACTTAATAAAACAGTGGGGCTTGTAAGGTCATCTCCCTAGATCAGAATTATTGTTGTTTTCTTTTAACCACTGATAATATCTTTGGTTGCGATAGACACGCCAACAGTCATTTTTGTGATCATCGTCTAAAAAGCCATAGAAGGGCTCAACCTCTAAATTACAAACATAAACCTCTTCATCCGCTCCCTCAAGTCCATTGACAAAAAAGTCATTAAAAGGCTCTACTGGAACATCTAAAGCGTATAAAACTTGAAGTGCTATCTCATCGGCGTGGTCCTCACTACTGTAATACCTAATCTGGGAAACATTATTTTCTGCTTCGAACCTTCTCATCTCAGCTCTTGCATAACGAGTTAACTCAAGCAAAGCTTCAGTTAAGCTTTTTTGCTCAAATAATTTTTCGGCCATTTTTATAATCTGCAATTTTTCGGAGGGCATTAACTTTAAATTCCAATCGTAAACACTGGAGGACACATCATAAGATCGAATAACTAATTCTTTAAGACTTATTTTTTGATTGCCAAAACAAGTCTTCAGTTCGACTTCAACTTTATCAACTAGATCTTTAAATGAATCCACATTTACTAATTCCTGCCTATTATCCACCATCTCAACGCCTAACCATAAATTCTCATAAAGCTTGTCATAATTTTCGATTAAAGGCCGACATTCTTGGGCATCCACTTTACTTCTCAATAAATACCTTAAAGTATCATCAGCACTTTCATGCATATTTCTAAAATCAAAGGGAATACCTGATAGAGTCTCCGCCGAAAAGGGACCCACGATTTCCATGTAGGTTCTGTAGTAACCTATCTTTTTAGACAATTCTAGATTTGGAGCTACCCGACCTTGATGTCTCAATTCATCATAAGCAAAGTAATACAAATTATCGAAATTATTCTCACCTTTTTGCAAATAAAGGTGAGTCAATTCATGAGCTATTACACCTATGAGGGCTCCCTCTGAGAGTTTCAACATCCCCTTAGACAACACAAAAGCATTGGGAGCTATTTCGTCCTCCATAAAAATACTTGTTTTAATTGCAAAACCAAAGTTTCTGTTTTGCTCAAACAAAATTAGATCAGGCGGCTTGTTGGCTAAAATATATTTGGGAAAGAGGGATTTTAAAGTGTAAAATGTTTTTTCTATAAGTTTGCTTATTTTTTTATAGGTTTTATTTTGACTAAAATTTATTTTTGTCAAATCTAAATCGCGAGATTTTAAAAAAGATCTATATAACTCATTGGTTTCCACATATTGCTGAAACTCTTTATAGCTTGCAAAATCTCGCACTTCATTGGCACGGCAGAGATCACAAATAGGTTTTAACTTATTGACTATGAAAGACTGTGAATTGTCATTCCCTGCACCAGAGAAAGCCATGGAGTTTAATAAGAATATAAAAATAAATAAAAGAATAGCTCTTATTTTCATGTCATTCACTAGCCTTTAAGGAGCGACTATTAACAAACCTCATCTCAATAACTCGCTCGCCTTTATCTTGAATTTTTACCAGCTTTTTACCTAAATAAATTTGAAAACTCAAATTTTTATCTAGATCTTCTGCGGCCAGTTGATTTCTCAAAAAACCAATATATGTTGAAATGTAGTTGTCAAAATGTTCTGGATGGGACTCAATAACATCTTGTAGAGTCAAAACCCTATCTCCTTCTTTTAAATCCGTGTATATGGCATCGACAATAAATATAAGGCGGATATTTTGGCTAGATGTTACCGACCAGTTGTCTACTAAATTTGTAGTTGTCTTTAACAAACATTGATTCACATAACCACCAGCCAACAAAATTCTTTTATTATTGGCAATCGTTACAGAGTGTTCCCCTACAAAGGAATCAACTGTAAAGTCAAAACATTCACTGCCTAAATAGTAATTATCAGATGAAACTTGCAGCAGTTTTTGAACACGAAATTGGTCAACCAGCAAAAAAGAACCCAGGTTTTGTTGTTGATTTTTCATCCATCTAGAGATTTTCAAAACTCCTTGCAAACTCGAAAAACTATCATCAAAGTATGAAGTTGGATGAGTTATAAATAGTGCTGTTTCACAGTCTAAAACCAACTCCTCATTATGGTCGAGATTCTTTATAAGTTGCACTTGCATGGCATATATCTTGGTTGACAAAAATATGACAAAAATCGGCAATATAGTACAAAGAGAAAGCGTTTTTCTTACAATCTCTAAGCCTAAATAACTGATATAACGTAACCCATGAATTCTATTTTTCACCAGTTTAATTTTTAGCAATTGCAGTGCCAATACCTGTGCTATTTTTGTAAAAACGCGTGGAGCAAAATATTGTTTAGAGAAGTCCACAACGAGCACAAAATCTACTTTAGTTTGTATGACGGGTTTTAACGAGGCGTGAGAATTCCCAATCCACAAGGAAAGGGGGCTGTACAAACAATTTAAGATAGCCGTCCCGATTAACAACTATAAATTTATTATGATCATATATTCGTGGCCCCTTGAGTTATACTAAAGTGCTACTTTGTTGATGTTAACATTTGGGTGACATGAATAACATTAGAGCGACATGAATAACATTAGAGCGACATGAATAACATTAGAGCGACATGAATAACGTTAGAGCGACATGAATAACGTTAGAGCGACATGAAATCGTCAATTGGCCATCTTCTTTTATATTTAATCGGCGATGATATTTATAACAGGCACTAACTACTCCCGCTAACTGCAGATATATCTTGCTGTTACGCTCTCTGTTTGCCTTTTTTTTACTCTGTATTTTGATGACCCGAGCGTTACTTCTCAATACTTTTTTTGAGAAGTCCACAACGAGCACAATATCTACTTTATATAACGGGATTTAACGAGGCGTGAGAATTCCCAATCCACAAGGAAAGGGGAAGTTAATAACTAGTTA
>JAGRAE010000162.1 GCA_020435005.1 Bdellovibrionales bacterium
AGATAATTCTTAGTTCATTACTTCAACAGGAAGTTTTTTATCAAAAGCCTTTTGGAAATTATCGGCATTATTTTCTAGGACTTCAAATGTTCCTTCGGTTTCATCGCCACCATCGGAAAACTTCCAGTTGACCTGTGCCTGTGAGCCGGGCTCCACGCTGAGATAGATAATGGGAACCATGTCTCTAGCAAAAACTTTTTTAATTTCATTTTTTCCATTCAAACTGACTTTCAATTCACAAGCGCCCTTGCATTGAGCTTTTGGGTAAACAGGTATTTTGCCGCCAGTTTTGTGCAAGAATATATGATTGTCCTTTGGGTAAGGAGGGGACAGCGACATGCCTTGTTTCTGAATGGGTTCATCTATACTTATACCTTTTTCTTGACCAGAAAGTTTATTATCCTTTGCCAAGCTTTTGGGTTGGGGAGTTCTTGGTTTTAAGCCTTGGGTTCGTGAAACAGAAGCTTTGTCATTTTTTAATGTGAATTTTTCTCCGCGATACTCTATTTTAAGTTCTTTATCAAAGCTACCTATTTCTGTTTCACCCTCTTTAGTGTGAGATACAGAAAACTGAGTGTCTTTTTCACCGTTTAAAGTAATAACTTCATCATTCGTAAGAACATCGAGAATATCGCCCTCATCAAAAGTTCCAGAAAAACTTCCTTTTTCAATTTTTAAATCGGGTTGACCATCCACTTGTCTTAATGAAATTAAACTTTCTTCGCCAATAATTAACCGTGGGCCGTTTAAAAACTTGACGGCAATATCAGAGTTTTTGTCGGAAATAATATTGTCTCCATTAACAATGGGATCATTAACTTTTACTTCTCTGTATTCAAAACTGTCTGGCGATTTTACGCGAGTGCCCTTTGAAACTCTCTCTACTCGAGCAATAATTTGCTGGCTTGAACCTTTATTAAAAATTTTGTTATAGCCAAATATGCCAAACATAGATGCACAAAAAACAAGCAGCGAAAATGTAACAAGAAATTTTTCTGTTTTACTCATTAAAACTCACACATTTTTTTATATAAGCTTATAATACTTTAGCAAGTTATACTATATCAAGTTTAAAGCCACTTGCTAAGAAGATAGCTTCCGACTAGAATAAAGTAGGGAAAATTGCCATTGATGGCAGGGGGTCATACATGAATGTTAAGTCCATAATCGCCTTTTTAATGGCGGGCACTGTCTTTTTTCTAGGTGTTTTTACATCCACAAAAAATCCTATGGCTTTTATTGATTACCATGCTGCACTCATTGTCTTTGGTGGAACAGTTGCCGTAGCGGCCATTTCTTTTCAGGTTGATAGAATTTTGCTAATGATAAAAGTTTTTTATATTCGTGTTGTTAAAGGTGGTAAAATTAATTATGTGGGAATTATTGGTGATTTGATGGCCATTTCTGAAGCTTACAGAACCAATGATCCCCAATTAAAATCTATAATTGAAAAATCGAATGATTATTTTATTCGCGAAGGCATGGAAATCCTTTTAGATGATTTTTTAGAACCTGATGAATTGCAACATATCCTTAGATTAAGAGCGCAGACTATGGCCTACAGATACCGTGAAGATGCAAAAAAATTTAAAGCCCTAGGTAAATTCCCACCAGCTATGGGTTTGATGGGGGCGGTTTTAGGAATGATTGCTCTGCTGCAAACTTTGGGGCAGCCGGGGGCAGAAGAAAATATTGGTCCAGCTATGGCCGTGGCTCTGGTGGCAACTCTTTATGGTATTGCCTTTGCCAATTTAGTGGTCATTCCCATTGCTGAAAATTTAATGGATGGGGCCAGCGAAGTAATGGCTAAGAACAATATGATCGTAGAAGGAATCATGTTAATTTCTCAAAAGAAAAATAAAATTTTAGTGGCAGAAGAATTAAATTCCTACTTGCTACCAAATGAAAGACTCAATTGGAAAGATATTGAAGGGGCAAGAACATAATGGCTACAGACAAAGGTCATAATAATCTTTTACATGAACACGAAGAAGAAGGTGATGAAGAACCGTGGCTCATATCTTATGCCGATATGATGACCTTACTTTTTGGATTTTTCGTATTGATGTATGTTTTTGCCTCTGCAAAATCGGGCGATGCAGAAAAGGTTCGGGAAGGTCTGGCCAAGTCCTTCGGCGGAACCTATGTTCCACCTTATGAAGAACTAGCAGAACAACTTGCCCAACAAGCTGAAGATCACCCTCTTGTAAATCTTATTGACTTGCAACAACCAAAAGATGGGATGGAAATTACCTTTAGAAGTAACTTGCTCTTTGATAGTGGAAGCGCAGATCTTAGACCTGATGTTAAAAAAACTATGGGGATGATTGCTAAACTTATATCAAAAAATGTAAACGATGCTGAAATTTTTGTTTCGGGACATACGGACGATGCACCTATTAGTACCTCTCGGTTTCCTTCAAATTGGGAGTTGTCTACATCGAGAGCTGCCAGTGTTGTTAGAGAGTTTATTGAGAGTGGGTATGACCCCAAAATGATGGTAGCTGTAGGCTATGCAGAAACCCGTCCAGCTTATCCCAACCGTGATGATAAAGGGATCCCCTTAAAAGAGAATCGTGAAAAAAACCGCCGGGTGGTCATTAAAGTCGTGGCTCCAGGACTGATCAAACAGCCAGATAAAGTGCAAAAGCCCGATGGACAAATGGGTGCGGCAGGTGCGGCAAACAAAGAGCCTGCACAAAACTAGTCTAAAAGCTAGATTTTTACCTCATGTACCCAATGCATTTTAGATAGGTTTTTCGAGTTCCGATTAACTTATTGATGAAAAACTTAAATTTCCTAATTCAATTAGGGCTTATTTTAATTGGAATCGTAATTACTGGGTGCTCCTCCGTGAGTTTAACTGTTAACTCTGTGCCCGAGAAGGCTAAAGTTTTTGTAAGGCCTGTTGGGGGTGGGGAGTTGGTTGAAGTGGGAATTACCCCAACAGTTATTAGCGCAGATAAATTAAAATCTAGCGGTGGCGAAAGTGGACCTGTTTTTGTTGAAGTTCACAAAGAAAATTTTAAGGTTGAAAAAGTTTTGGTAACAGAAATAGCAGCAACGGATATGAAGTTAAATTTTGCACTTCAGTTGCAAGATGAAAATACGGGACTACAGGGGCCTGGTCGAGGTCTAGAAGATGCTAATAATCTCAATCAGGCCATAGATAGATTGTTCGAAGTTAAGAATTTTATTTCTCTAGAAAGTTACGATCAAGCCTTGAATCATTTAAAAGTCTTGGAAGAAAAGTGGCCCTACTTATCAGCCACTTATGAGCTTAAAGGTGGTATCTTGTTTTTGAAGAAAAAATATAAAGATGCTCTTGCTGCCTATGCTCTTTCATT
Source organism: Bdellovibrionales bacterium (assembly GCA_020435005.1). GTDB lineage: Bacteria > Bdellovibrionota > Bdellovibrionia > Bdellovibrionales > UBA1609 > JACKAN01. Next base: position 3,348 of record JAGRAE010000162.1, read on the forward strand.
AAAGTATAACCCGAACAGCGTTCCTTCCAAACAAATGCGAGATTCTTTAGAGAGGCAATTGGGTATAGATGGTGACAAGCTGGTGAGAGAATATGAGATGAAGAGAGTTCCTGCCGGTACTAAATTAAAAAATGGCACAAGTAAGAAGACTCAAAAGAAAGTACGAAGAAAAGTAATTAGAAGAAAGAGGAAGTAATTGGTTCGCTTTTTTAAATTTTGTATTTTAATTTTATTTACCTTTTTTACTTGCAATCAATTGTTTGCGAGCGATGACTCCGCTTATACTTTACCTATTGAATGGCAAAAAGTGGAATTGCAAAAACAAATCGAAGAAAAACTAAACACCTCACTTACAGCAATTATACCAAGCCAGAAGTATTTATTAAACATTAATATTACTTTGGGAGCTGTGAAAACCATTGGTGTTGGTGGAGGGAAACCTACATCTAATCAAAATTTTCCTTTGGCCAAGTTGGGGTTAAATAAAAATAGTGCAGCCTATAAAAACGCTATTGCCACAGGGGTAGACAGTATTTTTACCCGAATTAATGGAGTTGCTGTTGATTTAATTTTGGACAATAAAATTACCAGAAATCAAGAAGCACAAGTTAAAAACTTTATATCTCAAACCGTTAAATCTTATACAGAAAAAATACCTTCGGTAAAAGTTACGCGGGCTGTTCTGTTACAAGAAGATACTTTGCAAAAAGATCTTCAAGTGGCTCAAGTCAATGTGCAAGCCGCACAAGCTCTGGCTGAAGCGATAACAAAAAGTAATGATAAAATAGCTCAAGCTATTGCCGCTACTCAGGGAGTTAAGCTACCAGAAGAAAATAAAACTGAAACAAAAAATGAAGACAAGACTAAACAAGCACTGCCTGAAACATGGCAAGAATGGGTAATAGCCATGAAGATACCTATTGGTATTGTTATAGCAACTATGTTGTTGATGATGGCTATCAATGGATTTAAAAGGTTTGAAAGTCAAAAAGTGGCACTGATGGCTCAGGCCAATGCTACTGCTGCACAAGCTGCTCAAACTCCTCAAGAAAGCAATGAAGTTGTAGAGGAAAAAGTTGAAGAAGACAAAACGCAAAACAGCGATGGTCTTGCGGCATTTACATCAAGTAGTGGTGATACAGGTTTTAGTCAATTTAAAAGAATGGCCGAGCAATATCCCGAGACTGCAGCCTACTTAGTTAAGTTATGGCTAAATATGAACACCAAAGAATCAAATGAGGCTTTAGCTGTTTTACCTAAAATGATTCCTGTAGAATCATTAGTGGGAGTTTTTGGTAGTTTAGAGGATAAATTAAAATCACAACTCAAAAAAACATCAAATATAAATATTGATGCGGCTACCGTGGCGCGTGCTGATGGGTTTATTGTTTCACAAATGGTAGACACTTTCTTGGTGAATACCATTGTTTTGCCTGACGAATTAAAAATGGTATTATCAGAAATGAGTATGGAAGAGTGTGTAGAATGTTATAGACGTGATAATCGACTAGGTGCTGCTTTTATCAATGTATTGCAAACCGCTCAATTAGGAAAATTGTTTAGTTTATTATCCGACGAAGAAGTCACTGCACTTTTTCAAGATGGATTAAGTTTTAATGCGGATAATGTACAGTACCTAGCGGATACTTTGCCAGGCTTATTAGAAAGTATACGTGCTGACAAACAAAAAGTTCGCGTGCCTTTGCTGGATAAAGCTATGGATCTGATTAAAGAATTAGGCGTTGAAAAAGAATCTCAAGTTTTTGATATGTTAATCGCTTCTGGAGACAGCGATCAGGTGATAGAAGCCACTCAAAAGTTTTTCCCCTCAGAATTGATTTTAAAAATGCCACCTGAGAAAATGAGAACTCTCATTAACCGTTTTCCAACTAAGGAAAGAGCCACTCTTATTTTTTCTCGTCCACAAGATGAACAAAACTTGTTTTTTGCAGCAATTGGTGAGTCGGGAAGGTTAAGAGATATTATTAATTCAGAGTTAGCTGAAATTCAAAAAAATGATAAATTAAAAAACCAAATCATAAAAGACCAATCTAAAATTTGGCAAAAATTTGTAACGACATCGAGAGATGCCATTAGAAAAGATTCGTCCATCAAGGAAGCAGCAGATGTTTTATTAGAACAATGGTTGCAAGAGAAGGGCGTAAGTTACTCAGGAGGAGAAAATGCGTCCTCAGCCGCTTAATTTATCTCCTAAAATTACATCTCTTTTATTCATATCGATATTGTTTTTAACTAATTTAGCATATGCCATTGATTTAAGTAGTCGTTATCAAGCACATATAAGAATGGGGATGTTTAGCGGGAATTATGCAGGATCTGGTGTTGAAACAAGAGCATGGTCCGTTCCTACGACTTTAGACGCTGAATTAGAAGTTTTTATAAACCGTGCAAAATCCTTTAACTTAAGAGCCACCATGGCCATGGAACTCAGTACTAACAAAGTCAATTACACCTATGCCGGTGTTGGACAGACTTATTATTTTTTATCTCGAGGAAAAAAAGAATTAAAATCAGAAAAATTAGTGCAAATTAGTAATGTCCCCAAATGGCGCTACTTTTGGGGATGGAATGCTGGGATAGCTCAAGTTTTAACCATAGATTATGGTTTAATTTTAGGAACTTATTCGACAACTTTAGACGTCTCTGGGAACATTGGTACCATCTATCAATTGGGTGAGAATTTTGGGTTGGAAGCCCGCATGGGCATGGGCATGGGTTATGGCTTTTCCACCGTGACAGTGACGGGAACTACAATGAGAGTTCTATTTGGTACTACTTATTATTTTTAAAGAACAAAACCATTTAAACGGCTCTGGTTAATTGCAGATTGGGAGTTCCCACTCTTCGTTAAAACCAGTCATATATGTAGATTTTGTGCTCGTTGTGGACTTCACGAGTCTTTTATTTGAGAGGAAACTCTTGAAACATCAACTTAAAGAATAAAAAAGTACTTAGCAAGAGTATTAGCAAGATACATTCACAATTAAAGTTGCAGCTTTATCAGTTATAGTTATTTAAAATTTCAAAAGTGTAGTGCTGGAAAACGGCGGGATTAGTAACGCCAAAGGTCTCAGGATTATCTAGCCACTGGGCCCAAGCTTTTTGGTTATTTTTAAAGCCAAAAGTTTTATAAAGTCTTACAAATTCTGGTATATATTCAGCCAAAAATAAAATTTGTAAAGCATGTGAGTACTCACCGTGAGTTAAGCCAAGCGCGTTCAATTGAGGATGTCCACCAATGGCCTCCATGTTCGCGCCCGCGACATCAAGAAATAAATATCCCTCTTTAATTAAATTATAGAATTTTCTTCGAGAAAATTCTCTCAGTAAATAAGGTTGTTGGCTGGAGTCTAATTGAAAGCCATATTTTTTCGCCCTGTCAGTGATAACTTGATCTAAAAAAAACTTAAGAGTGTGATCGGGCAAATGTTGCTTTTTTCCTGTTTGAGGATTTGCTTGATAAAACTTTTTGAAAGTTTCCTCGCGTAGCTCAATAGCCCATTGTAAAAAAGCGTCGGTATTGGAGAGTACAAATAAGACAGTTTTGTATTTATTGATGAGCTCTCTTTCGCGTAGGGAAGAAGGAAGCTCATGCCAGGTAAAGGGAAGTTGATTTTTAAATTTGTTTATATTCTCTGTATGTCTGGATTTAATTTTTACTTTTTTGCAATGAAGACAAACTAATTGGTTTGGATTTAAGTAGCTATCAAGTAAAGTTTGACACTTTTTTACCCAATGTTGGGCAGATTTTAAGGTTTGCCATTTTTCTAATCGAGCCTCTGAACGAGGGCTCAAAAATGTATAAAAAAGGCAAAAAAATACCACTTTTTGTCGCCACATATAGACCAAACTCCACTCCGTTGAGTTTCATATTATAATATTTGGAAAAAGCAACAAAAATGCCAATTATTTAAGCCTCTCTATCCTATTGTGGCTATTGTCATCTCACTGTAAAAACTTCTAGTGTTTAAATATTTTTTATTTATATATCCGCAATTAACGGGAGTGATGTGTTTAGGATGTGATGTGTTTAGGGTGTGATGTGTTTAGGGTGTGATGTGTTTAGGGTGTGATGTGTTTAGGGTGTGATGTGTTTA
>JAGRAE010000163.1 GCA_020435005.1 Bdellovibrionales bacterium
TACTCAAGTGAATATGGCTTGGACCAAAACTGTATTTTCCGCTGAGATCTTTAATTAATAAGCCTTCAGTTTCTAGGAAGTTTAATATTTCCTCTACTTGTTCAATGGGAATTTTTAAATGTTCGGATGCTGCAAACTTATTATTTTTACTGGGGATGGAGACTAAAATATGTAGGGCTGAATACAACCAATGGCTGTAGTATTGATTTTGCGCTTCGATGGATAACTCTGACTTTACCTGTATACGCTTATGAATATTCATTCTGTCTTGTAAGATATTATCTATTTTTGTCTGATAAAAATTTTTTAAGTCTTGTGTGCCAGCTCTGGCTTTTTGTAGGAGTAACATAAAAAAGTCTTCTTCTGACGTATCTAACTTTAAAAACTTTGCAGCACTTATCGCTTGCTCCTGAGTGAGGTGAGCTTGTTTATTAATAACTAATGATAAAAAAGAACTCTGACAGTTAATAGCCAGGCAAAATTGACTTTTGTGACCACTGCGGGGGGCGTATTGAGCAAAATATGCCTTTAAATAGGCTCTGTAGGATTTATATTCAAATATAGTTTTCATGTGTAATTACAGTAAGTTAACAGTGTATAGTTATATTAAATATAATTATAACAAATATTATTAAATTAATTAATCTTTAAAAACCCAATAATTCTAATTAAATTATGCGTAGCAATATAAAGCTGTTCGCAGCTGTATAACAAAATTTGTAACTAATTAACAATGTGGTCTCTAGTGACCAATAAAAGGAGAATAAAATGGCACGTCGATTGATAATAAATAATAAGATGAAAAGAGTTTTTAAAAAATCACTTATTTACTTAACTTTACCTTTGTGGATAGCTTGCACGAAAAAAGATATCCACAATCACCCAACAATTAAGGTCATAGAAAGTGGACAGAGTGATGATGTAAACGATGTCATTGCTCGTGGTGAAGGTCCCAGTACAAGTTCTGGAAAGTCTAGTGGCGGTGGTGGTTTTGAAATACTCAATTCAAAAAAACTGTTTGATATTGCCACTTACCGGTTGCGCTCAGCTATTCAGGCCACACCTGAGTCGATTTTTGAAAAGTTACCTAAACCATTTAACAAGAGAACTTCTGTTGTAAATTTATTTATAAATATAGAATTAAATTTAGATAAAAATGTAGAGCGCTATGGCAAGAACCTCATGTTTAATTACTACTATGATAAGAGTGGCAAAGTTCCCTATATAGAAGTACTAGAACCTTTTGGTCGCAACTATGCCCACGTATCTTATTTACATCACGACCCTCAAGATTATTTACGGCAAGTGAAAGATGTTGAGTTTAGACTTTTATGGGAATTTGCTCATATACTTTTAAATCATGGAGATCGAATTGACAGTAAAGCAATAACTGTAGACCAAGCGGAAACTGAAGCCGAAAATTTTGCCAAGGCATTTTCTGAAACTTTAAGATCTCATTATCAACTTTGTAGGGAAGTCAAAGATCCCACTGGCAAAAGAGGAATTCCTGAAATCAATCGCTTTTACATTTTTAATCCCAGTTATGGTGAAGGTGTAAATGTACTATCTGATGGTGATAGTAATATGAGAGAAGATGGGTATAGCGCATGTCAGGAGCCAGATTATTACTTTGAAACCCAAGGCGAAAATCATGCCGAAGTCATTTCTGCAGAGTATTTTAGTGAAGTACTTTTAGATTCAAAAGTTCAAGATATAGAGCCTTGTTTTACACGACTCAATATTCCAGTTCGAGCTGTATATGAAGACCAAATTTTACTTTACGATGTTCATGGCGCTCCAGATACAGTTTATGACCGTGCACTGATTAGGTATAATGCTATATTGATGGCAACAGTTCTTTTTTCAAAAGAAAGGGATAGTGAAAAACTTAATGAATATTTGTTTTATAACTCTAATAGTGAACGAAATTACATTGAAACTCGAGATGTCTTTCATGCCGACTTAAAATTAATTAGAAAGCCAGATAAAGATGGTTACACCACTTTAAATTGGACGGAAGAATTTAGAATAGGCAATTTTTCTTACTATCATATCAATAAATATAGAGAAAACCTTATTGATAATCACAAAGATAGAGGCTACCCCATAGAACACAAATACAAGTGTGTGGAAAAAGTGCCACCGCCATTTGATTTGAATTCAGTGAAATAATTAACACATTTCTTGAAAAGCTCCCTAATTATTTTATTAGGGAGTTTTAGTTAATAATATTTCTGCAACCACTTTTGGCTGCTCAATATGTGGATAATGCAGCCCTGGTGCAGAAAATAATTTAGCACCTTTTTTTATAGACTCTTGAGCTTGTAATTTAAATAATTCATCGTCATCTTTTGATAAAATAATATTAAAATTATAATTCTCAATTGGGTTTTTGTTTAAATCATTATGAAGGTTTAATAGTTCTTGGCGAAGTGTAGTGTATGACTTGGTGGCTATACTTGCCAAATCTTCAAGAAAATTTTTATTTTCAGTCGTCGTTCCTTTAAAGTGATTTTTCAATGAAGTTTTCATAATCAGTTTTAATACGTTATCTGGCGGAATTAATTTTATGTTTTTTAATAAATATTCCTGAAATGGTGAGAAAGCTTTAGCTCCTTTATAGCCTGACAAAGGGGCATTTATCACAAATACCTTGTTGACATAGTGTGAATTTACTAATCGAGCAGCCACAGACCCGCCATAGGAATGACCTACAACAATTATATTTTGTAATTTGTGTTTTTTAATATACTCAGAAATTGCTAATATATTTTTCTCAAGATTGCCGCTAGGAACAGCTAGAGAACCACCATAACCCGGTCTATCTATTGCGTGAACTTCAAACTTATCAGAAAGAAAAGGAATTATGAATTTCCAGTCGTCCAGGCTCCCAGGTGCTCCATGCAAAAGAATTAATGGTTTTCCTTTGCCGACAATATGTGCGTTTAAGTTATCCATAAATATAAATTCATTATGGATTTTATTTATTAAATTAGGTACCTCAAAATTAATTGAGATACCTTTTATTTCTTGTGAACCTAATTATCTATGACTTTTTCTTAAAAAAGCTTCGGTAAACATATCTGGCGTGGTTTCTTTCTTGAGTGGTTGCATCATGAGTAAGCTTTCTGTGCCTCTGTTGAAATCCTTTACATACCAGTGACTGAAAATTAATGCGCGAGGCATAGGCAGTCCAACAGGAAGCCAGTTCTTTTCAACCTCTTTCACTAACTGATTATTGCGAAAGTATTCTGTACGGTAATCGGCATAGGACTCTGCATCCACATAACTTATGCGGTAATCATAATTAACATTATATTCTGCGATGGGTATACTTTTAACGACAAGTACTTTTTTATTTTGGCTGATGCAAGGAACTTCACTCATTCCCTTGGCACAATTTGTGTAAGTTTCAGTGCCTAGTAACTCATGAGATTCGTGGTAAGGTTTTCTATTTTTCATATCTCCATGAGTAAAAGCAGAACCCATCCACAAATCATTATCGTGATTTTGAGAAACTCTTCTCACCTTTCTAAGTTCTGGCATCCAAACTTGAACCATGCTATCGCGTTCAAGATCGTTGTAATCAGTTATCAAAAGAGATGTTCCATCCATCTTACCATTTTTAAAAAGAATTAAGTCTTTTGCTTTAACTAATCCTGGATATTCAAAATTTATGTACCTTTCAAATTGGAGTGTAGAAACTTGGTAAGTACTTTTTTTCACCAAGGTAAAGAGTCCCTTTGGTTGATAATTAAATGGCACATGACTAAAACTGTAAAATTGGTTCACATAGTAAACCTGATTCATAATTTGTTCAGGTGTTGATTGTAAACTGCTTTGATAGGCTAAATCTTTATAAATAGCATGAGACTGTAAACTAAAAATAAATGTTAACAAAACTGAAATGAACTTGAGCATTTCATCCCTCCCTTATTTAATTGCAATAAATGTATATTATAAAATAATAATATACAAGCCTAAAGTAGAGTTTGGACTAAAAACTTTAAGTATTTGTAATTATTGAGTTAATTGCTCAAAAAGGAAACTTCTCAGGTCTTCTTTCATTTTTGAATGTAGTTTTAAAAACCTCAGGCCAACACCGGCCGGGTAACTGCCACAGGGAGTGGAAATGCGTACTATTTCGGCTTCACATTTAAGGTTTTTAAACTGTGTAAGCTTAACATTGATGCTTGTTAAATCGCCTACTTTCAATGTTGCTTGATTGAGATTTGCAACAGGAACAAAGGCCCCTGTTTCAGAAATATCAAAAACTTCAGTGATAAGTTTTTTGCCTACATGCGGTTCGATAAGGGTGTGTAATTTTACTCGCACTCTTTTGGGGCGTTGCCACCATCTTAGTGTAGGAGTTGATAATAAAATTCTATTTTGTTGAGACAACAAGGGTAAAAATAAGAGGCTAAAAGCTAAAGACGATAAAGTTGTAGTTGTCGTGGAGTAATCAAAAGCATAGCTGCTAACCACATAATTGTTCCAGCCAACTAAAAAAATTGTAATTGGAATTGTCAGTTTTAATTTTGGAGAAGCTTCAAGTAGTAATGGAATGTTAAAAACCAATGCTGTAATTACAAACATATTTATCAATGAAATTTTGTTAATAATCATAGATAGGTCATTAAGACTATGGCCATAGAGCAACATGATTTGTATTGGAAAAGAAAGGCTAATAACTACAAATACAATAGCTAAAATTAAAAATATTCTTGGTCTAGAAAGCATTTGCATACTCCCTTTTTGGTTCTTGATAGCTAAAGTGGTAACAATAACTAAAGACACGATTTACATATTTATGGGCTTCAGTGAGTTTTTTATCTAAAAGCCATCTCGAACCTTTTCTTTTAATGGCATATTTAACTCTTGCTGGTCCTGAATTGTAGCTCGCTAACAAAACTTGGCTGTATACGACACTGGGATCACCCGGGAGTGTTTGCCAAAATTTAGCATTTTGAGGATTGCGCCAATAACTATCAATGTATTTCATAAAGGCTATACCACCTTGAATACTGAAGTTAGGATTTAATCGCCACTCTTCATTTTCGTTTAACTTTCCTGAATCAATTAAACTTTTTATACGTATGTAACTATAGTCATTTAAGTTAGGGTATCGTGGATAATGATCAAAATCTTCTATTATCTGCTCTTCTGCTAAAGGGGTCATTTGTGTTAAGCCAATGGCTTTTGCCCAACTAACAGCATTGGGATTAAATCCAGACTCTTGTGCAATAATGCCAGCAATTAAACTAGGATTGACATGTGATTGAGGGGCAAAAGTTTCTATTAAATGAATAAAATATTTTGGAGGTTCAAATGGTTCAGTATTTTCAATTAAATTGTGGTCATAAATACGACAACTGGGAGGAAAATAAGTTGCAATGACAGGTTGTGAACCTGGCTCATTGTAAATGACTTTAATATCATTGTAACGGTTTGATGGTAAATGTAAGCGAGGGACAGTTATAATTACATCTTCTCCAAAGCGTGTAACTTTAGCTATATTTAAAAGTTTTTTTGTTACATTAATATTGTTATAAGTAATGTTTAAACTGTTCTGATAGTTTTTTTCTTTGACGCCTTTTATTTTGATTTGAAAATTTTTATTGAAATGCAAGTTTTGTCTTTTAGGTATAAATTCAATAGTTGCTAATTCTTGTACATCATGAGCCGGGGCTCGAGTTGGATTTTTTGCTTCTTCATCTCGCGAATCTGGAATTAATTTAGAGATTGCGCCGAAAGGTGTTGTCGGTCCAGCACACCCTAATAATAATATTGTTAAAAAAGTTAAAAAAATCTCCTTCATAGATCTATTTTGCCAAAAAAATTAATGCCAATGCGAATTTTTATCGAAAGGGTTGCTAGAGTGTTGCTTACTTGTTCACTATATTTTCGAGATACATAGCTTTATTCTATATATGAGACAAAAAATCTACATAAGTAAATATTACAGCAAATGGAATTCACTAATGTTAGAACTGTGAAAAATATCAAATTTTTTCACACTATATTTTTTATGAATAAAAATAAACACAAAATTTAAAAGATGATTCTCGTTCATATTGTTATTCTCCTGTTGAAAAACTAACTAAAAAGTGGAGAAAAAATGAAAATTTGGCAAATATCCATTAGCGCATTAAGTGCATTTATATTTTTTGTATCGTGTGCAAGTAAAGAAAAACTAGCTACGATAGATCCGAAAAGTGAACATAGTATAAGTCAAATGGAAAGCGAATTAGCTGAAAGAAAAACTGCGGGACAACATCTGGCCTCACCTGAAAACTTTGAAGAAGCAACTGAAATAGTTGAAGAAAGCCGAGAAATGGCAAATCATGGTCAACCCTATGAAAAAGTAGAGGAGGAGTTGGATAAGGCAAGATCTCTTTTGGATGATATAGATAAAAATATGGAAACAGCAGAATTTCACTTAGCAAAGGTAATTGATGCAAGAGAGCAAGCACTGGCGGAAGGGGCCGCTGGAACTGATTTGTTTGATGAAGCAGATGATAGCTTTGAAGATTTAGGAGAAAAAATTGAAAAAGGAAATTTAAATAAAGTTATTGCAGATAAAGAAAATGTAATTAAAGAATACAGTAAAGCAGAAGTTGCTGCTATTCAAAATAGAGAGTTAGCAATAGCTCGAAATAATCTTCAAGCAGCAAAGGATCTCGATGCATCAGATGAGTTTTCCGACCTTATAGAAACAACTAGCGATAGAATTAAAGCCGCAAATAAAATAATTGAGCAAAATAAAGATGATAAATACAGTTATGAAAAAGCTGTTACCGAAGCTACGGATACGAGTAAACTTTTACTAGCAAGAGTAAAAACAGCAACTTGGATTGAGAATAGTAGTCCGCGAGATGTCACTTTGCATCTAGAAAACGATTTGGCTGCTATATCTAAAAACATGAATAAAGAATCACTTGTCTATTATCCTTATGTGGATAAGGTTTATTTTATTAAACAAAATGCAAGCGAACTGCCTGAAATACAGGCTAAGCTAGAAGAAACTCGAAAGACAGCTAGTGAAAAGGAACGTAAACTTACAAGACTAGAGATCGACAACATGGGTTTAAATACAAAAGTTAGACAAGAACTCAAGCTAAAAAATAATTTAGAGTTTGTACAATCAATGTTTAGCCCGGATGAAGCCGAAGTTTTAAGAAAAGGAGATGATCTAATCATTCGACTAATAGGAGTAAATTTTCCAGTTGATAAGTCAAAAGTGACGGATAACTCAAAGCCTGTTTTACAAAAAGTAGCTCGTGTTATTAAAAAATTTGATACAAACAGTATTGAAGTGCAAGGCCATACCGATGAAACAGGACCGGCCATATATAACGAACGCTTATCTGAAAAGAGAGCAGAAAATGTTAGTCAATATTTGATAGACAAAACTGGCAAAAGCTCACTCGAATTTTCGAATGTAGGATATGGA
>JAGRAE010000164.1 GCA_020435005.1 Bdellovibrionales bacterium
TGGTTTTGAAAAGGCTCAATTTTTCTGTTGATGAATCATAAACTAGTTATTTCTACCATATCGAAAAGTTCAAAAAATTTAAGAAGCCATGTCACTCGTTGGTGATTTCTTTTTAGTCTATACAAAAAAAGTATAGCCATCTAAAGTCGTTAACATCTAGAAATTACTGAGCTTACAGATAACAAAGGTGTGTAGAATCCAGTAAAATTCACAATATTGACAAAATTTAGTTAAATAGAAGCACAGTTTTTGCTATTAAAGTTTCTAATGCTTAAAAAACGACTTCTTATCTTGCTGGTCGGGGTCTCACTTCCACTTTGGGTCATGGCAGTGCCTGAAAACGGCACCTATACCCTATCAAGCTGTAATCTTAACCTGCAAAGTATTCAGAATCTACAAATCCATATTAGCCCTTCAACTCTAAATCACATTGTTTTTGGTAGTGTATTTAATGAAAATGTTAATGTGCCTGTGCTCACAAATTACGGTTGGGTTCTTACTAGCAAAAACATTCCAGTCTATGGTGGGGGAGGTCACACGCTAATAGGTTTAAAAACTCTCCATGATAAATTAGTACAAGAAGGTGTAAGTGTAATTAAAGCAAATGCGGATACTCATTTTGGCGAACTCAATGCTATTCAATTAATTAAGAATGACAAAGGGGAGTTAAAATATGCCATGCCGGCTTTTTACTTCGAGTTCAAGGATGAAGATGGGACTTTCTCCGTTCGCTTTTCATCACAAATGTTAGCCTATAAGTACTTAAAAAAAATGAAAATAGAAAAGAAAAAATACTCTCAAGAAAATGGCTTAAGTGACGACCAGCCTTTAACATTAAACACGCCTGTTAGCCTCTATTTGATAGCTTTATTCCCCGAAAATATAAAAACCACAAAGCAAATCATCGAACTCCTACAACAAGCAATTAATAAATCTGAAGCCAATTACTATCCCAGTGACAATGGCTTTTATTACGTCGACTCCTTTGTGACAATTAATAATATTGATATAAAAGTGCGACTTGTCTTAGATAAAAATAACAACCTCGTTACATTTTATCCGTATCATGATTTAAATGGAGCTCCCACCATAGGCGATTGGTCCGACAAAAGTTACAATCCAGAATCATTCAAAGTGTACTTCGAAGAACTCTATAGCTTTGTTACTTCGCCAGTTGAATATTTTAAAGATGCAAAATTAAGACAGGATTTAATTCAAGTCAGTTTTCTGCTGCTCGAGGATCAAATTAATCACCACTTGCATAATAATTCCACTAAGGCCGTCATAAACCTTATGACAAATAAACAATCTAAAGCTATCTTGGCTAATTTTTTTAAAAAGTGGCCAACTAAAAAGGATAGAAAAAGTCGTATTCAATTAATTTTGGAGACCGTAAAAAAATTAGACAATCAAATGACTCCAGAGTTAAGATTACAAAATATCAATAGAGCCATGTTACGTTTTAGTCTGGGGCTAGACATTCGCAATTAAAGAGATCCGTTTGCAATTGCTAAATATTTTTTTTGCGCCAAAATTCCAAAGTTCCCGCCTGAGGTAATATGTCTTTATACTTTTCAACAAGAATATGGCAGGTCAATTCACTCAATAACAGTGCGAGAACTCGTGCTTCGGCCTCTAGTTGATCTTGAGGTAGAGCAAAGGATTGATCGAACTTACTTTTAACATATTCCCATCTTTGATTGAGATCAAATGACTGCAATGTTTGAACTTCTTTTTCAAAATACAAAATATAACTTTTAAGGGCATTTTCTTTGGCGATGGCTCTAAGCATATCTAAACTTAATACATTGGTTGTACCCTCCCAAATGGTCAGCACCTGGGCGTCTCGCAACCACTTTGCAATGCCTGAATCTTCAACGTAACCTGCTCCGCCAAAACTCTCAACTAATTCACTGGTTATAGCTAAATTTTGTCGGGCAGTATAAAGTTTTACTAGGGGAGTGAGCAGTCTTAAGATTTTAATCTCATCGTCAGTCGCTATAAGACACTCTTCTTTGCCAAGAAGCTCCAATGTGAAAAAACTAAACAAAAAACAGCCTGACCACAAATGTTCACACTCTCTTATTGTTCGTTGGTGGAGAGGATGATCTATTAGTTTTTTGCCAAAGGCTTCTCTTTTTGTTGCATAGTCCTTAGCAAGTGCAATTATTCTCCTAGAAAAAGCCACGGAAGTATTTGCATTGTATATGCGAGTGATATTAAACAAACGCGAAATATTTTTAACGCCTTCGCCAGGCTTACCTACTAGAGTTCCCTTGGTTCCGTTCAATTTAATTTCTGCTGTTGGCAAAGCACGTGTTCCGAGTTTATCTTTCAAACGCATAACTTCTAAGTGGTTATAATTTCCTTCTTCGTTACGTGTTTCTAAGTAAAACAAACTTAGACCACGGCTGCCTGGAAGTGATTTACCATTGTCTTCAATTCGAGCGAGGGCCATGGCCATTTGTGATACCAAAGAAGAGGTAAACCATTTAACGCCATAAAGTCGAAACTCTCCCTCTTCCCAGCGCGCTATTGTTTCAGTGCGACCAACATCCGAACCTCCCGTTTTCTCAGTCATCCATTGGCCAGATGTCCAAAATTGTTGAGGATCTCTTGAAGTGAGTCGTTTAAAAGCTCTTTCTTTTAATTGTTCATCGGCAAAAAGTTCGAGCGCTCGTGCCGCACCATCTGTCATTGCCAATGGGCAAGTATACAAGGCGGAAGAAGGGTTGAATAAGTACAGTTTAGAAAATTGGTAAAGTCGGCTAAATTCTTTAAACTCTCTTTCGTAACCAATCGCCACCATGCCTTCAGTGGCTGAAAACGCGTCGAGATTTTTCCAGCCATGGCTCACTCGGATTTCGTCTATTCTATTTCCCCAGGCGTCGTAAGGTATATGTACTGGTTCGATTCTTTCGGCTTCGTCGGCCATCTTCAACACATCGCTAATGACTCGTTCACCAAGAGTTTCAAGATCCTTAAATATTTTTTTGTGTAAAGGACTTGGCAAAGTCAACTTTAAATAATTCTTAAATAAATCATCATCATTAAACTGATTGCTTAAACTGGGCCCTTTTTGAAAAAAATCAGTATTAGACATTTCAATCCTCTTTTTTAAGAATTGTAAATGAATGGAAGGAAAAACTCACGGCTGATTGCAGAAATTAGTGATACACATTTTTAAAGTCGGAAGAATCCCCTAGGTAACGAGAGCAGACGTCATCAATAGCTGGTGAAAGTATGACGTCAGGCAGTGTATTAATAGATTTAAAGCTGGATTTTGACGGGATGGGCACTATGTGTATTTTCGTTGGTGCTGGAAAGTCTTCCCAACTCAGCTTAGAGCTAAGATCTAATATATTTGATGGTGTGGTAATAAATAATGATTTTAAATCTTCAGGATCTGAATTTGGAAAGCGCAAGTTTACAACTACATCTCCTGAAAAAATATACTCAAAAAACTTTGGTTCCTCGTGAGTCAATCGGTAGGGAACAAAAACATTATCTACAAATTCAAGGGGAAAATCATGCGCTATAGAATAAACGTGAAAAGGCAAGAAGTAGGAATCATCGGGATCAATACTCACTGAACGTTTAACCCCACTAACGGGGTCTTTTACTTCGACTAATTCAATAACCTGGGAAGATCTATTGACTAACTGAAGCCACTGAATCTCTGAAACATGAATCAATTGACTGTACTTAAGATCAAGACTATCAACATCGATCACCTCAGCGTTGGCTGTCTCCCATTTTGTAAATAGAAATGACAACATTATAATATTTATAAACAAAAGTGGTTTTAATAGCTTACAGATCATTAATTGAGCAAACACTGCAAACTTTGTGCGCAAGTTTTTTTTAAAAAAAGCCCCTCTTTAAAGAGGGGCTAAAGTATAGGATGGAAGTAACAACTACATTTATCTATTTAATATTATCAACAAGTGTTTGAATTTCCTCATCGGTTAAATGATGAACATGAGGATTTTTACCTTTGCAAAAACCACGTGTTTCAGCTGATTTTACTACAAATTTTTGATCAATAATCTCTTCACAAGCCGTTTTTGACATGCAAATAGTTTCTGGAGTTTGTCCATTTTCTGCAAGAGTACTATTAATTAAGCCTATTCTTATAGATTTTCCAGGCCCTTCGAGTATACAAATATATGAAGCTTTTGACTTGTCACATTCTTTTCCACTAGGATCTTTAGCTGTTTTAGGTTCTTTATTCTCTTTAGGTGGATCTGATTTTGGCTCTCTATTTTCTTCTTTAGGATTTTTCTCTTCTTCATGTGGATCTTTTTTATCAATAGGATCTTTTGGCTCTTCATTGCCTTCCTCAGTCTCCTCTTCAACGACTGTCTCTTCTTCTAAGATTTGTTCTTCCTCTTGAGTGGATATTTTGGGTGCTAATTGAGACTGTCCATCATCAAATGCCACCTCACTACAATTTTGAAAAACTGCTAAAATTGATAAAGCAAAAACAGCAATAATGTATTGCTTAATCATTTTCCCCCCTGTGATTTTGTGTTAGTAACTTAAAAAGCAGCTTTTGTGCCATCTCAGGTGTTATATTTTGGAATTGAAGTTAAAAAAGATAAACAGTTTCAAAAATTTGATTAGAGTTTCTACGTCTTTTTTTGAGAATTGTGATAAAGGCCGAACAAGGAGAATTTGCATTACCAATCTGAGCTATTGAAATGAATTAATGTACAATAAATGATCTGGTCTAGGTGAGCCATTTTTTTACTTAATATCATTTTGAGAAATACAATTGTTAAACTATCTATAAATTTAATAAATTCTACTGACTTTCTTTAAATGATTAAATTTAATTCCGAAAAATAAGCATGGGAATTTTGAAGAACTTTGATATTTTCAATTACTTAGGTGTAGCGGTTATTTGTATAGCTGCCGATGAATTTAAAATAATAAAAATTAATGAAGAAGCCGAGCTCATAACCGGATATCAAGAACAAGAATTATTAAATCAAAATATTTTTAATATCTTCAGTGACCATCAAAAAAGAATTATCGATTCCATTCTAAGTTTAGACACTAAAAAGCCATGTAGAGAAAAAAACCTAGTCTTGCGTAGAAAAACTGGAAGATTTGTAGACGTTAGTATAAGCGTAATGTCCCATAAGGATAGCAATATAAAAATCATAACAATTACGGATGAAACTATGATTAAAAAAGCAGAGTGGGAAATTGCAGATTTGCGCTCAATGATGTTGCAAAATGCAAAACTAGCTGCAATTGGTGAAGTTTCTGCGGGAATTGCTCATGAAGTAAATAACCCTTTAGCTATTATTATTGGTCTCTGTGATAATTTGCTCGAAAGGGTTAGTGATGAAAACGTTCGAGAAGAAATTCTAAAAATCACAAAAACTACAGAAAGAGTTTCAAAAATCATTAGGGGTCTAAAAGAAATTTCAAGAGATGATTCTACAGAACCTTTAGTTTCAGTGAGTCTATTTGATTTGATAAGCGATTCCATGTGGCTGGTGCTAGATAAAATCAAATCAAATAATATTCAGTTCAATATAAAAGATTTCACTAATAAAGCTTTTGTTGAATGTAATCCCTCCATGCTGAGTCAGGCTATATTTAATTTAATTCACAACGCTATAGATGCAATTAAAGACTTAGATGAGAAGTGGATTTACCTGAAAATTCAAGAAAATAAAGACAATATACAATTGATTGTCGAAGATAGTGGTAATGGTATAAGCCCTGAAAAAACTGAAAAAATATTTATGCCATTTTATTCTACTAAATTATCAAGTGGTGGAACGGGCTTAGGTTTGAGTTTAGCCAAAAAAGTTATTGAGAATTGTGGTGGAAAAATTAAGTATAATTCTAAAGCGGTGAATACAACATTCGAAGTCTATTTAAATAAATCCGAAACTCAGCAAAATAACTATGTGTGCAAAGAAGAAGTTTTTACGTCTTTTAGACCTGATGATGATTTATTATTTAAAGATTTGAAGATAGTTCTTGTAGAAGATGAAGAAGAATTAGCTCAATTGTATAAAGCTAGATTTGAAAAATTAGGTGCTTTAGTAAAAACAATGGGCGATTTTGAACAGGCTTCATATTATATAGCAAATAAGAAAAATCGAATTGATTTATTTATTACCGACATTTGTATAATTAATGGTACTGGTGAAGATTTGCTTAAAATTCTTAATAAACTCAGGCCAAAAGTTCCATCTATTGTTATGACGGGTTCAGTATCGCCCAATGTGGAGCTCCTCTATAGTTTGGGGGTGACTAACGTGCTAGAAAAACCTTTTCCATTTGAAAGGATATATTATTCTGTGATTCAAACGATACTACCTCTGCAAATGAAGTGGTCTCGTTCACAGCCCAGGGTTAAAAGCCAATCATCAATACAAATATTCAACAAAGATGAGAGTAATTACCTAAAGACGGCCAATATAGGTTTGGGTGGTATGTTTGTGGAGCTAGAAAACCCAAATTTTAAGGTAAATGAAGATGTTGAATTTGAACTAATGTTAGAAGTAAGCGCAAAAAAACTTATTAAATTTTCAGGTACAGCAAAGGTTAAATGGATCCGTGTTAAAGCCGAAAAAAACTTAAAACCAGGTATAGGTTTAGAATTTGTTTACATTCCAGAGAACATACGCAATGAGCTATTAAATTTGATAAAGAGCAAGCAAAATTCTGTGTATATTCCAAAAACAGCCTAAATTAATTGGATTCAAATAACTCTAAGTATTCACCGTACCCTTCCTTCTCTAATTCAGATACAGGGATAAAGCGTAATGAAGCTGAGTTAATACAATAGCGCATTCCCGTAGGCTGGGGACCGTCTGCAAACACATGACCTAGATGAGAGTCTCCGTGTTTTGAACGAACCTCTGTGCGAACGCGAAAGAGCGAGCGATCTTCTTTTTCAACAATATGTTCTTTTTCAATGGGTTTGGTAAAAGATGGCCAACCCGTTCCGGAATCATACTTATCTGTAGAGCTGAACAAAGGTTCGCCTGATACAATATCCACATAAATTCCTTGTTCTTTGTTATTCCAATATTCATTTTTAAAAGGACGCTCAGTTCCTTCTTTTTGTGTGACTTTGTATTGAAGTGGGGTCAACATGCTTTTAATTTTTTCTCTACTTGGCTTGGTGTATTTTGATAACATTTTTTTTGTTCCTTTTACTTTGTAGTTTCTGTCTGGTCCCCAAACCTTGTCAAGATATTGATCTCGACCAGATCTGAAACGATAGTAATTATATCTTATGGGATTTTTTTTGTAATAGTCTTGGTGGTAGTCTTCCGCTTTGTAAAAT
>JAGRAE010000165.1 GCA_020435005.1 Bdellovibrionales bacterium
ACCTTATAATTTTCAGTTATTTGGTTTCCCACAATAGTGGCCCACAGTTTTGCATTTTAAATAAGAATTAACTTGGCAAAAATTAGTAAAAATTTGAGTAAAACTAAATTTAACCAAATTAAGTATCTAAAGTTTTGCCAATTTTTCCGATAAGAACTTTGGATGATGTTCATATCGACCTCCTTTCAGAGAGGTTAAAAATCCTATTTTTTCTACCGATCTTTTGGCAAGAAAAATAGAATGCAAAAAAAGAACTTAGTTCAAATTCAAAGAATTTAAACTTGAAATAAGTTTGTCCGTATTTTGGAAAAATTGGTTAACTCTTTTGGCCCGCTTTATACTTAAAAGCAAGTATAAATACTGGCATATAAGCCAAGAGTAAACCTATCCATGAGAAATTGGGTTTTTCTTGAATCCACATAGCTAAAGGTAGCAAATAAAATAAGTTGTATGAGACTAACAATAAAAATACTTTTTTTCGGCTAATCCCTTTTTGATCCAACCGCTGATAAAGGTGACTTTTATGCGCTTCCCAAACCTTAATACGCCTAAAAGCTCTAATGAGTAAAGTATAAGTCGCATCACCTATAAAGTAAGTATTTAAAACCAAGAAAACAGAGAAGTTAACTCCATATTCTTGACTGCCCCATATAGCTTGAGCGGCAAGTAAAAAACCTAGAACACTACTCCCTACATCACCCATAAATACTTTAGCAGGAGGCCAATTCATTATTAAAAAACCAAAACAAGCTGCGGCCAGCGCAATGGAATAAAATATAAAAACTAATCCTCTTGTCGAGTCATCGACATCCAATAAATATTTATTTGCAAAAAAAAGAGTGGCTAAACTCACAGAGATCACTTGACCGGCAGCTATGCCATCTATACCGTCCATAAAATTGTATAAGTTGATCATCCAAACACTAAACAAGATTAAAAATGTGAAAACAAGAAAGGGAGCTTTTAATGTCAATATTCCCATATTTAAATAGTAAGGTTCGCTCATAAAAATATATACACCAAGTCCTGCCACGATAAAATGGAATACAATTCTTACTTTTGCGGGCAATCCTTTTAAGTCATCAATAGCTCCTACCATCGCTAACACCAATGCCACTCCCACCAGAGCAACGGCCGTGGCAACAAACGACAGCGCATAAGCCATTGCCAAGAAGAATATAAAAAAGATAGCTAAAAAACCAAAACCACCACCTCTTGGGGTGACCTGTGTATGAGAACTTCTTTGATTAGGTATATCCAATATACTTTTTTTATGGGCCCACCTAGTATAAAACCATACAGCTCCAAATGAACTTAAGGAGATAATTATAAATAAAAAAATCACAAACAAACTAACTGTTAAAAAATCTGTCATATACTACAACTCCCCAATAGCCGTTTGGCTCAACCCCTCACTAAAGCTCAATAAATTGCGACCTAAAACTTTTTCAATGGGTACTACATCGAAGTTTTTGTCTTCAGTTAATCGATCCACTTGGTCAGACCTTAGTTTACTGTGATAAGGTGTAAAACTCAAAATTTTAGCAAATATTTTTAATATGATTCTAGGAACGGGTAACACCCAAACTCTTTTATTAATCTTAGCAGCACATAGTTTTATCATTTTATAATAGGTAATCGGTTCATGAGCAGCTAGTATAAAAGATTGATTGTTCATTTTATCACTTGAGACGGCTAAGAAAAGTACGTCTATAATATCCTTGGCGTGAACTGGTTGGACAAGATTTCTCCCCCTCCATGGAAGAGCAACAACAGGAAATCGGTTTATCCAATTTATGAGTCGACTTACTGTTTTTTCTTCAGGCATACCGTATATCATACTTGGATGTAGCATAACCCATTTAACACTAGATCTTTTAAGAGACTCTTCCGCTTGACGAACCTGTTCTGCTCTTTCATTGGGGTATTGAGTATATTTCCAAGTGGATCCGATACAAACAACTTTCTCAGCAGTTGAAGGTAGGCTTCTTAGTATATTGTTAGTGAAACTAGCATGAGCGATATTAACTATAATTTGACAACCCTCAAGAGTTGTCCGAATGGATTCCAATTGCAGAAGATCAATTTCTTTTTTCTCAATATTTTGTGGAAATGCTTCATTCAGTCGACTAAAAGATCTTCCTAATACCCTAAGTTCATATTGAGGATATAGTTTTTCAACAAGTCCCCTACCTAAAAAGTGTGTGGCAGCAATAATAGCAACCTTAGGCTTCTGATTCAATCTTACTCCTCATTCGATTTTTAATTGAGTAGCTGAAGGCTAATAAAAAAACAAACATATGAGTTACTTCTCCGTCAAAAAAATTTGGTTCCGTTAAGCCACTAACATAAAACGAAGTTAATGCTCCTAAGCTTCCCAAAAGAATGGCTTTATTAAAACTAGGTTCTGTTAACTGTAAATAACTTTTGTATAAATAGAAGTAAGCTTTTCCGTAGAACCATACAAAAAATATAAAACCAAATATCCCGACTCCCACTAGTACTTGTAAATATACATTATGCGCATGACCCACCATACCCTGCTTGTCTTGTATTTTATAATGATATTTTTGCACTTTTCTTTCATTCAAAAACAAACCAACACCTAAGTAGGGATGATCTTTAAACATCTCAAAATTGGATCGCCATAATAAGAGCCGATTACTAACACTCGATTGATTCTTTGCCATGGCTGTCTTTGTGACTCTTTCACGAAAGGGTGTAAATAAACTAAAAGCAGTAATAAAAATTATAATTAAACTTAATAAAGCTCTTAAAAATATTCTCCGGCTTGTCAGTAATGCCATCCATAATCCACCGACGATAAAGCCCAACCAAGCTCCTCGTGTAAATGAAAAAAATAAAGCAATCGATATCAATAAAAAGCTCATCCAATAAAATTTATTTTCTTTATGGAATAATTTCTCTTTTGTATTTAACAACAAACCCAACACAAATAACCCCAGAATATTTATAGAATTGGCATAAGTAATTGGGTTAGAAAAAAAGCCTTTTGCTCGCCAAATTTCAAGACTTGAAAAGGGTGTTGGTTTATAAGGAGCACTTCTAAATATATCCCAACCCCAAAATGTCTGCAAAATTGAATAAATACTTACTAGCGTGACAAAAATAATCAACGCTTGAAGGTTTTTTTTGCTAGAAACCCATTCATTAAGAAATAAAAAATAATAAGTATAAAAAAGTAGAACCCAGCGCTGACTACCTAAAATATACTTTCTTTCAATGGGTGTAATGTCTTCGACAAAAAAAGCACTTAAAATGACAAAAAACACAAACCCTAATATAGGCTTCTCAAGTCCTGTCCAATGAAATTTAACCGTCTCTTTCTTTATCGTTTTATAAATCAAAATACAAAACAACAAAACAAAAGATAGCCAAGAAAGTATTTCCATGGCAGCCATTGAGCTTGCGAGTGCTAAACCGTATATTATGAAAATTATGTTTAGAACGAGGCGAATTCCGCACACTCCTGTTAATTTATCTAGAGTATATAGTTGTATATAATATAACTAAAAAAAATGCTGTACGCATCATGGAGTCTGTAATAGTAACAAAGAGTACATATATTGGGGAATTTTGTGGCGCGTTATAAATCGACTTACAGATTAGTTATTCAAGCACGGATGGGGTCTTTGAGGTTTCCAGGTAAGGTGCTGGCTAATTTTTATGGTCAGCCTATGCTCGCACAGCAAATTCAGCTACTGAAGAATGCTGGATTTCAAAAGATCACTGTAGCTACATCCAATGAGAAAACAGACAATAAAATATTAGATCTCTGTAAATCATTAAACATTGACTGCTATCAAGGTGATGAGGCCAATGTCTTCAGTCGTTACTTTGAAATTGCCAAACATTCACCAGAAGAGAATTTGATTAGATTAACGGGTGATAATCCTATAATTAGTCATCCACTTCTCAACCAAGTGATACAGGAATTTGAATCCAATCATGCAGAGTTCGCATCTACGCGAATTGTCGAAAATATGACGGTACATCGCTTCATCCCAAAGGGCTGGTCTATAGATATTTTCTCAAAAATGGCTATACACAAAGTCGCCAAATTTGACTTAAGTCCTTTTGATAAAGAACATGTTATCCCCGCATTTTACAATCCACAAATTTCTGTACATATTGTTAAAACATTTAAAAAATTAAATTTAATTAGCTGTTCTGTTGATACTATTGAAGAACTTCAGTCTTTAGAACAAAATATTAACTCAGCTGGTGGATTAAAAGAGTTTGTAAATAAAATGAATAATATTATCAGCAACTACCTAAAGGACTTAAGTAATGGATAGTAGTAATAATAAACCACTAATTAGCCTTTATTTAGTTAACTACAATTATGGTAAATATATTGAAGAATCAATAAGAAGTGTACTAAATCAAAGTTATCAAAATTTTGAATTAATTATTATAGATGATGGCTCTGAAGACAATTCTTATGAAATAATCCAACAATATAAATCAAATTCAAAAGTTCTCACAATTTTCCAAAAAAACAAAGGCTTAGTTCGCACTAATAATGTAGCTTTAAGTGTAGCTCGCGGGAAATATATTATGCGCTTGGATGCAGATGATTATTTAGATCCTAAGGCACTCGAAAAGATGTGTGAAAAACTAGAACAGGAAACGGATGCTGTTTTAGTTTTTCCAGATTATTTTATAATTGATGAGCATGGCGAAATAGTTCACCAATATCAAAGGTTTGATTTTAAATCTGAAGAACTTCTATTAGAAAAACCTGCTCATGGTGCTGTAACTATGATACGCACAGATTTTTTAAGAAGTGTTGGTGGATACGACGAGGATTTTAGCTGTCAAGATGGTTACGATCTTTGGCTTAAAGTTTTTAAGAATCATAAAGTATTAAATATTTCTGAACCTCTCTTTTATTATAGACAACACGGCAGTAATCTCACCAAAAATCAGCGACATCTGTATCACACTAGAGCTGAAATGATGAGCAAGTATGTTGATCAAAATGAAATAGAAGAGCTCCAAGTGTGCGCAATTATTCCTGTAAGGGGATCTGCTGTTGACCCACGTTCTAAACCATTTTTAAAAGTAGGTGAAAAAACTCTAATAGAATGGACAATTGATGAGGCTCTTAGCGCACCTCAAATTAAAAATGTACTCGTGACAACGCCTGATGACTCACTCATTAATTTTTTACAAGAACGATATCAAGATAAAATTCTATATCATAAAAGAGAAGTCTCTAAAGCGAAAATCAACAGTGATATAATGAGCACTTTAAAAGATGCCAATGAGTATTTAATGCAATTAAATAAAAACTTTGATGCTCTTATGTTGCTTTATATAGAATACCCTTTTCGCTGTCAGCGCTACATAGAGAAAGCCATAAACCACATGAGAATCTATGAAGTGGATGCCGTGGAATCTGTTATTGAGGATAATTCAATTTTTTACAAACACGATGGCAAAGGCTTGAAACCTTTAAATCCAGATTCCTATTTAAGACTCGAGCGTGATGATATTTTCAAAAGATCGGGTGGAATTCATTTATTAAAGCCATCTATAGTTTCTAAAAGCAAAAGCTCTTTGGATTTAAAGACTGGTCACATTGTGATCGACGAAGAAGCTTCCTTCCAGGTTCGAACACAATTAGACATTAAACTGGCCAATTTTTTGGCTGCTGAGCGGGAGAAACAGTGAGTATTTGGAAAAATAAAGATTTATTTATTATAGCAGAAATTGGCGGTAACCACGAAGGTAACTTTGAATATGCTAAAAAGCTGACTCACCTAGCCTGTTCATCCAAGGCTCATACAATTAAGTATCAAGTCTATACTGGTGATACCTTAGTCAGTCCTGTTGAAAGCCCCGATCGCAATAAGCACTTTAAAAAATTTGAGCTTTCACAAGATCAGTTTATTGAACTTTCAAATATATGCCGTTCTTATGATAAAGATTTTTCCGTGTCTGTATGGAATCCAGACAGTGTAGACTGGATTGATCCTTTGGTAACTTATTACAAAATCGGCTCAGGTGATATGAACTGCTATCCCGTTATTGACAAATTTATTGCCAAAAAGAAACCGATAGTTATTTCAACAGGACTGGCTAATGAGCAAGAGGTAATTGAAGTCATCCAATACATTCAAAACAGTGATGACTTTTACAAAAGTCCAGACAATTTAGCCGTCCTTCAATGTAATTCTATGTATCCTACACCTGACGAAGATATAAATTTAAAGACAATAAGAAAGTACCAAGAGTTGTTTCCAGAAGTCACAGTAGGATATTCTGATCACTCATTAGATACTTTGGCAGCAATGACTTCTATTGCTCTGGGCGCTAAAATAATTGAGGTTCACTTTACAGATTCAAGAGAAGGAAAAACTTTTCGCGACCACTTAGTTTCTTTTACCAAAGATGAAATTGATCAACTTTACACCGACGGACTACGTATCCAAAAACAATTAGGGTCACCACTAAAGCAACCAACAAAAAGCGAAATTGAGTCTGGTCATGTTACTTCATTTAGAAGGGCTGTTTATTTTAATAAGGA
Organism: Bdellovibrionales bacterium; assembly: GCA_020435005.1. Taxonomy (GTDB): domain Bacteria; phylum Bdellovibrionota; class Bdellovibrionia; order Bdellovibrionales; family UBA1609; genus JACKAN01. The sequence continues at coordinate 6,557 of JAGRAE010000165.1, forward strand.
TTTACCAGAAGGGCACACTATTCAGATTGAAGACCTTTGCTTTTTACGTCCTTGTCATGGGATTCCTGCCAAGGACTGGAAAAAACTGATCGGCAAAAGAATTAAACACAATACAAAAGCTTTTACTAAAATTAGTAAAGACAATTTATTGTAAAAATTGCGAATACAACTATCAATTATTTTACTTCAAAGTATGAACACAGTGGAGCATAAGGCAACCTTTTTAGCTCCACATTTTTAATGCCAAAAACTTCATTCATGGCTATTGTTTCACCAGGAAAATCAGAGCAATTGAGTTCATCAAAGGCAATAATCCCCCCTTTTGGCATATGTTCTTTAACTGTCAGCAAGCATTCTTTAGTCGGCAAATAAATATCGAAATCAAAATACGCTAAAGCAACAATAGTTTCAGGGTGTTTTTCAAAATATTCTTTACTCTTTACCGTTGCATCACCCTTAATAAGTTCAAATTTTTTAATATGTGAAATTGGACTAAAACTTTCATGGTAATCAAGCAACTGATTTAAATATTCGTCATAATTTTTAGCAGTAGCATAATCACCTTCTTTGAGCTTTGCTCCATCTTTTTCATCAAGTTTTGGAAAACCTTCCCATGTATCAAAACCTATTATCTTAAGGTTATAATTAAAAGGCTCATAAATTCCACGAAAAGAAGTAAAAAGTGTTAAATT
>JAGRAE010000166.1 GCA_020435005.1 Bdellovibrionales bacterium
GACTTTAATAAAAAGCTCTCTGTAAAACTCCCCATAAAAAATCTAGAAATACCTTTTCTTTGATGTGTATGTAGTACTACTAAATCTGGTTGAATGGATTGAATTGTTTTATTTAAAACATCTACATCTTCCCTCGTTGAAAAACCATCAGAAATAATAACTTTTGGTTTTTCAAAGTCAGCCCTATTAAAAGTCTGGATCCTATCGCCCATAGCTTCTTCAACTTTAGGAAGTATCAATTCGAGTTTTGGTGGAGTTATATTAGACACCCAATGAACCATTTCCTGACTCAATACATAGTATGGATGAATTGTTACATCATTTTCGTTCTTTATATTGTCAATAAGCCCTAAAGTTGCTTGCCAAGTTTCTTTGATATCAGAATAGGGATCAAACGCCCAAACAATATTTAACTTTGCCACAAAAACCTCACTTTTACTTTAATATCCGGCTAATTCTTTTAACATAGTTAATTTTTTTCTCTCATCCGTTGGAATAAAAGTTCCTGCACTTCCAGAATAACCAACTATGATATCTTGTTCATAACGCGAATAACATGCTTTTGCCAACTGACTTTTTGGCAATTCTCTTATACAACTTTCAAAATACACATCTGGAAGTTCCCAAAAGCCTGAGTCACTTAATAATCCATAGACAACTCCTAAATAGTAAAGAACTTCGGCTCTATTTTTCTTAGTTATATTTTTTCCTAGCTCCTGGTGCAATAGAGTACTGGCTCTTAAGTAGTCCACATATTTGCTATCTGAATCAGCACCTGTGTGAATAATATCAGCGCTTTCAATCAGCTTTTTAGCATGATTCAAACTATTCTTATTAGCTTTCTTTTCACCTAACCAGTCAAGGAAAGAATCTTCCCAACTTTTTAGATTTCTTGACAAATAAATAGGAAGTGTAACTTTTCCCATAAGGTCTTTAACAAATTTATAACCATTTTGCGGTGATTCTTCAGCTCTGACCACAATTGATAAATATTGTTTGATGGCTTGCTCTTTGAAATAAGGATTTTCAGAACTTTGTGTGCCGGTTAATAAATTAGATTGTAGAATCTCTTTAGCTTTATCAAATTGTCGAGTCGCTACCATAACCTGTGATTTTTGGATAACGTTCATATCCCCTGTATCAATATTTTTCAAATCCCAATAATCATACTTAGGGCCAATTTGATTTCTTGTGTGGCAAGCAAAACAATAATTGAGCGTATGTTGAAGTAAGTGACGAGAATATCTATAGTTACCACGTTCAAATGAACTTATGGCACTCGCCACTTCCCTCTCTAAACTTTCAATACTCATATTTACTAAAGGGTCTTTGCCTAATAGTTCAACAGCTCTTTCTTTGGGTATTTTATGAGAGGCCTCAAAGAATTTTTTCATTTTCCCTTTAACAGCTTCCTTATTGGAAGGGTCTTCAAATTTTTCTTGATTGTAAACAAAAGGTAATAAATCAGTTAAAGTGGCCGCTAGCTTTTGCATATTATCAGGCCAGTTCCCATTTTCATTTTTTGCGTTTTTACTTGTACAGGATACTATAAAAGTAAATATTATAAACATACTCAGTTGCTTCATTTTGCCCCCTAGGGTTTCTTTTGTCTTTTTGGCAATCTGATCACGAATTTTGTATTCGCAACCTCTTTATCTATATAAAAATCACCTTTATGTGATTCTATAATAGTCTTGCATATACTCAAGCCTAAACCTGTACCTTTACCAACTTCTTTAGTTGTAAAAAAAGGATCAAATATCTTGTTAGTTAGCTCTTCATCAATTCCCTTTCCGCTATCCATTACATAAATCTCAATAAAATCGTCTTGATTTTCTATAGATACTTCCACCCATTTTTCTTCCAAGTTAGCTATAGCATCATAAGCATTACTTAACAAATTGACTAAGACCTGACCAATCTCTGTCTCGCGAGCTTCAATGATAAGCTCTTTTTCAAGACCTTTTTTACGTATCTCAATATTTCGTTTGCGACTTTTTTCAGCAGTCAGCTCCAAAATATCTAAAATAAGAGATGTTAACTCAAATGGCATATATGGATCTTTAGAACCATCCCTAGAATAAGCCCTTAAGGCTTTTATTATGCGATTGATTCTGTCGGTTAAACCAATTGAAATTTTAATAGCTTCTAACATTCTCTCTATATTAGTCTCATTGCCATTTAACAACATTTCTAACATCTCTAAACGGCCACGTAACGCCCCTAGAGGGTTACCAATTTCATGAGCTATACCAGAAGCCAAGAGCCCTAAAGAAGCCATTTTTTCCGATTGAATAACCCTCGCTCTTTCAAGTGCTAATTGCTTCTCAGCTAACTTTTTGTCAGTAATATCGTTGCGAATAGCGACATATTTATTGGGCACCCCATTTTCATCAAGATAGGGAACAATGGTTGTATCAACCCAATATAAACTACCATCTTTAGCTTTATTGCAAATTTCACCTTTCCAAACCTTACCTGCAGCAATGGTTTTCCACATGACTTTAAAGAATTCAGAGGAGTGATAACTTGAATTAATAAGGCTATGAATATTGCCGATAAGCTCATTTTGTGAATATTGTGAGATTTCACAAAATTTTTGATTTACATAAGTAATAAATCCTTTTCTATCTGTAATAGCTACTATGGAAGCCCGATCAAGGGCAAATTTTTGCGCCTCAAATTCGGAAGATGAAGGCTTTAGAGCTTCACTAAAATCCATTAATGTCTCACTGATCTATATTCTAACTCTTTTCTATATAACGTCCGGCGATTGATGCCTAATATTTGCGAAGCTTTTTCTTTTCGCCCACCGACTTTATCTAGCACTGCTAAAATATATCTTCTTTCTAATTCTTCAAGAGTTGGCCAATCCGTAACAGCTTCTTGATATAGATTTTCTATTCCTTCTTCATCTTGTAATATAATATCTTCAATACCAATAATTTCTTTATCACATAACACCACAGTTCTTTCGATTAAATTTTCTAATTCACGAACATTTCCTTCCCAAACATTATTTATTAATTTGTCTAATGCTTGAGAACTAAAACTTTTAACTGGCGATGAATTTAAAGTAGCATATTTTTTTAAGAAAAAATTAGCAAGTAGAGGGATGTCTTCTTTTCTCTGCTGCAGTGAAGGCACATGTAAAGGTATCACGCTCAACCTATAGAACAAGTCCTCTCTAAATTCTCCCTCTTTAACCAAAGCTCTTAAATCTTGATGAGTTGCGGTAATAATTCTTACGTCTACTTTTTTAGACTTTGTACTACCTACTGGTTTAATCTCCTTTTCTTGTAAAACTCGCAATAATTTTGCTTGAAGATTTAAATTTAAATCACCAATTTCGTCTAAAAATAACGTCCCTTGTTGCGCCTCTTCAAACAAACCTTTCTTATCACTCATTGCCCCAGTAAAGGCCCCCTTAACATAACCAAAAAGTTCCGCTTCTAAAAGAGTGTCTGGAATCGCTGTGCAATTGATGGCAACAAATGGTTTATTTTTTCTTGGTCCATTCTCATGTATAGATCGGGCCACTAATTCTTTTCCCGTTCCACTATCTCCCGTAATTAATATATTCGCTGTGGCTTTTGAAACTCGAGCTACCACTTCAAAGACCTGTTGCATGGCCTTGCTTTTGCCAATGATTTTTCCCTGTGACCAACTTTTATTGACTTCTTCTCTCAATACCACATTTTCTTTTATTAGATTATGATGACTAAGAGCCTTTTCAACTGTCACTTCGAATTCATTTAATTTAAATGGTTTTACCACATAGGCATAGGCCCCTTTTCGAGTGGCCTCCACCGCAGTGTCTATGGAGCCATATGCGGTAATTAATATAACGGGCAATTCAGGATAATGGGGTTTTAAATTTTGAATAAATTCTAAGCCATCCATTTCAGGCATTGCTAAATCAGTTATTATTACATCGGGCTGATTCTGATCGATAAAATTGAGTTTATTGGTTAACAAGGCTTCAATAGCTAGTTTCGCATTGGGATAGGACTTAACGTCATAGTCTCTATGAACTAAAAAATCAGTTAACATAGATCTCATTTCATTATCATCATCTACAACGACAATATTACCCTTAAAATGTGCCAACTTATCCCTCCAAGTGCAAATATGGGTTATTTTGTCACGCTTCTCTAGTAAAATTCAACATTTTTTTTAGACTTCCCCAATCGTTTTTGGAGGAAAAGAGTGAAACATACTTTAAAACATCAAAAACAGTTATAACCTTTAAAGCTTGATTCTTATCATTGACTAAAACGAATACATCGGCTTTCTCTTGGCAAATAGCTGTAAATAACTGCGAAACCTCGTCATTTTCCTTAAACATTAAGGGTTCGACTTGCATAATCTCAGCCACATCTGCACTTTCACCGCCATGAATTTGTGAAATAAGTCGAATGTCTCTTTCACGAACAATACCCATCAGAGCTCGACCATTTACAACGGCTAAGTATTGAACACCTAGCCTCTTCATTTTTCTCCAGACACGCCACACAGGCTCACCCACACTAACATAGGGCAAAATATCTGTATCTTCGTAGGTAAAATGAATTGCTTTCATAACAAATCCTCAAAATATTTGAGAGCAAGCTGTGTGCCATTCAATGAAGAAGATAGCTGAATTTAACAACTATTAAAGAGTAAAAAATGGTAAGTTTTATTTTTAGATGCGACTTAATGTCTCGTTGGAGAGCTACACGTCTCCCCTTAAAACTTCCAATAATGCATTCAAGGCATCCGTAGACGTGAATATGCCAATATATTCATCTTCATCAGATTTAACGATTGTACTGCCAATCTTTTGTTTGGACATATTATACACCACTTCGTCTAGGGGCGTATCTGGAAGCACCGTGTAAGGATCTGGCGTCATAACATAATCGACCTTAAGAGTGCTGATATCTTCAAAACAAGACTCTATTAATTTAACATCTCTATCACTTAAAATACCGACAACTTCCTTATTTTTAATTACTGGCATATGCCGAATACCGTTTTCAGTAAGTAAGTTTTTTACCGTTAATAAATTGTCATCAGGGCTAACAAAGACAGGGCTTGGCGTTGTATATTCATCGACATTAATTTCTTTCACTCTTTTTATTGAACTCATAACTTCCCCTATTCAATAATGTATTTACCACCTTGATCTGGTACTTCTACCTTTAATCCCAGCTCTGTTTCCAGTCTATATTTAAGTGCATTTAATGCGGCTGGCTCTCCATGATTTAAATAAATTATACTTGGCTTTTTATTAAATCGACGAACCCAGTCAATTATATCATTCGAGTCACCATGGGCAGACAAGGAACTAATACTATGAATTTCTGCTTCTACATCGATTAATTGCTTATGGATGCGGATTTTAGGCAAACCCTGCTGAAGAAGTCGACCTTTCGTCTCTTCTACTTGAAAGCCAACAAAAATTACTGAGTTTTTTGCCTCTGGTAAGCGTTTTCTTAAATGGTGAAGAATTCTGCCCCCAGTTAACATGCCCGCTGCGGAAACTACAATAAAAGGACCATCTTGCATAGTTACGAGCATTGATTCATCGACACTTCTCACCGCCTGAAATTGCTGTGGACAAAGGGGGTAATCAAAATGATCACCGTTGAATGTCAATCTTAATTCATCACGGTATTTCATATAAATATCTGTGGCATTAATGGACATCGGACTGTCCAGATATACGGGAACAGAAGGGATTCTTTTTTCACGCTCTAACTTTGAGATTAAGAATAAAATTTCTTGAGCCCTTCCTACAGCAAAAGCGGGAATAACAACAACTCCTCCCCTATTGAGTGTACTTTTGATAATAGGTTCTAATTCATCTGCGGCATCTACTTTAGATTGTACACGATCGCCATAAGTTCCTTCTAAAATCAACACATCTGATTCTTTAATTATAACAGGACCCTTGATGACATTTTGACGATCATGCCCAATATCCCCACTAAATGTTATAATTTTTTGCCCATTTCCTGTTGTGTAAGACAACTGCACAAATGTAGAACCTAAAATATGTCCAGACCTTAATAAACGAAAACTTATCCCCTCTGTTAATTCATGCCATTCATCTTTTGAAACGGGAACTAGTAACGATATAGCTTGTTCAGCATCCTCAACAGTGTACAGAGGTTTGGCTGGATGAAAATGAGTAGCCCTTTTTTTGTTTAAATACTTTGCGTCTTCTTCTTGCAAGTGTGCCGAATCAGTTAAAAGTATTTTACACAAATCAACTGTGCCCGCGGAGGCAAAAACTTTTCCTCTAAATCCCTCTTTTACAAATTTGGGCAAATAACCCGAATGATCTATATGAGCATGAGTTAGTATAACTGAGTGGATTTTATCGGCATCAATAAAGTCTTCCCAATTTTTAATTCTGATTTGCTTTGGTCCCTGAAAAAGTCCACAGTCGATAAGAAATTGATACCCATTATACTTTACGAGTATTCTACTCCCAGTAACCGTTTTTGCGGCTCCTAAAAATTCTATTGAAAGTTGCTTTTTAACTGTCAATTAAACGCCCTATTTTAGCTTAATGTCGTAATCAAAAGCTTCTTCATCTTTTACTTTAACTTTTAACTTTATATCTTTGTATGATTTAGGGTTAGCTATTAAAAATGAGTCGCTCTTACGATTGACTGTTAAGTTCTTTTTAAAGTCACCAATGCCATAGCTGGCTTCAATATACATATCGTGAAATTTAATCTTCGCCGCTTCATAACCCGTTAGAAAAACGCGTATATTTTTGCCCGCTGGCTCCCATTTTATAGTCACCATCTCTTTAACTTGGCTCATGTCGGGCATATTTTCCTCACTTTGAGCCCACAATATAGAAATCGCAATAAAAGGTATTAATAATAGCTTTAAAAACACACCACATCTCCTTTTTCATATCCATTTTAAAAGGATTGCTTTAAAAAGCAATCCCCATTCCAAACTCAAGAGCAAACCCTGTGCTTATTCCATCTACATCACTATCATCTACACCAGTTACATTTTCAAAGGAATATTTTTCGCTGATAGCTGTATTTATGCCTCCTGCTAAATTTATATTAAAATGTTCCCACATCCATTGATAACCCACCAGTAGCGTCCCCAATAACGCCTCTGCTTTTCCAATTTCATTGAAAAACACATTTTCAACCTTTACTGTTTGATTAGAAATTATCGCTGAAAACACATAAGTATCTTCCATGATTTGCCCGTCAATAGCGAAATCGCC
>JAGRAE010000167.1 GCA_020435005.1 Bdellovibrionales bacterium
GAACTTAGCACTCTACTTTCTAGTTTTTGTTGTTCAGTTGTCTTCCCCACCATAACTTTAATTTTTTTCTTATTTGATTCTCTGTAAAGATTTATATCTATTATTTTACCTGGTTTTGTATGTGCGATTTCTTGTGATAACTCCCTAGCCGTAGCTATTTTTTTGTCATCAATCGCAACAATTACATCATAGACCTTTATGCCTGAATTCTCTGCTGGAGTCCCTTTGCCTACACTTAAAACAACAACACCTGTAGTCACTGGAACTTTTAATAGCTCTTTAATTTCAGTTGTTATATCTGTAATTTCTATTCCCAACCAGCCTCTTGTCACCTCACCTTTTTCTATAAGTTGTGTGATTACATTCTTGGATAAATCAATTGGTATAGCAAAACCTATAGCTTGAGCACGTGGGTCAATAGCTGCATTAATACCTATTACTTCGCCCTTCATATTAAATAAAGGACCACCAGAATTTCCTGGGTTAATATTTGCTGATGTTTGTATAAAGTCATTTCTTGATTCTAAACTATGCAATTCTCTTCCTAGAGCGCTAACTATTCCTACAGTGACGGTATTAGAATGTCCAAAAGGATTTCCAATTGCCATTACCCACTCGCCAACTTGTATATCTTTACTGTGCCCTAAGTAAACTGGTTTGACTTTAGCTGGTGCTTTCTCAAGCTTTAAAACGGCAATATCAGTACTCACATCTAATCCCACTACGCTTGCTGGAAATCCTTTGCCTTTTTGCCCTTTAAATTTAATCATTATTTTATTAGCTACCTGCCCCATGTTTCTAATAATGTGTGAATTCGTAATTAATACTCCATTTTCATTAATTATAAATCCCGAACCCAGAGTTGTTGATTCCTTCGGCAATATAAAAGGAAATTGTTGGTCTAAATTAAAAAGTGGACCAAAAAAATGACGAAATAATTCGTCATCTGGAGCTCTAAAATCTCTTTGTCTATTTGGTGATTCAAATTTAGTACTAGTATAAATATTTACAACTGATGGAGATAAATTTTTAGCTAACTTCACAAAAGCATCATTTAGTTTACTAAAATCAAAATCTATATCTAAATTATCAGTTGCTTTTTCACTGGTAGACCTTTCCATCCAAATTACATTTTTATTCGTCTGGAAAGGTCTTTTGTTAAATTGAGTAACAAGTAATGTAACAACAAGTATTAACAGTAGGATAAGAGTAATATTGGTCCAGTTTAATTTTATTCGATTCATTATTAAATTTGGACTAAGCTTTTCATTCATAGGTTACCAAATCACTGTATACCCAATATTAAAACCTGCCATTCTATTTACGGTGAGTAAACTAACTCCCCTAACCGTAAAAGAATCAATTGTATTGTAAGCAACAAACACAGAGGGGGTTAAAATACCTGAACGCCCGATTAAAAAATTGGCACCAACTCGTGGCTGAATCGCAGTTCCACTACCTATTTCATCTGCATGTGCAACACCCAATCCAAGACCTGCAAATCCAAAAGTAGTATTATTAAAAGGCAGATGGTAACTTGGTTCTAGCAATGCGGTCCAATATATAAGATTGTCTGTTCCTGTAGAAACCTGGTGATAAGAAGCTATCGCTGAAAGTTGTAGATTATCAGCAAAGAACCAACCCACTGATGGGCTTAGTGTAAATTGATCAAACTCGTTTGCTGTTACAAAACTCATTGATCCACCTAACTCCACAACACCTGATTTTGCGTAAGGAATATAACTTCCTAAACCTGCTTTTTCATAAATTCTTTCTTGCGGTCCGGTTGGGCTTGGAGGTTCTGGATATTCTTCTTGTGCTAGACCATATGAAAACACAAGCAATGTGATCACACTTAATAGTAATTGTTTTATATACATATTTTTTGCTCCTTTTAGAGTTATACTTAACTTCAATGAAAATATGCTTAATTGTTTAATGATTTTCAAATTGAAATAAACTAATTAGATTTTAACGAACAATTGAATTTGCACAATATGATTACTTTTTGTTTATAATTAGAAACACTTTATTTATATGTTTACCAATCTAAACGTCTTAAAACACCTTATTAATTAAGTAAGTAATTAAATTCTATAAAATTATTAGATAATAACTAATCATCAATTTATTAAATTTAGTGTTAGACTAAAGTCACAAATTTGAGAGATGAACATGAATATTACTAAAAAGCAAATAGCCAACAATATCTTGTTGGCTTGTGTATTTGCGGGTTTCGGCTACTTACTTCTACCTTTTATTATGCCCTTGATGTTAGCTGTTATATTTGCATTTGTTTTGGAACCTCTTCATCAAAAAATGTCAGCTAAATATATGGGAGAAAAAATTTCTGCATTTATCATAGTAATTTTCTTTACTTTCATAATCCTTGGACCTTCTATCACACTTATTGTCAGAGGATCAGAGGCTTTGTTGGAATTTTTAAAGAACAGAGAGGTCAACGAATTATCTTTCATAGAAAGGTTGATTATAAACTTTGATTTTCTCGGGCTTAGTGGAGCACAACTTACAAGGTTAATAGGAATTGTCGCTCAAAATATAGGTGGCTTTACGTTAAAACTTATCCAAAACTTTTTACAAAAAGCACCCCAAATAGGTTTAAGTATGGTTTTAGTTTTAGTATCTGTTTACTTTTTTTTGGCAGAAAAACAAAAAGTACAGTTTTTTGTGAAAAAATATACCCCTTTTACTAAAGAAAAATTGGAAAAGTTAATCAAAGCTCTTAGACTCAGTAGTAAAACTGTAATTCAAACCAATGTAATTGGTGGTTTATTTCAAGCATTTATTTTTTCATTATCCGCTTTAATATTGGGTACTGATAAAATTTTTTTAATTGGTTTTTCTGTTTTTCTACTCTCATTTATACCAATTGTTGGTACAGCACCTGTAAGCATTACATTAGCACTTTTTTATTTCTTTACCGATAAAATGTGGTTAGGCACTGGCTGGCTTGTTGCCGGTATTATTGCGGGAATTTCTGATAATATTGTCAAATCATTCATAATACGTGCTGGAGTAAAAATTCATCCATTTATAGCTTTTTTGATGGTCTTGGGTGGGATGATAATGCTTGGTATGCCAGGACTATTTCTAGGGCCCTTACTTGCTGGTTTATTTGTCACCTGGGTACCTATTCTTTTAGATTTAAATTATGGAGAAAAAAAATGATTGATAAAAAGTTTGAAAAACCGAAACCTGACAGTAATCCGAGTACAAATCCACCTCAAGAGTTTCCTAAACCCGAAACAAAACCAGAACCTATTCCAGGACAAGTCCCAGAAAATCCGCCAGATATTCCACCAGAAATACCTAAGCCAGATATTCCAACAATTCCAATACCAGGGCAAATCCCGGAAGATCCACCATCAAGCCCTCCAGAGTTTCAAAAATAATTGAATAATTAGTTAGTCTAGATTCTAAAAAAAATATTACAGTTATACAAAATAAAGGTATCTTTAAGCTACACTGAAAATGGAAACTTTTAATGGCTGATTTACCTCTCTCACAATTTGAACAAGAATATTTTGAAAAATATTTCTTCAATGAAGACAGTAAATGCTTTGAATCTTATGTTAATTCTTGGGACAAACTCAGTTTTGTACCTCACTTAGTTCCAGCGCTTTCATTAATAGAAAAAAATGTTTCAACAGCCCTAGTCTTTGGTTCAGCAACTGGAGAAGTTTTAAACTATTTTGAAATAAATAAAATAAAAGCCAGAGGAATTGAAATAAGTCAGTTTGCATTTAATAATGTATTACCAAACTACACAGATAAAACTTTTTGGGGTGATGTAAGTATTATGTTCCCCCAAATATACGAAAAAGGACAATTTTTTGATTTAATTTTTTCAAGTTGTTTTCAATTTCTTCATCTATCTGAAATAAAAAAACTATTACCATTAATAAAAGATAACTGTTATCTCTTTTCACATTATGGTGGATACAGAGGCTTTGGAGAAGACATAATGGATTTAAAGTTAAATATTTGCGAAGATTATAATTGGTGGTCAAAGTTATTTTTAGACCATGGATTTTATCCTACACCTTCCCCTTACATATGGAAAACATATAGAGATTAATTATTTAGAAATTCTATTTTTTTTTGAATTGTAAGCGATAACAAATTTCACCACGTTCTAGATATTTTTTTTCAAATGCAGATGAGGCAAGGTTTACATCTAATATTTTTTTACATTTCATAATATCAAAGTTCCATTTTTCTGTTAGTAAACTTGTAGCCTCTTTGGCTATACTTTCCAAATTGGTTGCATATTCAATCTCACCATCATTAATTAGTCTTGTGAACAAAAAACTCATAAATGGCATGTTGTGAAATCGCTTATTAGCTTGAGATTTTTTTGGATAAGGATTGGGGTAATTTATAAAAATTTTCTTTACAGAATTTTCTTTCACAAAATGAGCTATAAAATTAATAGCATTAGCATGAACCGGAATTAGTTGTGATGGAGAGCCTGCCGCCTCATATTTATTAATAAATTTTTTAAATTTTTCGGATGTTTTCTCAATTGCAATAAAGTAGTCATTGGAATTCTTTTTCACCCAATTCAAAGCAAAGTCACCGGTTCCAGCTCCAATTTCCAAATAAATAGGCTCTTGTTTGTTTTGTAGGAATTGAAAATCACCTATCGGTCGCGGAATCTTTTGAGAACAAAAATTACGCATTCACAAAATCCATTGTCATTTGCCCATTTTCTTTTGGAATTTCAATGCAAAACCTTGAACCTTTCCCTAACTCACTTTCTACATTTACTTTTCCTCTGTGAGCAATGGCAACATGTTTAACAATTGAAAGACCTAAACCTGTTCCCCCAAGTTGACGACTTCGAGCTTTATCGATTCTATAAAAGCGTTCAAACAGTCGTGGTAAATGCTCAGGGGCAATTCCTTGCCCCTCATCAAGTACAATTATTTCTATGTTATTTGCCTTTTCATTTAGCTGTATTTTTACGACTCCACCTTCAGAACTATATTTTAAAGCATTATCTACTAAGTTGACCACTGCCTGTTCAAGAAGTTGGGAATTAATAAGAGTTCTTAAACTGGGATCGCCCTCTATATCTATGTTGACACCTAATTTAGCAGCCTTTAATTGCAACATGTCTTTGGCCGCCTCAAGTGATGGCCATATTAATTGATCATATAATTCAATTTCATTGGCTTCCGTATCTTTTTCTAAATTTGACAAAGCCAACAAATCTTCAATAATCTCGCCTAAACGTTGAGCATGTCGATGGATAATTTCAAGAAACTTTTTTTGCTCATCTTCTCCAACTTGTGTTCCGATTAATGTTTCCGCAAAGCCCCTTATAGATGTTAAAGGGGTACGAAGCTCATGTGACACATTGGCTACAAAATCTCGTCGATGGCTCTCTAATTTTCTAACATGAGTGATATCATTAAATACAACAACTACACCTAACTTTTTATTAGCTGCAGACCTTAGCGGACTAGTTTTTATAGCTAGTATAATTTCTTTATTTTTAATATTAACTGTTATATCAATTTCTTCTGGTACGTCTTTTTTTAATGAACTTTGTATAACTTCTTGTAATTCAGGAATATGAATGGCTTCATGTATACTCATACCAACAGCCTGTATCCAATTAATATCTAAAATAACAGCAGCAGATTTATTTAGATGAACAATAAATTGATCCGGATCAACAGCCAAAACGCCTTCTACCATCGAGGCTAAAATTGCATCCCTTTCATTTTTTTGGTTTAAAATTGTTTCAATTCTATGATCCAATTGAATGGCGATTTCATTCATTGCCATTCCTAATTTAAAGACTTCGTAGGGGTCTGTACTTTTTAGCTTAACTCTTCCTGTGAAGTCTCCACTGGCAATCTTTTCTGCTTGATATTTCATAGATTCTAATGGACGGCTGACTTTCCTCGATAGCCAATAACTAATCAAAGCTACGAAACCCAAAATAAATCCACCAGCTACAAAAAGTTTGGCATAAATAGCATAGACTTCACTTTTAATATCGTCCATTGAAAGCGAAGCTCGTAGTATCCAACTATTAGGCTCTCTTCTAAGTAAAATAGCTGCATACATTAAATCTGTGCCTAAAGTTTCACTCTTTCTTATTGAAAATCCTTGCCCTGATTTTATAGCGGATAGAATTTCTGGCCGATCATTATGTAGTTCCATAACTGTTGGTGATTTTTGCGTATCCAGCAAGACTTTTCCATTTTCCTCGATTAAGGTAAGTCTCATATGGGCACGTTCATCCCATGCCTTAAATAATTCATTTAATTTTACTAAATTTATATCAGGATTTTGAAGTATGCTTTCTTTGGCTATGACTAATTGATTTCTCAATGAACTTTTAGCTTGATTAATTAGGTGCTGGTTAAATGGTCTATAAGCCAATAAAAAGAAGGCTATTAAACTGGTGGACATTAAAAATAAAAAGGCAGGAAATAACTGCCAAAACAAAGGCTTTTGCTTCATAAGTAGGCTTTACTTTCTGCTTTTAGTCTTGTCAATAAAGCCCTTTTAAAGAAAATAATACGTTATTCAATTTCTTTAAAACGATAACCTACTCCACGAACAGTCTCTATATAGGCTCCTAGTCTTCCTAGTTTTTTTCTCAAACCTACCATCTGAAAATCAATTGAACGATCTGTAACCGCATAATTTTCACCATGGATTGCATCTACTATTTGTGAGCGTGTAAATACCCAACCTGGTCGTCTTGATAAAAAATGTAAAATTTGAAATTCTGAATTAGTTAACTCAATTTTCTCATTATCAATTTTAACTTCATGTCGACCCGGATGTATAAAAAGTCCTTCACGATCAATCAAACCCTCTTCGTTTTCTATCGGGTTTTTACCTCGACGAATAACTGCTTTTGACCTTGCAATTAATACTTTCGGGCTAAAAGGTTTGGACACATAATCATCTGCACCCAACTCTAAACCTCTTACCACATCATGTTCTTCACCCTTAGCTGTCACCATTATTATTGGGATGTGTTTTTTTTGACTGGATTGTTTTACTCTTCGACAAATCTCTAAACCATCTACTCCAGGCAACATTAAATCGAGCAAGAGTAAGTCAGGTGATGTTTGTTCGAGGGC
>JAGRAE010000168.1 GCA_020435005.1 Bdellovibrionales bacterium
TTCAAACAGAGAGTTGTAACCACACCACCGATCGACCATATTACTTTCTATTAATTGCAATATTTTAATCAATTGCAGTTCTGATTTATTTAAATCGGCGACGGCTTCTTCGGCTTTACTATGTAGATGGCGAAAATCTTTTAAGGTCAAAGATCTTTTGGCTTGTCGTAGATTTTTAAAACTCATAACTGCTCCTTATAAAAAAAATATGCATTGGATATGATTTTCAATCGTTAAACTAGCTTCGGTCGCAAAATCATTTTCAAATCTGGCAATATTGCGACAGTCGTAAATAATTTTACTCGCAAAAACTTTATACCATAGGTTTTAGAAAGCTTGTTTTCTAGATGGATCAAGTGATTTATGTTATGGTTCTAAAAGCTATGAAAACCGCCACAGCGAGGCGTTCTAGAGGCAACTCAACTTTTTAAGTGGAGTTGATAGTTTAAACTTTATATATGGAAAATATGAAGCGCAAAAACCTAGTCAAGCACAAAAAAAATAAAATGGTAAAAAAATAAAAAAACAAACAACTCTCAATGCCACGACGGCATTGAGAAAGGCCCTATCAGGATGTAAAGGCCAACATAACTTATCCTATCTGCTGGAAGTAGTAATTTACCTCCTAAAATAAACATCTAAATGTATAGTTCATCTTAACCGAAGGCCATTCTGCCCAGGCAGAAATGTCAGCCGTTTAGCAACCGAATATAAGGGGAACTGGATGTCTAAAAATTGGTCAGTTGTTAAACCTCTTTGTTATTTATTTATAAAACAAATCTTCCAAGATTTGTAAGTTATTAAAACCACTCAATTTAAACTGGATCTTATTTTGAACTCCCCATGACAAGAGGGAGTATATGAATATTTACATCAAAAAATTTATCTATTTTAAATGGCTTGTATTATTTTTGCAGTTATTGAGCGCGCCCACTTATGCATCAAATAAACTAAGAACACTCAACCTAGATTTAGGGTGGCAGATAAACTCTGAATATGCAGGTATATTAGTTGCGCAAAAAATGGGGTGGTTTAAAGAAGCTGGAATTGATTTAAAGTTACACAATAAACAAGAGCAAACAAACAAGTTAATGGATCAAGGAAAAATTGATATAGGCTTAAAATCTGAACACCATTTTATGAGAGCCGTTTCAGAAGGTTATGATTTTCAAAGTTTTGCTGTAAAATTTCAAAATGTACCAAATTGTATTGTTGTCAGCCAAAAATCAAACATAAAAAGAGTTGAAGATTTGAGAGGTAAAACGCTCAGTTATTGGCGAGAGTCAGATAAACAATACTATGACGTTGTATTAAAAAAAGTAGGTATTCGTCCAGAAGAAGTTAGTTTTATAAAAACAGAATATCCTACTCCTGAATTTGTAAAGCGTGGGTTTGAATATAAAAAGTTTGATGCCGCTATTGGTTGGTTATCTAAAATGCCCACGAATTTAGCTTTATTAGGGATGCCAGTTAGAGTTTTCCCTGTGTCCAATTATGGTTATACTTTATATGGTAGTCTGTTTTACGCTAAACGCGATTTTATAGATCAGAATACAGAACTTGTTGTTAAGTTTATGGAAGTCACTTTAAGGGGCTGGAGATATGCATTTAAACACATGGATGAGTTAGCTTTTTGGATTACAAAAGAATTTATACCCAAGAAAGATACAACGAACACTTTAGATACTTATACTTCTGGGGAGTTTGAACCTACCCTAAAACAGCAAAGAGCTAAGCTGAGGATGTCTGCGCAGTTAATGCAAAAAGTTGTTGGTGAAGATTACATTGGCTGGTTTAGTTCCATCAGGTGGAAGCACAACGCAGCTATTGCCGAAGAGTTTGGGATCTATAAGCTGCCAAGCGGCAAAAGAATAGAAGATTTCATAACATTTAAAATTCTCAACAAAATTAAGGACAAAAGGTTAAATCATGACACTTAAAAAATATTTAACTATTACATCTATACTAACAACAATTTTTATGATGTTAATTTTTTCTGGAATAATTATTGGATCGTATAATAACAATCAGGATCTGATTAGCCAAAGAGAGGTTAAACTCATTGAAGCTTTGGTCCATTCAAATATTGATTTAAAAAAAGCAAAGTTAATTCAACTATCTAAGTTGTTTAAAAACGATAGTGAACTATCGGGAAAAATTTTATTAAAGAATGATCTCAAAGAAGAATCTATTGTTTCTGATTATTTGTCGATATTAAAGCAAAACACGGGTTTATCTAGTTTAAGAGTTTTGCCTATTGAACAAGAAGAATTAAAAAATGAGCAACTAAGACTCTTTTATGACAATAATTCCATACATGTTGGTTATATAACATCACTAGAGCTTTTTGGTACGGTGATTGGATATATTGATCTAGGCCTTCCTTTGGAGGATGATTCCTTACACAAGCTTTCATTGGCTACTGGATCTGTTATTAATTTAGGTTTGGATACGCAAAACAAAATAATAAAAAATTCAAATCAATTTATTAAAATTGATGGTTTTGATAATAATTTGTACGCAAAAATTTCAATTGATAACATGCCGGTTTTAAAAAATATTTTTTCTACATGGTTAAAAGTAGGTGCTGCTGGAGTATTTATTATTATCTTGTTATCTGTGGGTATTTATTATGTTGTCTCTAGAAACATTATTCAACCCGTTGAAGATTTAACACAAAGTTTTCTGGCCGGCAGTCAGAAACTTAAATTAGGTGAACTGCCGGTTGTAAATAGTAAAAAAAGTTTTAAATTTAGGGAGTTAAAAACTATAGCTGAATCTTACGTTGATTTTACATTTAGTTTAAGGTCTTTTAGTAACAGATTAAAAGAGAAACAGAAGAATCAAGTACTATTAGATATTGCTAGGCAAGTAGCTCATGATATACGGTCTCCACTATCAGCCCTAAATATGTCCTTATCAATTTTAAAGAATAAGGATGATAAATCTCCTGAAGCTATTAAAATGATTGCACGAAGTACTAAAAGAATTAATGAAATTGCTAATGATCTTTTAAATCGTTCTAAGGTCATAGAAAAAAAATATGATTCTGTTCACTTGTGCTCAGCTATTGAAAACTTAGTTCATGAAAAAAGTATTCAATTTCACAATCATGAAAAAATTGATTTTAAATGGGACTTAGATGAAAACTCTTATGATTTATTTGTAAAAGCAGAAGAATCAGAACTAATGAGAGTTGTATCTAATGTACTTAATAATGCGGTAGAGTCTTATAATGGTCTTGAGGGGAGTGTATTTATACAGCTCTTTGGTAGCGGTGAAGATATTGTTTTGTTTATTGAAGACCAAGGTTGTGGCATTCCACAAGAAATAATGAGTAAAATTTTTGTAAAAGGTTTTAGCTATCAAAAGAAAAATGGTAGTGGTATGGGGTTGTATCATGCCAAGAAAACTATAGAAGCCCTGGGTGGGCAATTCGAATTGGGTTCCTCAGAAAAGGGAACTTCGGTTACAATAACATTACCAAAGACAACTCCACCTGATTGGTTTACTCCTAGTATTGAAGTTAAGAGGAAGCTCATTGTTGCAGATGATGATGCAATGATGCATAGTAAATGGAAAAGTATATTAAAAAACTTCTTACAGCAGAATCCAAATCTGCAAGTGGAATATGTTTCCTCACTTCAAGAGTTAACTCAGATTTATAATTGTTCAGAGGATGCTCAAGCAACATTGCTTATTGATTATAATTTTTCACAAGAACGGCACACGGGTTTAGATTTTATAAAAGAATTTGGTTTAAAAAATGCTATTTTAGTAACCAATTCCTATGACGACCCGGATGTTGTAGAGTCAGTTACGAAAAATGAAATTCAACTAATTCCTAAACCATTAATTAGTGCGGTGCCAATTAGAAATGTATCTTAATTTGAGTTTAAATTTTGCCTAAAAATTAATCTAAGCTCGATCTTGTTATGCCAGGTGCGTCGTGGCAAAACGTAAAAATAATTATCAAAGCATTATCCAGTAAGGTTTTGAAAGAACTTAGCTAAATCTTCATATTTGTAATATTATTTATGGACATAAGTCCTAAAGATAATTAAAACAAATACTTAATTGAAAACATATTGAAATACGTCTTGCGTGGACTTCGTCAGGATAAAAAATTATGGATAGAAGATACGTCGTCGCTGCGGGCTTAGTGGGCCTTCTAATTTTGCTTTCGGTGTTTATTCACTTAATCACCAATAATAAAATAGTTATTGGTTACAATAAGGATTATGCACCAGATCAACCCATTCCCTTTTCCCATGAAATACATGCTGGGGAATTTAAAGTAGATTGTCAGTACTGTCATGCCGGTGCATCAGTATCAAGACATGCTACAGTACCTAGCTTAAACATATGTATGAACTGTCATTTAACGGTGAATGGTCGTACCGATGAAGGTAAAAAGCATGTTGAAAGACTGCGTGAAGCCTTTAATAACAATGAACCCATTGAATGGAAAAAGGTTCACTTGCTGCCTGACCACGTGAAGTTTAATCATGCGGCCCATATTGCTAAGGGTAAAGCCTGCCAAACTTGTCACGGCCCGGTTGAAACCATGGAAAAAGTTTATCAGTGGTCAAGTTTGTCGATGGGTTGGTGTGTAAACTGTCACCGTGAACCAGAAAACAATGCACCTATAAATTGTAGCACATGCCATTACTGAGGAACAAATTATGGAAAATGGATCACCTAAATATTGGATGAGTTTAGAACAGTGGAGAAACGATCCACAGTTTAAAGAATTAGTTGAAAGAGAGTTTAAAACAAGTCCCTTTGCTCCTGAAGATGCAAATAGTGGTTGGGCTCGACGAGAGTTTCTAAAGCTTATGGGCGCAAGTTTAGCTCTAACCAGTTTTGGTTGCGTGAGAGAGGCGCAAAAAATAGTGCCTTACGCCAAGAGGCCAGAGGATATTGTTCCGGGCATTGCTAATTACTACGCCTCTACAGTTTTTGACGGCAATGAAGTGTTTGGTACAGTTGTTAAAACTCGTGAAGGTCGTCCTATTCAAATTGAAGGGAATGATTTGCATCCTTCAAATCTTGGTGCAACATCTGCGCGCGCCCATGCTGTTTTATTGAATCTTTATGATCCTGATCGTTTAACCGAAGCTAAACAGAATTTACTCAATGAGAAAAAGACAAATAGAGATACTATTGGTATCTCGTGGGAAAAGTTAGATGAAAATGTTGTTGGAGCCTTGAAAAAAGGGTCTGCCGCAGTTTTGACATCTACGATTAACTCACCCTCTACAAAATCTTTACTCAATCAATTTGTTAAAAATTTTGGTTTAGAAAAGTACACTTGGGAAGTGCTAAACCATGGTGATAATAGAGTGGCTCAGAAGAAATGTTTTGGTAGTGAGGTGTTGCCACGACCCCGTTTTGATAAGGCTAAATATATAGTCTCTATTGCCGCTGACTTTTTAGGAACCTATTTGTCGCCTACTGAGTTCACAAAACAATATAGCAAAAGTAGAAACCCTGATGATAAGATGTCAAAGTTAGTGGTTTTTGAACCTACTTTATCTTTGACCGGTTCGAATGCGGATCAGCGTTATAGAGTAAAGGCAAGTCAATTAGCAGATGTTGTAATGGGCTTAGCTTATCAAATAGTAATTGCAAAAAAACATTCCAATTTTGCTAATTCTTCTGTAGCTAGAGAAGCTCTGGAACCTTTTGCTGAAGTTTACAAAGATCTTGGCATAGAAAAAGAAGGCTTTGTTAAAATTGCTGAAGAGCTTTTGGAAAACAAAGGACAAAGTTTAGTTGTTACAGGTGGATTAGTAACACAAACCGCAAATTCTTTAGAATTAAATATAGCTGTTAATTTCTTGAATCACATTCTTGAAAATGATGGAAAGACTATTGATTATAAAAATGCTGATTATATTTCTTATCAAGGTAGTGATAGCGATTTAACCCAATTAGTTGCGAATATTAATAGTGGAAAAGTGAAAACACTCATTATAAATGGTGTTAATCCACTTTATTCGGCACCAGCAGCTTTAAAAATTAATGAGGCTTTCGCTAAACTAGAAACAATAGTATATGTGGGAACTCACTTGGATGAGACAGCTTTAGTCGCTAACTTTGTAGCAACGGATCATCACCCGCTTGAAAACTGGGGTGATGCAGAAGTCCAAAGTGGTGTGTTAAGTCTACAGCAACCGGCTATTCAACCACTATACAATACAAGAAGTTTCCAAGACAGTTTATTAGCTTGGGCCAAGTTAGCCAATAAAGACTCTGGCATGAATGCATCTAGTTGGTATGATTACTTAGAGGGACGCTGGAAAAGTGTTCATTCCAGCAATCGTACTAAAGGTATTGCAAAAAGTAATTTCGATGAATTTTGGTTTCGTTTAAAACAAGAAGGTGTATTTGATATTTCAAATGGCAGAGGTTCAACGAATTCTGTTCGAAACTTTAATTTATCTGCGTTAGCTGACATAAACAAATCGAATGCAAAAGGAATGGAATTTGTAACTTATGAAACAAGAGGCTTAATGGATGGAAGTTTAGCCAATGTTTCTTGGTTGCAAGAGTTTTCTGATCCAGTAACAAGAATTAGTTGGGATAATTACTTATGTGTTTCACCTAAAACAGCAGCCACTGAACACTTAAAAGAAGGGCAAGTGGTAAGATTTAAAGTGAATGGCATTGAACGCTCAGTACCCATACACATTCAACCTGGCCAGCACGATGATGTTTTAGCCTTAGCTGTAGGTTATGGTCGAACAGCTGCGGGAAAAGTAGGTAATGGTATAGGTGTTGCAGCTTTTGATTTAGCCTCTGTTAAAGGTGATAAAATTATTCATTCCGGTTTGAATATTGAGTTAACAAAAACCAAAGACTTTATACCCTTAGCCAATGTTCAAGGTCATCATTCTATGGAAGGCCGACAAATCGTGGTTGAGTCAACTCTTAATCAATACAAACATGCACCTGATAAAGTTGTACATAAGCATAAAGTTTTTAGTTTATGGGATAAGCATGAATACAAAACTTATAAATGGGCAATGTCTGTAGATCTAAATTCATGTACAGGTTGTGGGACTTGTACTATTGCTTGCCA
>JAGRAE010000169.1 GCA_020435005.1 Bdellovibrionales bacterium
CTACATAAATAGCACCCTCGCCGTTATGGAAAAATATGGTACACAAGAGTACACTTTCGCAAATCATGCAAAATTTTGGTCTGAAATGAAAGGATATGCTTTAGCCTTTCAATTTAATCCACATGCTAAGATTTCAGTTTCAGACTTTGTATTATTTCATGAATTAGTAGGTGATAATCCTGTATTAATGAATCAAGATCCCTCAGAAATAGACAGTTACAAACAAAAGTTGTTAACGGCGCGAGACATCTTAGCGACTACTTATGAATTTAAGGAAGAAAATGTTAAAAATTGGTAATTTATTTATATTTTTTATTTTGACTTTAAATACTGCCTGTGGAGATTTCACAGGCAATACTGAGAGTGATAAATCTAACTCCCCAGTTAACAACTCAAGCAATAACGCTCTTCCAAGATCTAAGGTTTTAAGCTCTAATAAAGCAAAGGGTAAAGCTTTAACCGTTAACAACCTTGCTTCTGACCTTGTCGAGCAAGTGATAACACCAGCTGTAAACAACTTAGAAGATAATGTATTATTACTTAATAAAGAACTAAAAAATAATTGCACTTTGCAACCTCTAACAAATTCAGAGGCTGAAAAAGAACGCGCTATTGTTTTAAGATATCTGTGGAAAAAAGTAATGAGTTCTTATCACCACTTGGAATTATTCCAAATTGGTCCATTGATGGATAATAATTTTGAATTAATGTACAATCTTTATAACTACAGCTATGAGTTTAACTATAAGTATCCCTCACGAATTGCTTGCCGTATAGACTACGATGTTTTAACTAATAGTAAAACTCCCATTGCAATAGATGCATTAAAACAAAACAGCAGCGGTTTAGATGCCATGGAATATTTGTTATTCAATAATGATTTACAGCACAGCTGTGAACCTGGACGATCTCAGCTTAAAGAATGGGAAAGTTATTCGAACGCTCAAAGAGCTGCGGCAAGATGTGATTACATAACTTTAATTTCAGAAAAATTGGTGTCAGACATTACCAATTTGGCTCAACGCTGGGAAATTTTTCGCCAAAATATTACTCAAGTGCCTGAGCAAAAATTAATCAATGATCTCGTATTTGCTATTTTCTTTATTGAAAAACATACCAAAGACCAAGCTCTTGGTATCCCTACAGGACTGTCAAAATCTATTCCGAAATGTTTTGGGCAGTTCTGCTTAGATACTATTGAACATAGTCCTTCCTTATTTTTAAAAGAACATCTTCTTACACAAGTAAAGGCTTTGTCCTCTTTTTTTGATGGACAAAATTCTGAAAACGAAAATTATAAAGGTTATGGATTTTATGACTACTTAAATAAAATCGAGAATCACTCAGACCTCATTAACAAATTAAAAGCTAGCATTAAGAATCTTAAACAGAATTTAACCCAACTACCAGCTGGCTTTGATTTGAAAGCTTCATTAAAAAAAGTTGACGATTATTCAAAATGTCAAAATTCAACTTCACGTAATAGAACTGTTGAAATCTGTGCTATCTACCAAGATCTGCGAGAGATTACTCAATTACTTAAACAAGAATTTGTTGTAGCTCTCTCTGTTCGCTTACCTGTTGACTCTGAAGGAGATGCTGATTAGTGAAAAATTCTATCTCAATTTTAATTTTTATTACTTTTTTATCTTACCAATTAGCTTTCGCCCAAGAAAATACCACAAAGTCGCGAATGGATACTATTTCAATATATGATGAAGATTTAATTTTGCCTGAAGAATTAAATGAAGGTTACACTATTGATAAAACTGTTATTGAGAGCAGTAAAACTGGAGATGTACATCAAGTCTTAAAAACTGTGCCTGGTGTGTTTGTACAGGAAGAAGAAGGTCACGGTCACCGCCCTAATATTGGACTTAGAGGTACTCACCCTCATCGTTCAAAAAAAATAACCCTTATGGAAGACGGCATTCTAATTGCTCCGGCCCCTTATTCGGCTCCAGCAGCATATTACTTTCCTATTATGGATAACTTAAATTCTATTGAAGTTTTTAAAGGGCCTAGGAGTACGAAATACGGCCCTAATTCGATTGGAGGCTCATTAGATTTAAAGACTCGTTCTTATTTTGAAGACAAGAATGTTAGTGGAAAGTTTAACCTTGGTAGTTACAATGAAAAAAAAGCCGATGTTGCTTATGGTGATACTCTCAAGGGTTGGTCTTGGCTACTTCACAGCACATACAATGAATCAGATGGTTTTAAAAAACTAGACAATGAAAATGACACCGGTTTTAGCAAAACAAGTGTTGGTCTCAAAGTTAAAAAGAACTTGGATGGAACAGGAGATAAAAGTTTAGAAGCTCGCTTCCAATATTCTGGAGAAGTCTCCCATGAATCCTACTTGGGAATTTCTAGTGACGATTTTGCCAAAGACCCTCTACAAAGATATTCGGCTTCTCAAAATGATTTGTTCACGACTAACCACAGACAATATCAGTTAAAGTATTCGCAAGCTATTAATGATTCTTCTTTTTACTCGCTAACTGCCTATAATCATCAATTTGAAAGATTGTGGAGCAAATTTGAAAGTTTTAGTGATGGAACTTCACCTTCTGCTGTTCTCACAAACCCAAAAGGCACATACACTGAATATTTTGATATTTTAAAAGGACGGCAAAATTCAGCTGGTGGTCAAAATTTAGTCTTAGGCAACAATGACCGCCGCTATATCAGTCAAGGTTTGCAATTGGATTCCAGTATTGGCCTGCCTATTAGCAAAAACATTTCTTTTCAGAGTATCGATTGGGGGTTTCGCTTCCATTACGATGAGATTGTTCGCAAACAAACTAAAGACGAATTCAGTATGACGGACGGTTCACTAGTCAAAACAAGTACACCTCGCAGTTTAGATCTACATGGACAAAACAAAGACCAATCCTTTTCACAGAGTGTCTATTCAACTTACAATTTAAATTTTCACAATTTTGAGACAGCTACAACCTTAAGATATGACTATGTACAAAGTGAACACTTAAATCATATTAACAGAATAAAAGTTAAAAACTTTGAGAATCTATTTACTCCTGGTTTTCAACTAGCTTATAATCTTTCTAAATTTCAAACTTTTGCAGGTATTAATAGAGGGTTAAACCTAGTGGGCCCAGGTCAAGAGTCTCAAGTAAAACCTGAAGAGTCATTAAATTATGAGCTTGGTCTTCGGAAAAAAGAAAAATCCTATTATTATGAACTGGTGGGATTTGTCAGTGAATATTCAAATATTGTGAGCGTGTGTACCTTTTCATCTGGATGCAGTAGTGATTTAGTTGATAAAAAGTTCAACGGCGGCAAAGCTAATATTTATGGGGCGGAGCTATCTGGTGGCATGAAGCCCTACTTAGATAGCCTAGCTTTACCTATTCATGCTTCTATAACTTTTACCTCTGCAAAATTCTCTAATGAATTCGAAAGCGGCAGTAATGAGTGGGGATTGGGAATGATTCAAAAAGGAGATCCACTCCCTTACATACCTGAGTTTCAGGCTCAATTTAGTATTGGCTTACAAAAAAATAAATGGCTTATAGAAAATACTATTAAGTATCAAAGCAAAAGCTACGATCAAGCTATTGCCATTGGTCGCAAAACAATATCTCCATACGGCGTTGTAGATTTAAAGGGTGAGTACAACTGGGATAAAAGTTTATCTACATTTATAAAAGTAAATAACATTCTTAATAACGAATATGTTGTATCTTATAGACCTTTTGGAGCTCGACCGGGTCAACCATTAACAGTTATAGCCGGCGTGAGTATGGATCTTTAAAGCACAAGAACTAGTGGATCAGTACAGTCTTGAGCCTTTTGTACTTGTTCACGAAATATTTTGTTCTTAAACATATTATTAGGTAGTATTGATTGAGTAATCTTAATCTGATCACGTCTAACAATTTTGTTTTCAATCTTTTTGTACGTCGTATTCACTGTAAAAAAATCAGTACTTACTCTACAGGATTCCGGCAACTGGCCCTTAAAACTTATTATTGGATAAATAATTTCGCGGGTGAATAATAGAGGTTTATTTATCCAATAATCAGAGACTAAACCTTTTTCAAAGTTTTCAATATCAATAATATTAGGTAAATAAAAAGCTCTGGTTGATACAAGTCCCTCACCCAAACTTGTTTTTACAAATGGACTCGTTATCGTTATGTCTGCCTGGATATCGATGCCATTTTTATCTACAACTTTAGCAGGTTTTGGAAATTTTGAAAACTTGTGTCTTTTAACTCTGTCAAAGTTAATAAAAGATTCTAAAAAATCTTCCTTAACCTCTGATAGTGTTTGTTGCTGCATATTTCTAAAAATACGATGTGCTTCTTGCCCGTATAATTTGGTCGACATTCTTACCTGTGCTTCTTTTTTCTTATTATTCAGTTTTGACATGTGATAAATGATGTTAACTTGGTTTTCTGAGGGACTAATAGCCCTTGTCTTTGTTAGGCCCTGTGGCACAGGAGTTACATTTAACACAAAACGATTGTCAATATCTGCTGGTATATGATTATCAAACACGGTTTGATTGGTGGGATCTAAATGTATAATCTCTCCAGCTCTTTCATAAGCAACAATCATATGATTAAATGCACTGACATCTGGATGTCTAAACTGATATTCATCCGGGTAATAATCACGTCTTATAAGTGCAGGGTAAGCCTTCTCTCCCAAGGCCTCTAATATTTTAATTGTTAAAAATGAAAAATCCTTACAGTCGCCATATTTAGAAGCTGTAATTTCTTGTAAACTTCTTGGCAAATAAGCACCTTTGACCGGCCGCCAATCTCCTAAGTAAGTATAGTTGTCCAATATATATTCTAAAGTTTTTTCTATCCATTTATCCTTACTGTTCGCTTTTATACTACTAACAACTTTTTTTAATTCATTTGGAAGTGGCTCTTTCAATCTTGGTGTAATTTGCTTAGAGTAAACATGACTAAAACCCTTCCAATCCTTTTGTGTAGAAAATAAAACCGAAGGAATTTTTTGTGTTTCATTTATCCGATTCGGTTCGTCTACAATGTAATAAATGTCGGTTTTTTTAAGTTTTATTAACCATTTGTTCTTAGATTTAATTATACTCAATTTTCCGTTAGGGTCATAAGATTCAAAATAAATCGGAACTTCACTGGTTAGCTCAATACTTTCATTTTTAAATAAATAACCCCAGCCTAAAAAGTAATAGCGAAAAGAATAAAAATCATCTAAACGCAGTTTTTTAGCTGTTAACTTAGATTCAACAACAAGTTGTGAGCCAAGTTGTAGGCTTTGAAACGGAATGCGAAATTCTTTTAACGTACTAAATCCTTTGGCCGAGTTAGACACGTCTTTTACTTGTATTAGATCTCTATTAACCGGAATTTTTTGTTTATCTTTGGTTAATACATAAGCAGAAACAAGGTTTAGATCTTCAATATCGGGATTAAATTGCAGAGTGTAGAGAGATAATCTTTCCCGAGCGCGTTCTGAAATTATATTATAGGTGATTTTGTGATAGTAGTCGTAAAGAAAGTTTTTCCTTACGTGGACCCTCGAAATTGACTCTTCAACTTCAAGTTGTGATTCATTTTGACTTAACATTCTTGCATGAGAAAAAAATGAGAAACAAAGGATTATAAAAAGTATTTTCATATTTTTCTTTCTAAATTAATCATAATGCTTAAATAAGTATTTTACTAATATGTGCACCTTTTCCGCCATACTTAAACTCATATTTACTAAGTAAGATTTCATTTTGTTTAATAGTGACTTTACTTAGAGTAGAATCGTCGGCTGAAGTCACTAAAAAAGTGGATTCGTTTTCATTAAATGTATCCATAATTAATCCGCGCGGATTTTTCAATGGAAATGATTTAACGACAACTTGCCGTTTATAATCCCATATTTGCAAGAAGTTGGCCTCGGGGAAAGTCGCCGCGACAAAATCAGTATTTTTAATAAACAATATACTTAATACGCCTTTTTTCTTAGATTTTGGCTCGGGAAGTTGATGTTGTGTGCCGTGAGGTGAAATTATAATTGGTGGATTGCCACGTTTTCTTGGTCCCACTAAAATCCATTCATCCTTAGATACTTCAAAGTGCGAAAAGGCACCTTTTTTTCCTTCAGCTATCAATATTTTTTTTAAAATTTTATTGTTTTCAGGGTCTATAAAACTTAAATTACTTGGTTTTCCAGCGTTCGCAACAATAATTCTCTCTCCTTGATTACTAAAATGTATATCATGGGGGTAACTTCCTCCTGAAGATATTGTTTTTATAACTTTTAACGTTTGTGGATCCCTTATTACAATCTCACCTTGATTTTTTAAATGGTTATGTTCTGTTGTTAATAGCCAATTCTTACTTACAATGTAATATGAGTGTCCCATAAAAGTATTTGTTTTATCAGATCGAACTGTTTTAAGTATTTTAAATGTCTTTAAATTAATCAGAGCACCGCGACTACCAAATTGCTCAAATGTAACTGCTAAGTGAGGTTGATTTTTATAAGAACTAACAACATGCCCAAAAAAATCTATATTTATAGTATTAATTTTTTTAGTATCTAAGTTGAAAATATTAATTGTTCCCGGAGGTGTAATTACAAATTGATGGCTTTTTCCATAATTATCATCTGGTGCACTAGTCAAAACTAAAATGTAACTTTTAATATTCTCTGCAAAAGATTTAAAATAACTTGGTATAAGTGCAAGAATAGCAGTTTTTAGAATTAATCGACGGCTAAATTTGGTCATTTATTAATTTTAACTTAATCTATTTACTCAACCAAATGTCGAACCTTCATTGAATGGAATTTTCTCATTTACTCGACTTTTAGCCACATCAACTCTTTAGACCTTTGACTTGACAGGTAAAATCATAACTTTAGTTTTATAGTCGTAAAAACTTGTTTATTATTGAGATTGCAATTGGAGTAATCACTTGAGCAATATAATAGATTTAATTTTTTTTGGTTTTATTGGTGTAGTCATATTGCAAATATTTAAGCCAAAAACTGAAGGTAAAACTTTTATTGTTTTAACACTTTC
>JAGRAE010000016.1 GCA_020435005.1 Bdellovibrionales bacterium
AAGAGCTTAGCTGCTGAGTATCTTGAAAAGCACGATCCAGTGAGAAAAGCTGAGCGAATCACTAAAAAGAAAGAGCTAATTAAAATCGAGAAAACTTCAGCTAAGAATACAGGATTAAAGAATCATAAGAAACAATTTGCTACAATAAAAGAATTAACAAATAACAAGAAACAGACTGATAAGAATTCTGGGTTAAAGAATAACAAGAAACTTACTTCTACAAAAATAGAGCTTACTAAAAGCATAAGACAACATGCTGCAAAAATAGAATTAAACAAAAACATTGACTCAGCCCCCATAAAAAGTCAGCCAGCCTTAAACTCATTGGGTCAGCGCACTGCTATTCCGGCAGAAATTGCGCATCATGTGCACTTAAGGGATCAGGGGCAATGTCGTCATCACTACCCCTCGGGCGAAAGATGCAACACCAAAAGATGGTTACATCTGCATCATAAGCAGCCCGTATCCCTGGGCGGTGAACACAGTGTAGATAATCTAATAAGTTTGTGCCCGGCTCATCATGAATTGGCGCATTTGATATTAGAAAACAAAATCACAATCACAAAGGAGCCAATTGCCTGGGCGAAATATTAAAACAAAGCAGATAAAATTTCCTTACCGAAGGCTATTCTGCCCGGGCGAAATATTAAAAGCAAAGTAGGCAAAATTTACGATAACTTATTGGCCTTTTACTTTCTGATCACGACTACCAGGTGCAGTAGGCTTTTGATTATTAGATCCTGCCAACTGTGAAGCTCTCGCAACTAGATCTTCACAAGTAGTCTCTCGACCACCACAAGTGTGACCATACTCACTAATATTAGTTAAGCAGTGAGGACACTGTTCGGTCTGAATAACGGTGTCAACTTGTGTATTTGAATCAGATGTATTGTCAATATAACCGGTAAGTTCTGAGCTGTTACCAGTTGCCTCTTCAGTCAAAACCATCAATGGTAAAAATAAAAATATGAGTAGAAATAATCTCATTCAAAATCTCCTTATCTAAATATTCAATTCGGTTGTCGCCGGCGAAATAATTTCTAATAGATTATTAAACACACTAGCGACCTGGGCTGCAACAGTGGGCCCTTCCTTACTGTTTACATCTTTTATAGAACCATCATTTTTATAGGAGACCTTTATGGTACCCAATCCTGGCCGTGAAACTGTCGATGGTTTGCCAAAGCGTTCCTCATACTTAATTAAGACAACTTTTTTTGACTGATCGGTTATTTTTGCAATTCGACCACGAGAATCATAACTTAAAACTACACTTTGTCCGTCTGTATTTTTAGCCACAGAAAGATTACATTTTGGTTCTGCATAGGAAAAACTAGTCTTAACCGTTTTAATAAGCTTCTTTTTTGGTTCCTTGTTTTTTTCGGCTTGTTTTTCGAAACCAAAATATTCTGTTTTAACATCTGATACTTTATCACACTTATTTTTTGACTTGTAATAGTAGCTAGTGGTTTTGGCCGGTTCTACCTTTGTTTTTATTAAGCCACTTTTGTAATAGCTATACTTAACTCGTATGCGATTGCGATTGATGTAAACGGGCTTACCAAACTCTTCATGGTAAATTACATCTGTCTCACTATTGTTAATTTTTGAGTAAGCTCTGTAAAGATAACGTTTCCCCTCTTTTGAAAACTTATGCCAAAACTCGTATTTACTTTGATTGGTAACTTTTCCATTGCATCTTTTTTCAACTATAGACCAATAGTGATTGAGAGGATCTTTGGGATTTTCGTCGTAAGTGTATTTCTCTTCACACTTTCTTCTGTCGATAAAACTCGTAACCCAATCTTTATCTTTGTTGTACTTAATTATTTTAGAAGTGCCGTCGGGAAAGTTCACTTTAGTAATATTATGAATGTCATCATATTCATAAACATATTTGTCTTTCCAGGCATTGGTAGCTTCAGTAAGATCTTCTCCTTTGTACTTATAAGTAACATTTAAGCCTCCTGGGCCAGTTACAGATTTTACTTTTTTAATTGTGGGGTGGTACTGAAAGTTTAAGCTTCTTCCACCATTGTCAGTAACTTTATTGAGCAAATCATTTTTGTAGTTTAGCTTTAGATAGTTGCCATTTTTGTCATACAATGAAACAAGCTTCCCATCTTTGTCGAACTGTTGACTCGTGTTGTCTGACAAGGAACGAATGTAGATTCCCTTGTTAAAAACCAGGCTCTCATCTTGACGACCTTGAGCAAAATAAGTTTTACCAGCTTCAACCTTTCCTGTAAAACCCAATTGACGATTTAGTTCTTCTCTAAAGAAAGGTCGCGATTTCAGTTCTTTTTTTAGTCCTGTTAGATATTTTTCAGTTAGGGAAGGATTTCTTTTTTTTACTTCATCAACAATTTTAACAATATTTTTATCAATTTCTTTTTCACTAAAACCTTTGGGTTTGTAAGTCACCTCAAGGCCGCCACCACACTCTGTAATCTTAACATTTCCTTCTGCGGTCACTTCTAAACTTGTTTCGAAATCAGAGCACCAGCCAAAACCAAAAATTCCATTAAACAGTGTTCGACTATTGTAGGTCCTTTGAATACGCAAATCATAACCAGTGCCTGGGGCAATTAAGTCGGTCCAAGTATCTGAGAAGTTTGCATTTTTCATATCCACTAGGGCATGTGACTGCAAAGTTACAATAAGTGCTACCATCAGCACGAGAAAGTTTCTCATCCATGATCTCCTTGCCAATAAATTTGATGGCTGTAATTACACTTCTATTGTAACAATTCTTTTCATGCTATATCCACCAATAATTTGTAGAGCTAGCATGATGAATAGGGCGAACCAACCTAAAGGCTTGGTGAAAAGTGGCATAATATAGTTAGGATCGACAATGGAAAATACAATGAGTAAGGCAAACGGGACCAAAGTTATAATCACTCCTTGCATCATTCCCTGCGAAGTCATGGCTTCGATTTTCTTTTGAACTTTCTGTCGTTCACGAATAGTGGTCGTAATAGTTTGAAATGTTTCTGCTAAATTTCCACCCGTTTCTTTTAAGATATTTATTGAGGTAACTAACATTTGCACATCTGATCGAGGAATGCGTTCGCTAAATTCATTAAAGGCTTCCTCAATAGTCATGCCCAGTCTCACTTTATTTAATATAAGTTTGAATTCTTGTGTGAGTGGACCTTTCATGTTAATTGTTACCCTCTCTAGAGACTGTGTGATACTAAGACCAGCTTTAATTCCATTTGACATGATCGTTAGGCCATCCACCATTTGGTTAGTAATTTTATTGCAACGACTTTCCCATAAATTATTGAGAACAATTTTTGGCAAAGACCAACCGACAAATGTTATAGCAAAGGAAAATATCAACCCCACGATTATATTGGGCCAAAATGCTAAAAAGACTATAAATCCTAAACCAAAACTAGTGAGTAAAAGAATGTGAGTGATTTTCTTTTTATCAATATCGAGAAGCATTTTATCCATAATGGCAATGACTTCTTCTCTTTGACCTAAGCTTTTTTCATATAGAAAGGCAATAACTCTATCAGAGATTGAATAAGTAAAGATAAGTATGGAGAACGCAAAAACAATTATAAAAAGCCAATCATTTGTAATTATAAAACTCATTAGCTATCTTCTCCACTGGCCTTTTTAATTACGGGTCTTTTTAAAACAGGCCGTTTAGGCGCATTTGATGCGGAAGGATTAGAGGCATTTGAAGCGTCCGTAGAATTAGCAGAACTACTTTCATTGGTGGTAAATAAATTTCTAGGTATTTTTATGCCTCTTTGTTCAAATTTTTCAATGAAAGTGGGAATAAGACCCATAGCCTGAAATTGACCGATAATTTTTCTGTTTTTATCAAAGCCTTCTTCTTTGAATCTAAAAATCTCTTGCAGCGTAACTGTTTCACCCTGCATACCGACCACTTCTGTTATTGATTTGATTTTACGACTGCCATCACTTAAGCGACTAATTTGAACTATTAAATTCACAGCTCCGGCAATTTGTTCGCGTATAGCTCTAGCTGGAAGTTCCATTCCCGCCATTAAACAAAGAGTTTCAAGACGAGAAATACCTTCTCTGGGTGTATTAGCATGTACTGTAGTCATCGATCCATCATGACCTGTATTCATGGCGGAGAGCATATCTAAAGCGGCTCCATCACGACATTCTCCAACAACAATTCGGTCGGGTCTCATCCTTAAAGAGTTTCTAATGAGATCTCGAATGGAAACTTCTCCTTCTCCTTCCATATTGGCCGGTCGAGTTTCGAGTCTAACTACATGCTCTTGTTTTAATTGCAATTCAGCAGCATCTTCAACAGTAATAATTCTTTCATTGGCCGGAATAAATCCAGAAAGTACATTAAGCAAAGTAGTTTTACCAGTTCCAGTACCACCAGAAATAATTACGTTTAAACCTTGTTCTACGCAGATTTTTAAAAAATCAGCCATGGGTCGTGTCATTGAACCAAAGCGTTCAACATAGTCATCAATAGTAATGCGATCTTCGGGAAACTTCCTAATTGTTAATGCCGGACCATCAATAGACAAGGGTTCAATAACGGCATTCACACGACTACCATCTTGTAAGCGAGCATCTACATAAGGAGTTTTTTCGTCTATTCTACGTCCTAAAGGTGTTACGATTCTTTCTATAATATTTCTTAGTTGTGTATTTGATGTGAAAGTAACTTTACTTAAAGTAAGTTTACCGCCACGCTCAACGTAAATGTGATTAGCACCGTTTACCATTATTTCAGATACTTTTGAGTCAGCCAAAAGGGTTTCTAGTGGTCCTAATCCCAATGACTCATCTAAGACTTCTTTTATAACTCTAGAACGCTCTTCTCTTGAAAGTCCTTGACCTAATCGATCTGTAAGCTGTGAAATAACTTGCATAGTTTTATTGCGTAATTCAGTTTCTTTACTTTGGTCACCTTTTGTATTCATTAAATCTTTTTTAAGATCCATTTCTTTTATTAACTCATTGTGTATTGTCATTTTTAATTGAGTTAAAGGATCGATATTTTTGTCTGATTTGTTACGACCACCAGTGCTTCCTTCTATTTGCAATGAATCAGTCGAGTTAGTTGTAGAGCTCTGTTGGAGCTGTGGTTTAGGCCGCGAAAGAGACTTTAATCTCTGTAAAGGTCCACTGTTCAGTTTACGAACAATGTTGTGATATGAGACGGTCACTGGTGAATTGGTTTGGGTTAATACAAAAGGTGTAGAAGTTTGTAGCGCTTGATAAGTAATGGCGTCATCTTGAGGAATAGTGCCAATAACAGGACGCCGCAAAGTTTGTTGTATAGCTTGAGGAGCTAGTCCATTCTTACCCATTTTATTTACAATAATTTGCAACAAATCACCAGGCACTGTTGCCGCCATTAACTCATTAAGTGCTTTTCTTGTTTGGTTCACAGTGAGGACTTCAGGTGTGGTGACGATTAATAATCCACTAGCATCTTCAATTAAACTCAAATGAGCATCTTGTATGTCATTACCCATATCTACAACAATGTAATTATAAAACTGACTTATATGTTGAAGTTGTTTTTTGAATAATTCACCTGGAAATTCGGGTCGCAGATCTGGTGATGTGACAGCTCCTATATAATGTAAACCTGAAGCATGAGGAGTAATTATCGTTTTTAAACTGTTGGGATTAATAGCTCCTTGAAATGTAGCCACTTCAGAAACTGTTTTAACAGGCCTAAGCCCGGTGATAATATTTTGATCACCACAACTTTTAACATCAAAATCAATTAATAAGGTTGGAGCGCGCATCTCTCTTAAAAAAGCACAAGCTAAATTGGCAGCAAACACACTTTTGCCAACCCCACCTTTACCACCATATACGCAAACTAAGTGACATTTAGGACTAATTGACATTGTTAAAAACTTCTCCCATAAGAACTCTTGTTTTTATAAAAAACATAACTCTATATATTATCGGCAAAATAGAATACGATCTTCACTTGGACAAAAGTAGGGTTTAGGAGCTGTTGAAATAGTTTAATCTTTCAGTCTGAATTTTTGTTTAATTTTGTCTGCTCCTGCACTCGCAGAGGCTTTAATTACGGGTGTGACAAACACCACAAATTGGCTCTGGTTTCTTCTAAAACTCTTAGAGGCATAAAGAGAAATCAAAGGGTTTTTACTGGCATCCTCAGGTAGCTTGTTGTAGGAGGTGCCGGTATCGTTGGTGATAAGTCCACCGACAGCAGCACTCTGTCGACTTCTAACTACAATCTCCGTTTTAATTTCTCGGCTGGAGGTTAGAGGTCCCGCAGCAGTTTGGCTGATTAAACTCTTAATGGCAAAATTCAGTTTTAAATTTACACTATCAGATCTAGCGCCTATGATCCCAGGAGTTATTGCTGTTCTAATTCCTACTTCTTCAAAACTTGTAGAGGGTTGTCCTTGGGCATTTACTACTTGATAAGGAATTCTACTTAAAGAATTTAATACACCTTCATTGCCATCTTGAACAATTAATGAAGAGCTGTTAAGCACCCTGGCATGGCCATGTTCTTTTGCCCAATTTAATTTAGGCAACAAATTTTTAATAGTGCCTGAGATTGTTGCCACGGCACCACCTGGAGATCTTCCGCCGGTTGAAAAATCAACTTGTGAACCATCGCCAATGTCTGGTGTCCATTGAAATCTAAAGCCTTTGTTGTAATCTTTTTGTAACTCAACATAGTGAACTATTAGTTGAATAATCTTTCTAGGCTCTTCTGCAGCTTGTTCCTTAATATCACAAAGATTTATAACTATATCTGCACGACGTGTTTGAACTTTTTTATCGGCAACTCCCTCTTCAACGACAACATCAGGGGCATAAGCTTTGGCGATAATTTCAACGCGATCCATTTCTCTTTTGTCGCGACATGTACCTTGAATAATAAACTTTCCATTGATTGCTTTAACTTGAATTTCTGGGTTGTTTATTTCCCTCTCAATAAATTGAGCAATTTTAGCTTGTGCTAACGGAGAAAGTGTTACTAAGTTCGTAGCTTTATCCCCATATTGTTTTACTACTGAATGTATGCGGTTCATATCTTTTGGCAATAGAATTTCACCATCTACAATTACTTTATTATTTTTAGTAATAATGCGTATGCCTTCGATATCTTTTAATAAGTCTTTTATTTCTCTAGAAATTTTAAATAAGTCAGTTTGTTTGACATCTATTCGAATTTCATAAACCACTTGTTCGCGGCTATCTTTAATAAATAAAACGCCTAAGCCGACTTTCTTTGGCGTAAATCTCAAAACCTTTGTATTAGGGTTGTATTGAATTTTAACTAGTTTAGTGTATTCTCCACCTTTTGAAAAATCAGACGGTGCTTTAGGAATTTTAATATCTTTATAGACCCCTTTTTCTAGAGATACAGATATCACTTGGTGATCAGCAGCAGAGCTTGTAAGTGGATTAACCACAAAAGAAGCCAAGCAGAAAAATATTGATAAGAACAGATAGTTAAAATTATTAATTTTTAATTCCCCCATAATCATAATATGCTCACTTTATAGATCAATAAAAGGCCCTTTCTTTTTGCTTTTCTTTGTTGGCGACTTTTGTGGCAATGTTTGTGGCAAGGCCGTCGGTTGTCTTGTTAATTGTTTACTAATAACAGGCGTACTAACTTTTCTCAGCACTGATTCTATAGTTGAGTTTGCCAAACGTGGGCTTTTTCTGTCACTAGGATGTCTCAATGTCATAAATAAAGAACCTGGCGAAGTTGATAAGATATAAATCAAATCTTGAGCTTGTTTGGGATCCGCCTCAATAGTGACATTGGTAAATGTCGTATCGGCCCTTAAGTTTCTTACAAACTCATCTTTTCCTTGTTTTTCGAAAAGTCTTGGCAGCTCATTTATTATTTTTATTCCGGTAGCCAGAATAACTACATTTTGCATAAGAGTAATGACTTCTCTTTTTTGATTAGCACCTGTTCCTACATCTAGTGCAGCAATGATATCTACACGATCTCCTGGTTTTATTAACTTCGCAATACCACGCATTTCATCAATTGGAATGGTAACGGCACGCATGCCTGGGGCGACTTGAAGAGATAATCCTGTGATTGGGCCAGGTTCCATAATTTTATTTTCCAGGATTTGTTCTTGTTCTTTAATGGGCGCAAGAGCCACTTTACCCACAGCCAGTTCTGGGTCATTGACCGCTGTTGGTTGAATAAAATCAACAGGCCTTTCAACAATTTCTAACATGGTTTCGTCTATAGTTTCCATTTCATTTATATCTCTTGTAGCCACTACCACCTTTTCTTTAGCGCCAAATTTCTTATTTAATTCCGCAGTTTTTTCTTGGGTGTAGCTATATAATAAGAATACCGCAATTATTGCTGCAAAGACCGAAATCCATAATGTGCGTGTCTCATTTTGATTCATTTATTTTCCTACTCCCGTTAACTTCATTCTGGCGCTCCACACTCAGCATTAATACAAATTCCATATCCGGTCATAATCCAGGCATGGCTAAACTCAACTTTTTGGTTTCGTTTTTGTAAGTCAAAAATTCCAACATTGTGTAGTTCCTGGCTATCGACATTTAGTTTGTGCAGATTTTCACTCTTAGGCTTTTTTCCTACTGTGATAGGTGTGTTCGGGGCATTAAATCTTTCTCCAGGATCAGTAATAGCATGATAGCGATAACCATAATTTTTATGATGAAGGTTTGCATTTCCTCCATAATCAACAAAATACATATAGTTAGCTCTATTTCTTAGAGTGTCAAAAGCGTATTGGCGAGCACCTATAGAGCTAAGCGTAGCTTTGTGCACAACTCCCCATAAACCTAAGGCATAACCAACAAGCATAACAAAGAGAACAATCAAAGGTACTGCTTCAAATGTAGCCATTCCCTTACTGTTAGTTATAATTTTCTTAGCTTTCATTTTTTAACACCCATTATCCGTTATATGCCAAACATATTGATCTAACTCTACATAATCGGCAGCATTGCGGTCTTGGTTAAATTTTAGAATGCCTTCTAGGCGATCCATACTAAAGTCTCGACATCTCCCAGCACTTACTTCGCGTGAGAGAAAACTAGCGACTACGGTATTAAAGCCTTCGCCATTATCGTTTAAGTCGGAAGTCGAACCATAAAAGGGAATCTGAAAATCTAACATTCTGGCTACAAAGGTGACGGCAAAGCCCACAAAAAAATCTGTTTTTTGTGGTGGAATATCAATCTGTGGAAAGTCGGGTTTAAATTGTTTTAAATCTCCAGGTTTTGCGATGTATACCGGATCTCTAAGTTCAAACCAGTTGCCAGAAAATAAAGGTTTTAAAATGGGATTATTCACCAGCCTATTGTATTGCTCTTGTGAATTATTAATTTGGTCATCTGGTTTATGGCTGGCAACAAACAAAGCTCTCGCCGAGACAAAAGTAATATATTGGCTAATGGAAGCGACAGTTAAGGTGAGCGATAAAGCAAATAAAATAGCTGCAAAACCCATGATGAGTGTGAAGCCAAAAATAAAATCAACAGTGATGCCACCTTTGTTTTGTTGAATAAGAAAAGAACGTTTAGGTCTTCTCACTGGCCGTCATCTCCTCTTAAACTTCCATGATTATCATAATATGCTGGATGCCATCTCACGGCCTCACTAGGAGAGTCCCAAGTTCCAGAGGTGATCATTCCAGAAAGAACTCGCCAAGGACCTTGGACTAAGGTTTTAAAAACTTCACTGCTTTGCAGGGAACTACGAACGAGTCCAACCAAAGAAAGTAATACGGTCATAACTAAGATCATCTCAATGACCATCTGTCCTTTATTTTTTTTAATAGCCTTCATAATATTAACCTCGGAATCCAGTGAGTGTTAATTGAGTTAACCAGCCAAACAACAGGGCTACCGTATAGGGAATTTTATGTAATTTCTCAGGGCTTACAGCTTTTTTTCCACTGGTGACGATAGCAATGGTATTGTGAAATAGACTCATACCTTGACCTTTGAGAAGTGCTTGTAGTAGTCCAAGTAGTGCTCCCCAAATAAAGGAATACATAAATACGTAAAAAGTGCTCATTGGAGCTACATTAATTGCAAATGCCATTAGCAACTTCATATCTCCTGCGCCCATTATTTTGGGAAGAACCAAAGGTAAACAGCACCCAAGGGCAACGAGAAGAGAGATACCTCCCATCTTTAAACCATCAACACCGCTAAAATAAAAAGTATTAGCGATGGAACAAAATATGAATATTAAGATTAAGTAGTTACGGACTTTGCGTGATTTTAAGTCATTGCCTACACCGATTACTAAAATAAGTGTAGGTATAATAAGATGTAGGGCCATGATGCTAACTCCATTTATTTTCTTACCTCTGAAGGAATCCATCCCGGTGTTCGCCTTCCTCCCTCTTTGGGGTTGTAGAAGCGAAAGCCAGTGGTTACATTACGTTCAACTCTTGCGGCCAGACGGGGTGTAGCCTCATCGAAAGTCACCATCACGCTATTAGGTCCTAAAAATATTCCTAATATAAGTACGCCAAAAACGGCGATTATGATGGCTTCTAAAGTCATGCTTTCCCTCGATGTAAAGAGTTTGAACTTTAATTAAAAGTTACTGTTAACAGATTGAATTCCAGTATCTAAATCACCGAGTTTAGATTTTACAGTACCCATAATTTTATCTTTAAATAATAAAACAATAGCGACGACTATAACTAGTAATAGGATATATTCTGTAGCTCCTTGAGCGGATTCATCTTGCCACAATTTTTTTAATGTATTTGTTACTTTTTTCATATTATTCCCCTTGCGTTTATATCGGCACCCTAAACCGAAATAATTAATCTTATGGTTAGTTGTCTCTTTATGAGAACTTTTAACCTGCACAACTTTTTAAAATGCAAGGGTGGTACCATGTGTAGTGTTGTTGCCCCTTTAAAATGACTCATGTTTTTGTATTTCTTTTCGATACGTCTCAAAATTTCTGTTTACACTCTAGTCATCTAGTTGAATGGGTGACAGCAAAAGGTGACAGGCCCTATTTCCGGACGCAGCGCAAATGCGCTCAGCGTCCGGAAATAGGGCCTGTCACCTTTTGCTGTATCTATATGAGACAGGAATTTTAACTATCTTACGTTGATCCGATAATAGAAGTGATGAAGAGTAAAAGTTTATCTAACAATAAAGGGCAGGCTGTTGTGGAGTACATTCTTGTACTTATTGTATTGCTTTTTATTTTTATGCTTCTTTTGCAGTTTAACAAACAGTTTCGCCAATGGGGCGAAGATTATTTTATTTCCTATTATCGTTGTTTATTAGAAACTGGTGAACTTCCTTCTCTAGGTGGTCAAAGCAATACAGCAGGTATATGTGCCGGCGAATTTCAACCTTTCACTTTTACAGGTGGATGGCAACCAATACCCGGTGGTGGTTCTGGTGGTGGTTCTGGTGGAGGAAGCGGAAATGGTGGAGGAAGCGGAAATGGTGCGGCTCCCTCTGAGAGATCCGTCAATGAAGGTGGAGGAGATACAGCCAGAGGCTCTGAAGTGAGTCGCGTTGCTGCAAGTAGTGGCGGAAGAGGATCGGGGAGGTTTGATCGATTTAAATCGAAAAACTCATCAGGTACAGCTGGAGAAAATGAAAAGAATAAAAAAGGTAAAGGTATTTACACAGGTAGTAACGAAACATCAAACTTTGGTAGTTCAAAAAATAATCGAACAAAAGTTTCACGCTCTAAAGAATTAGATTATGGTTTTGGAATTAAAAAAGAACAGGAAGAACGTGGTGAAGAATCATCGCGAGTTTCTTTGGATAAAAAAAGTCAGCAAGCGGAAAAGAAAAAACGTTTTAAAATAAACAAAAAAACTATCGATAAAGAAACAGTTATAGAAGATGAAGCCATTACCTTCGGCAAC
Organism: Bdellovibrionales bacterium; assembly: GCA_020435005.1. Lineage (GTDB taxonomy): Bacteria > Bdellovibrionota > Bdellovibrionia > Bdellovibrionales > UBA1609 > JACKAN01. The sequence goes on from JAGRAE010000016.1 coordinate 11,892, forward strand.
TTTTTCCGCTTATTGATAATTGCAGCCATTATCATAGCGCTTGGCGTCTTAATTGGTGGTCAATTGTTACAAATTTCAAAAGGTATGGACGCAGAAGGTTAGCTAAAACAATATATTCTTTTCATTTTTTTGCAAATTCTTGCTCCGAACATCAAAGCTTAATAATTTTATAGATGGGGGAGAATGTAAAATGTCCGATGACCAAGTGGTTGATATCAGTCGCCGTGGTGTTTTAAGTTTTGATGAGGCTTGTGAGCGTGTACTTGTTTTAAAGCGTTTGACTGTTCGCTATGCTGAGCTAGTAGAGCGAAAAATGACTCAGCTAGAAAGTCTGTCTGAATCTCATTTAGAGCTTATCCATGATATTGAAAATGAAATTAATATATTGATACATGAATGGCATGGAAAAGTTCGTCGTTTAGGTGGAATTCCTAAGGGCTTATGGCTTGTCGATTTTGATGCAGGTTTTGGTTACTACTGCTGGAAGTTTCCCGAGGCAGAATTGTCTTATTGGCATACCTACAATGAAGGCTTTGATAATAGAAAAAAGATCATTGTTGAAGATGAAAATGAGTTTGTCTTAGTAAATGAATCTATAGTATCACTGAATTTGTGAAAATTGCATTAGCTCAAATAAATCCAACTCTTGGCGATTTTGTCATGAATGGTAAAACCATATTAAATTATGTACAGAAAGCTGTGGATCGCAATTGTGAAATTGTAGTGTTCCCAGAGTGTGCAATCATGGGTTATCACCCTGTTGACTTGCTAGAACGTCCAAGTATTGTTAATCAGCAGTTAAAAGAAATATCAAAAATTGAAAAAAAAATCCCTCCAAATATTCTTGTAGTATTTGGTGGAATATCTTTGAACCCATACAAAAGTGGAAAACCCTACTGCAATTCTGCATTTGTTGTTCAGAAGTCCAAAAAATGTAAAATTTTTGCTAAGGAACTTCTGCCCTCTTACGATGTTTTCGACGAGGGACGTCACATTGAACCGGGTGACATAGCAAAAAATATATTAAAATTTAAAGGTAAAAATATTCTCATAACTATTTGTGAAGATATTTGGGCGTGGCCCAATCCGTATCATGGGCAAAGACCCTCTTACAAATCAAATCCCTTAAAAAAAATAAAAGCAAAAGATGTAGATTTAGTCATAAATTTGAGCGCATCTCCTTTTAGTGTTGATAAATTTAAGGGTCGCAAAACAGTCTGTCAAAAAACAGCACTTCATTTTAAAGCGCCAATTGTCTATGTAAATATGGTCGGCGCACAAGATGAAATCATCTATGACGGATTAAGTTTTGTGACCTCAAAAACCGGCAAAATTGTGGCGAAAGCTCATCAATTTTGTGAGGATATTTTAGTTTATGACACCGACTTAGATAAAGGTTTTATGCAGCCAACGGAAAAACATAAATCAGAAATTATTCGTCAAGCACTGGTGTTGGGTCTTCGTGATTTTTTGAGAAAAACTGGGTTTCAAAAGGCACATGTAGGTTTAAGTGGAGGCATTGATTCAGCTCTTGTAGCTTGTTTATTGGTTGATGCCATAGGTCCACAAAATGTTACATGTATTACTTTGCCGGGACCGTTTACTACTGAGTTAAGCATTCAATTAGCAAATCAGTTAGCAGAAAATTTAGGAGTACAACACACGAGTTTTTCAATAACTGAACATTATGAAAATTTTAATAAAAAATTTAACGAAAAATTTAATCATAGTGGATTTAGTATTGTGCAAGAAAATTTCCAAGCCAGACTTCGTGGCATATCATTGATGGGTTTTAGTAATTTAGATGAAAGTCTTTTAGTCAACACATCAAATAAAAGTGAATTTGCAATGGGCTATACTACTCTTTATGGCGATATGGTCGGCGGAATTTGTCCTATTGGTGATTTAACAAAAACCGAAGTGTTCGAGTTAGCAAAATGGTATAATCATCAGCACGAGTTAATACCATGGGAAATTATTAATAGACCACCTACTGCAGAGTTAAAAGAGAATCAAAAAGATTCAGATACTTTACCAAGTTATGATGTGCTGGACCCTGTTGTAAAAAAAATTGTTGAAAAATTTAAAGCCCCCACAACCACAATGGAACAAAATGTTTTGCAAAAAATGATGAGAAGTGAATTTAAACGATGGCAAGCGCCGCCAATACTAAAAATTTCCAGTCATGCTTTTGGACGTGGACGAAGACTTCCTGTTGCCCATAAAGCAGTTTATTAAACATTAAGTTATTTGTAATTTATGCAACTTTACTTAGTTCACTATAATTCGTCTGCAATGTAATCGCAGACACCCCAGCAGGATAAAGCCAGCTTCTTCTCTTACTTTCTGTGAACTGAAAATATTTAAAATCATCTCCCAGAATGTTTTCAAAATCTTTTTTTGTATAAAAGCGATTGCATGAAACTAGTCCATCCCAAAGCAACATTATGGGAAATAAAGGAATAATGTAGGTAAATAATGAAGTCCAGACTAAGTTCTTACCTTTTAATACAAAGGGTAGTGTTGTAAATAGAATAAAAGGTCCCAACATCATTAGGAAATATGCAACCCATGATTGACTTACATATTCGAGTATTAATAGGTTTTTGTTTTGCTTCAAGGAATTTTGCAACACACCTTTTGCTACATCTGGAGGCAAATGGTGAAATGAGTTAATAAAAATTCTTGAGTAATTTAATTCTTCTGGAACATTTGAAGCATCAACAGGCTCATTATAATAGTGAAAATTTTTTGATGCTTTATATCGTTTTATTGATTCTTCAAGTGGGAACAAATCAGTTAAGATAAACTTTTTCCCCTTAGTTTTATCATCATCCAATTCGCATACTAATAAGGGCAAACAGTCGCCAGAGCCCGAACAGCATTCTAAAAAAGTATTATCTTTGTCGTTTCTTATAAATTCATTTAAGTCATCTAGCCAAAGTTTATGATAGCCAAAAGTTTTATAAAAAAAGATTAAATATTTGTGTAGGGCTTTATGATACCAATTTGGAGCCCAAGCTTTATCACAAAATTCAAAAAGTCTAAAGTTGTTCATCGGTTTTTATCCTTAGTTTTATAACTACTAGGTGTTACGCCAATTTTTGTTTTAAAATACTTATAATAGTGACCTAAGTTTTCATAGCCGGATTCAAAACCTGCTTGCGTGGTGCTTAGCTTATTAAACAGCATGTGATAGATGGAAGAATAAACTCTTAAGTGCTGTATATATTCACCTGGAGTCATACTAAATTGTTTTTTAAATGTTCTAATTAAATAGGATTTTGATACTCCAATTTTTTTTGATAATTTATCCAGGTTAATTTGATCAGTAATATTTTGGTCGATTTGAGTTTTTATTTGCGCGGCTATGGACTTAGTTTCAGCTTTATAACAGTTCCCAAATTGAATTAAATATTCGGCTACATTTGAACATAATTTCTCAAAATTTGGCTCTTGAGTTAACTTCTCTGAGAAAAAAAGGTTTTCAATTTGATCTTGTAAAACAAGATCAAATTTATTTTTGTTTATAAAATATAAATTTTGTGATCCCATTTCTGGCCAGTGAATACGAGTTAGTAGGGCTTTAAACGAAAACTCGCTGTTTCCCTGTAAGGTCCATTCAATAAGAGCTTGAGGGGGAACAAGTATGACTCCCTGGCCATTAATGTTTATGTAGTGACCATTGTACTTAACACTCTTAAGACTTCCTGTAATAGTAAGACCAATGGCCCAACAATTTGTAAAAATATCTGTTACTTTTTTTTCACCATTTAAGTCTTCATGCTTTTCCATTAAAAGTAAGTCACTTGTGATATACTTATAATCGGTATCAAATTTTTCAGTACTTATTTTAATATCCATTCTTGACTCAATATGTTGTGGTTTAGTCATCTTTATTATTTTACGGGTAACTTAAAAATGAATTCCTCTCAAATGTTGAACAAATTAACCGAAAACACAAGTTTTGGTGTCAAAATGTCTTGGCCCAGTCCTTGCTAGATCCTTTGTAGAAATTGATCAAGGGGGGATTAAATGAAAAAATCAGTATTAGTTTTAATATCAACATTTATAGTTATGGGATTTTCAGCAAGTAGCGCTAAAGCCAGTGATGGGGCTGGAGACTTTCTAAAATTAATCGGTGCAATAATAGATAGCTCTGACGACCATAGAGATCATGATCGGGATTACGATATGCGGCGAGGAGATGGCCGGAGAGATCGTGGACGAGTTCAATGTGAAGCCTCAGATAACGGTTGGGAAGAACATTGGGGAGGGCATGGAAGCTGTCGGGAGTGCTTAAGAAAACATGGAGATTGTATAGAAACTTGCTATAGCACTTTTGTACAATGTAAGGCTGAAGGACGTAGTCGATATGGTTATAGAGATGAATTTAAGGCTGAAGGTCAAAGAAGATATTTAGTGGAAGACAGAGCCATTGAAAGATGCCGTCGTGCGGGCTATCAAGAATGTCGGTCAAAAGGTTGCACCACAGAAAAAGAAATAGAATCTAGACGTAGTTGTGGCCGTCGAGGAAGAAGATAATTAAACTATAATTTAAATATACAAAAAAAGTGGTGTTTTAATGCACCACTTTTTTTAACCATTACTCCTAAAAACACAGTCCTAACAAATGTGGACATTACGTCCGTCTACAGGAGGGGTAAATGGGTTTATCCAAAGCTTTTTTTCTAAGTATTGTTTTAAGCAGTAATCTAGGAACTGCAGCGACACAGTCAGATAAAATAGAGGGCAAAATCAATGAAATTCTTTTTGATTATAAATCATCTAATTTTGATATTGACGAGGAAATATCCAAGCAAAATGCTCTGGCGGAAAACCGTTTGGATAGAGATTCGATAAAAAAAGAACTTGATGGCCTAGAGTCTGAAGAACATCAACGTGTTCAGGTTAAATTAATTAATAAAGAAACAATAAAACATTAATTAAAACAAACCTAACTGCTTTGGTTGTGGTTCAATTTGTGGAAATCTTAGTTCAGGCTTTCCAGTCAAAGCTATAAGATTGTCTACAGAAGGAGGAAAACCTGAAGGAGAGATTTTCTCAACCATTTTTATAAATAATTGACCACAGTAAGATGCGTCTTCTTCAGCCCGGTGAAACTGTGTTGATGGAATATCTAAATGCTGGACTAAAGTACCTAGTTTATAATTTGGCAATCCTGGAAAAACCTTTTTTGCCATGGCATATGTATCAATTATCACACCTTTTGGTGCTGGGCTTTCAAATTTTTTAATATCAGCTGTTAGAAATTGAGCATCAAAGGCTGCGTTGTGGGCGACAACAAGGTGGTCTTTACAAAAATCAGCAAAAGATTCTAATAGTCGATCTATGGTGGGCTTGCCTTGAACCATATCATCTGAAATTCCATTAACTCTTGAGGCTCCCTCTGGAATAGGTATTTGTGGGTCCACCAATGTTGAGTACACGGCCTCGACTTGTCCATTAAAATAACGAACAGCCCCAATTTCAACAATTCTATCCACTCCGGGAAGAATTCCTGTTGTCTCTAAGTCAAATGCGATAAAATTCATAAGTTAAAACTTAAGAAACTTTAGCGGATGTGGCAAGTAAACTCTATGGACAACTTCAAAGTAAAGATAGTGCCAAGCAACATTTACTTAAAATTTTGTAAAGAGAGCTATCTATTAGATATTTTGCAAAATCATAAAATAGAAATCTCACACTCTTGTGGGGGCATGGGCACTTGTGGCACTTGTCGTGTAATTGTACAGAGTGAAGTTGAAAAGTTGCCACCAAGAAACGAAGTTGAACAAGAAATGGCTGTAGATAGAGGTTTTTCTGCCGAGGAAAGATTATCCTGTCAGCTTTATGTCAAAGAAGATCTCGAAATAAAAATCCCTTAAAAAGGTACACGGTTCTTTTTTCAGTAAACAGCGCAGCACAAGAATGGGAAATTAAATTATTTTATAAAAAAGGGATTGGTTATTATCCAAGGCACCCATTTTTTTCCATCGGGAATGGGAAAGGTTGGTATGATTCTAACAACGATTCGATAGACTCCGGGTTCTAAAATCTTATATGTAGTATTTATTGAATCTGAGGATAAGATTTTTTCCCCATCTTTAAAAATCATCACATCAATGGGATATAGAGGTTTTTGTTGAAAATTGATGTCGAGTTCTAAACTCTCTGTCCATGATATTTTTTCGCCCATTACATAGTTCTTTTTAGTTGGACCAGAAACAATGGCGTTAAAGCCTACCGGGTTCGCCATCTTATCAAGACTAAAATAAAAATGACCTTTAACCAGGGCTTGTTTGATTTTTTTTGAATCACGCCTGAAGTCACCAGTTAATTCTGAACTCAAAATAACATGTGTTCTAATGATATTAAATAGAGTCTCATAAGAAGGTATTTCCAAATTTTTGGGGAATTTTAACTTTGCTTCGGCGTCAGTACCAGCAAATCCCAAGGTTCGCTTCTTAGCGTTGAGTTGATCCCATAGTTTAAACTCACGCTTAGGAAAGGGAAACATTCTTAAAAGTGCTAGTTCAGGATTAAATGGATAGATAAACATAGACCAAAAAAAAGAAAGCTTATTGTTCTTCCAAACACTTTGCCAAATTGATTTTAAATTTAATACTTCAATTCCATCAAAGCTGCTAGGTAGATCCCCTTGCCATTCATGCCCGCTCTTAAAAGGATGGGCCAAAACCAAAAGTCCATCTTTATTTGTAGAACTATTATGATCACTCAATCTATCAGAGATTTTTGCCTGACTTTGGCCAATACTTGAAAAATCCTTATACTTTTCTTTGCCATAAAATAATACCCGTGAATCCAGATAACTAAACTCAGAGTCTATAAAAACTAAAAGGTGGTCATAATATTTTTCTGCAGTCTTATCTACGTCTATGTCATTAAGATCAGTAATAAATATAAAATCTAATCCAGTTTTTTGTGCAGCTAAAACTATATCTTTATAGTCACCTGACCCTGTACTTTTAAGAGAGTGAATATTTAAAACACCAGCATAATCGTAAAATCCTTCTGGGTGAACTCTTCCAATACTAGGCTTTATAATATTCAATTCAAATTGACTTAGAAATACCCCATATAATAGATATAAAAGTATAAAACTAATAAATATTTTATAAATAATCTTCAACTATCTTGCTACCTTGAGTAAATTAAATTGTTCGTCGATCTTTATGCTTTCTTGTATGCTATATCCTTTTTCTTGCCATATTTTAGGAAGCCTGTCTTCATCTATGCTAATTAAGTAGAACTGATCTGATTTGGGTTTTGAATCTTCTAAACTATCATAAAAATCAAAACGATTCATTCCGTGAAGTTTATAAATTTGTTTTTTTGCTCTAAATGAAAGTTGTGACGACATTTGAAATGTACGCCCGTAAATAGGTTCATAATCATTGATAATTTTCTCTATATTTTTGTATCTATCAAATTCAGTTAACTTTTTTATTGGTAAATAGGATTTAAAAAAGTTCATATAAGCTACTAAAAATAGAATGGCCCAAATAACACACACCATTTTAAGCCATTGAATAGAAGCTCTTGTATATGTTAGGGCAAGTAATAAAACTGCCGAATGAGCCATAATAGGCCAATTAGCTTCAACTCTACCTTTAAATGAGGTTAAGAAGAAAAATACTAAGGGTGTCCATGCCGCCCATTTTAAAATTTTATTCTTGGGGTCATTGCCATTGGCTTTTAAAGCATAAAACAAAATCAACGGAGTAATTAATAGAACTTGTGCAATCACATAGCTTAAAGTCCATTCTGCTTTCCAAGATTTTGCGCCTACTCCATGATTAATTTGAAAAAGAAAAGATATAAAATCATTAGTATAGTTCCACCAAAAAACAGGAAGCGAACCAATAATAAAGAAAAAGACAAGGCTCAATGGATTCTTGAAGTTCCCAAAAAATGACTTAGTTCCCACAGCAGTCCAAGCAACAAAAAACAAAGGAGCAGTTAAAGCCATATGGTACTTAGAGCTAAATCCCAAGCCAAGAAACAGCCCTAACAAAGAAAAGTTTATTAAAGAATTTTCTCCATCAACTATATTTATCAGAAATAAAAGACTGAGAGACCAAAAAAACAATAAAGGAAGATCGGGAGTGGCTATGAGTGATGCTGGACCCACAAATGGCATAAATAGGGATAGGAAAAAAAATAATAGCAACTTTTCTTTAGATAAGTAAAACTTCCCAATAAGAATCCAAATCCACAAGGTCATATGGCCCATAATTATCGAAGGAAGACGAACTAAACCTAAAACATTTTCAAAAGGTTGGCCTAAAAAATTGAGCCAAGCAATAAATGGTGGGTGGTCAAAGTAGCTTAACTGAAGGTGATGAGACCAAACCCAATAATAAGCTTCATCATTAAAAAGAGGCATAAAAGTGGCTAAAATTATTTTCACAAATAAGGTCAACCACCAAAATTGAATTAACTTTTTTTGCATGAGAAACCTACTTATTAGGGAAACTTTAAACTAATAGCCCGTCCCAAATCTCCGGGAACACCTTTTCTCTTGCCGTTGTGGATCAAGTTGACAGCACCACCATCTACAAGATTCAAATCTATTGAAAAATTAGCTTTGATAACGTGAATTTCAGTAGCTTTTAAACTAATACTTTTTTTATCTTTATCATCAATTTTAAATGTAAACTGTGTATTATCTAATGCTTCAATTATAATTTCTTGTGGATCTTCTTTTTTTGGTTTCACTTTCTTTTCAACTTGTACAGGCTTTTCAGTTGAAACTTCTCTCTTGTTAGGCTCGATTTTTACTTCTTGTTTTACAATTTCTATCTTTTTATTGTCTTCTTTTATGGGTGTTGCATCTATAATGGTATCTTTTTTGGCGGCGCTAATTTCTTTTTTTTCTAAAACAACTGTTTCTGTTTTTTCAGTTTTATGTTCTTCAACTTTAACTATTTCATTTTCTTTAACATCAGGTTGCTCCACGAGCTCTCTAATGTCTTCAGCAGTAGGTATTTCAGCTTCTTTTTCATATTTGTTAACCACTTGTCTAACAAATAAAATTAATAAAATTAAAACTACTATTCCTGTAACGGCTACATATTTAGAAGTTAGTGACTTAGAATGAATCAAGACATTTGGGTTTTCATCGTCTTGTGAATTTTCTGGCTTATTTAATTTTTGTGGAGTTTTTTCGCCGAATTCCTCATAAAAGGTGTTCATTATTGATTCTTCATCAAGCTTTAGAAATTTTGCATATGTACGGACAAAACCTCTTAAAAAGGTGAAAGCTGGCAAATTTTCTTTATTGCCTTCCTCAATGGCATTTAAAACTTTAACATTAATCTTAGTTGCTAATGACACCTCATCAATTGTGAGTTTTGCTTTTATTCTATTTTCTTTAAATATTTTTCCTGTTACTTCCATATCACTTTCTAATCATTTTTAACATTTTTGAGGCTTGTTCTGAGTACTTCCCATTAGGATAGTTTTGCACGACCTCTTCAAAACGTATTTCGGACTCTTTTTGTTTTTTTAATTTGAAATAAGCAAGTCCACTATAATATACCGGTTCATCAAGTTCTTCATTTTTGCAATTGTTAATAGCTTGATCAAATGCTACTGCAGCTTGTTCGTACATTTTTAATTCAAACAAGGATCTGGCAAAATAATTGGAAGTTAAGCAATGCTGTCCTCTTAACTTCAATGATTCACCTAAGTAAACTTTAGCTTGTTCAAATTTACCTAATTTGAAGAAAGCTGCGCCAAGATTGGACTTCGTCTTTTCTGGGCTTTCATATTTTAAATCTTTATCAGCAATTTTTAATTCACGAATTGCGGCATCTAAGAGATTCATTTCAATTAAAACACGTCCTAAATTATTTCTGGCCTCTGTATAATCTGGGTTTAAATAAATTGCTTTTTTTAAATGAGTTTCAGCTTCACTAAACCTATTCCGAACAAAATAGGCTATTCCTAAATTGTTGTGTATTATTGGATTTTCATCATCAAAATTCAGGGCTTTTGTGAGTTCATCGAGAGCTTGTGGATATAGTCCTTGGTTCAAATGTCCTGTTCCTATACTCAAATGAATACTAGCTAAACGGGGATCTCTTTTCTCTCTGGCCGCACATCCAAGAATTAGTAAAACAAAAAGCAAATAATAGGCTCTAAGCATAGAGAAAAACTAACAAATATTTGTACAATTAGGAATCAACTTCTTTTATCGCTGTGCGAAAATAGTTTTAATAATGTGCTAAATAGGGTTTCGAGCAATAGGCCTAAAGCAAAAACAACAACAAATCCTACAGATATCTGAGTGAATTGTTCATCATACTGAGAAAATAAAATATTATTATGATTAATAAATAGACTAGCGGTTTTAATTCCACTCCACAGCCATTCAATAAGCCAGATATAACATTTAAGCAGAAAATCAATAAAAGTATGAATATAGCTGTGCTTGTAGCTGGTGTTAAAGCCAAACATAAAAGACAAAATGGCCAAGATGATAATGCCTAAACTTTGTGTCAAAAAACCAATAGATTTTTCCATTAATTATATTTTAATTTTTATTCCTCTCAAAATCTTCACACTTTTTTGCTTCTATTTCAAAGTCTGGGTTGAGCAGTTTAGTAAAGTCATTTTTTGCTGACTAAGGTCATGCTTTCAATGTGGTCTGTTTGGGGAAACATATCAAAGGCCTGGCTTTTTATAGGCTTATAGTTATGTTGGCTCAAAAGGTGAAGGTCTCTAGCAAGAGTTGAAGGATTGCAGCTAATATAAATAATATTATCGGGTTGAAGTTTGCAAATGTCAGTTAATAAGTCTTTTGTGCAACCAACTCTTGGTGGATCAACCAGTACTAAATCAAAGTGTTCATGTGAGAAGTTTTTACTAACAAAATGACTGTTCAAATCTGCTTTTAGAAATTTTGATCTTTCATTGGAGTAGCTTTTAGCTTTATTAATTAAAAAGCTAGAGCCATCTACACCGACAAGTTGTCTGTGTGGTTGGGCTTTGAGCAGAGGAAAGCTAAAATTTCCAGCTCCACAAAATAACTCTAAAATTTTCTGAGACTTGATTTGAGAAGACCACGCAATTAGTTCATTACATATTTTTTTATTTTGTCGTTCATTTACTTGAGAAAATGTTAAGGCTTCAGACTTATTTTTCTGCGAGCGATGTAAAATGTTATAATTCTCAGGGTCTCTATATATTTCATACCGACCACTTTTCATTGATTTTAGTCGATCAAGATGATTATTAATTTCATTTTCAGCAATTAAACACGTGTCCACTTCAATCATATCGTGTGATTTACGCTGATGAAACCCAACTTTTCCCTCTAAAACTTGAACTTGAATCCTGTTTCGATAATGATATTCAAAATCAGATCCCTGAATGTCCAGAATTTTTACTTCAGGAAAGTCTTTTAAAAAATGAATATATAGTTGCTGTTTGTACTCTAACTGTTTCTCGTACTTAATATGTTGCCAAACACAACCCCCACAAATTTCAAAATATTTACACGGGGGCTTTACTCTTTCTGAAGAGGCTTCGATGATTTTAATTAATTCGGCTTCGGCAAAAGTTTTTTTAATTTTTTGAACTTTTACTTGGACAACTTCATCGGGAAGGACATAAGGAATAAAAATGACAAAACCTTGGTGGCGAGCGACTCCACGGCCACCACCAAAGCTAAGATTTTCTACTTTTAAGGTCAGTAGTTGACCAACTGATAATGAAAGCAAATTAGTTGTTAACTAATTCAGACTTTTCAAAGAAAAGTGCAATTTCTCTTTCAGCACTTGCCGGGCTATCACTTCCATGAACTGCATTTTCACCGACATTATCACCAAACTCTTTGCGAATAGTGCCTTCTGCGGCCTCAGCAGGGTTAGTGGCTCCCATTATTTCACGGTTTCTCAAGACAGCATTTTCACCACTTAATACCATGACCATTATTGGACCAGAAGTCATGAAATCGACAAGCTCACCAAAAAAAGGTCGTTCTTTGTGTTCAGCATAAAACTCTTCCGCTTTACTTCTTTCAAGCTGCATAAGTTTTGCTGCTGTAATTTTTAATCCTTGAGATTCAAATTTGTTAATGATTGCTCCAATAACATTTTTTTTAACGGCATTAGGTTTAATAATACTAAATGTTTGTTCTATTGACATATTGTACCTCAGTTTAAACTTTCTTTAAGTGTTTTACCAAGATCAGCGGGGCTTCTTGCGATATGGCAACCTGCACTTTGGAGAGCTTCAAACTTTGCTTCCGCAGTTCCTTTGCCACCACTAATAATTGCTCCAGCATGACCCATTCTTTTTCCTTTAGGGGCTGTAGCACCTGCAATGAAAGCTGTCACGGGTTTCTTGAATTCTCTTTTAATATATTCTGCCGCTTCTTCTTCAGCTGTGCCGCCAATTTCTCCAATCATAATAACTGCATCTGTATTGGGGTCAGCATTGTACAGTTCCAACATATCTATGAAATTTGTACCATTTACTGGGTCTCCACCAATTCCAACACAAGTACTTTGGCCCAAGCCAATAGCTGTTAATTGTCCAACAGCTTCATATGTAAGCGTACCTGATCGAGAAAGAACTCCTATGCGACCAGGTTTGTGAATGTGTCCTGGCATAATGCCAATTTTGCACTCTCCCGGAGTAATGACTCCGGGGCAGTTGGGTCCTATTAGCCTGGTTTTCTTGCCGTTCATAAAACGTTTTACCTTAACCATATCTAAAACAGGTATGCCCTCAGTAATGCAAATGACTAAGTCGAGTTCGGCATCGACCGCCTCCATAATTGCATCTGCAGCAAATGGTGGTGGAACATAAACAACAGAAGCATTTGCGCCAGTTTTTTCTACGGCCTCTTCTACAGTATCAAACACTGGTAAATTAAGATGAGTACTGCCACCTTTGCTTGGTGTCACTCCGCCGACCATTTTTGTGCCATAGGCGATAGCTTGTTCAGAGTGAAAAGTTCCATTTGCGCCAGTAAAACCTTGGCAAATAACTTTCGTATCTTTATTGATTAAAATAGACATTATTTACCTCCGGTGGCGCCAACAATTTTTTGAGCAGCATCTGTTAAGTCATCAGCAGGAGTAATATTTAATCCACTCTCAGCCAAAAGTTTTTTACCTTGTTCAACATTGGTTCCTTCTAAACGAACGACAAGAGGAACATTAAGGCCAATTTCTTTAGAAGCTGCAATAACACCTTCAGCAATAACATCACACTTCATAATTCCGCCAAAAATATTGACTAATATGCCTTTAACATTAGGGTCTTTCAAAATAATTTTAAAAGCTTCTGTGACTTTTTCTTTGTTAGCTCCGCCACCAACATCAAGAAAATTTGCTGGATTTCCACCATGTAACTTAATTATATCCATAGTAGCCATTGCCAAGCCTGCACCATTTACTAAACAGCCAATGTTTCCATCAAGCTTAATAAATGCAAGGTCGTATTTACTGGCTTCAACCTCAGCTGGATCTTCTTCTGTTAGATCTCTATATTCCAAAATATTTGGATGTCGATACAAAGCATTGGAATCAAAATTCATTTTTGCATCGAGAGTTACAATTTCGCCATCTCCCGTTTCAACTAGAGGGTTTATTTCGGCTAAGGAGCAATCCGTTTCAACGAAAGCATTATAAAGTGATAAAAATGACTTCACAGCTTTATTTACCGCTTTTCCTTGTAGGCCAATTTTAAAAGCTAATTGTCTTGCCTGAAAAGGTGCCAAACCAACAGCTGGATCAATTACAACTTTGTGAATTTTTTCAGGTGTTTTTTCAGCAACTTCTTCAATGTCCATTCCACCTTCACTACTGGCCATCATTACAACTCTATCTACAGCGCGATCAACAAGAGCCGCTACATAATACTCTTTTTTAATATTGCATCCTTCTTCAATTAAGACTTTTTGAACTTCTTTGCCCTCAGGTCCCGTTTGATGGGTGACTAAATTCATGCCTAGAATGTTGTTGGCGTGTTCGCGAACTTCGTCAATTGATTTAGCCACTTTAACTCCGCCGCCTTTGCCGCGACCACCAGCATGTATTTGAGCTTTAACCACCCAAACACTACCGCCTAACTCCTTTGCAATTGCAACTGCGTCATCTGGAGTGTTTGCCACTTTTCCAGCAAGAGTTACAGCTCCAAAGCTGCGGAGAACTTCTTTTGCTTGATACTCATGAATGTTCATTTTTTCTCCTTTAATAATTTAAATTTTGTAGAGCTGTTACTAATTCTTTTACGTGATTTACGGAATTATCTAATCCAGCTTGTTCTTCTTCGTTCAGATCTAATTCAACAACGGCTTCTAGACCTTTACCGCCCAATCGACACAAAACGCCGACAAAAATGTCTTTAACACCATATTCGCCTTCTAAATAAGCAGCACAAGGTAAAATTCTGTGTTGATCTTTCAAAATGGCTTCGGCCATTTGTACGGCGCTTGCTGAAGGAGCATAATAAGCAGATCCTGTTTGCAAAAGTCCCACTATTTCAGCGCCACCTTTTCGAGTTCTATCTACTAGGGCATCAATTTTTTCTTTAGATAAAAATTTCTCTAAAGGTGCGCCACCGATGGAGCAGTGTCTAGGCATAGGCACCATAGTGTCGCCGTGTCCACCCAACACAAAGGCTTGAATATCTTTAACGCTTACACCAGTTTCCTCAGCAATAAATGAACGAAAACGAGCACTGTCTAATACTCCAGCCATACCAATAACTCGTTCTCTTGGAAAACCTAATGTTTCTTTGGCAACGAGAGCCATGGCATCTAATGGATTGCTCACAATAATTACAATTGCGTTGGGAGAGTATTCTTTTATTCCTTCACAAACTTTTTTAACAATAGTTGCATTTTTAGCTAATAAATCATCTCGACTCATACCTGGCTTTCTTGGCAATCCAGCTGTAACAATAACAACATCGGAGCCGGCAGTATCTTTGTAATCGGATGTGCCAGTAACTTTGGAGTCAAAGCCTTCAATAGGAGAAGCTTCAAACAAATCTAAAGCTTTGCCCTTAGCGGACCCTTCGTTAATGTCTAAAAGTACAACATCACCAAGTTCTTTTTCAGCAGCCCAGTGAGCACATGTTGAACCCACAAAACCAGCACCAATTACAGATAACTTCTTACGCTTATGCATTTTTTTCTCCTAATTTTAGAAAGGGAATGGTCTTATATTGTATATAGTGTTTATAACAAATGAAAAGAAGAGTTCAACTTATATAGATATGGGTCGTTGCATAGTAAAGTCTTCTTTGTCACAATAAACAAAGTTGTCATTTTCAAATGATAGCACCGGGAAAATCCATAAAGGGGTGGTACGTGGCGTCACCGGCCATTGAATTAATAAATGTAAGTCTTGTCTTTAATGGCAGAGAAACAGTTTTAGAAAATATAAATCTAAAAGTCGAAACGGGTGAAAAACTTGTAGTTATTGGCCCAAGTGGAGAAGGCAAATCAGTTCTTTTAAAAATTATTGGTGGTATTCTTCCGCCCACGAGTGGTGAAGTACTTATACAAGGACAAAACATTAATAAAATCTCGTCCACTCAGCGTGATAAAATTTTGCGTAAAATGGGCATGTTATTTCAAAAAAATGCTTTATTTGACTCGCTAACTTCTGCTGAAAATATAGCATTTCCTATGAGAGAAGTTTTGGGAATTGATGAAAAAGAAATTGCAATTAAAGTCGATCAATTTTTAGAAGCCGTTGCCATTCCACACGCAAAAAATTTATATCCTGACGAAATTTCTGGGGGCATGCAAAAAAGATTAGGTATTGCTCGTGCGCTGGCTCTTAACCCTGAAATCATTTTGTATGACGACCCTACAGCCGGATTAGATCCAATAACCAGCAGAATGATAATCCAATTAATAAAAGATTTGCAAAAGCAAAGAAACTCTACGCTTGTAGCTATCACAAATGACATGATGAGAGCTTATCAAATGGCAGACAGGATAGCGATGGTTGTTGATCGAGAGTTAATAATTACTGGCAATGAGACCCAAACAAAAAACAGTAAAGACCCACGTGTACATCAATTCATAAGAGGACAGTTAGAGGGTCCACTCACGGAGTCTCCATGATCAAATTTGAAAATTTAGTCAAAAAATTTGGTGATAGAACGATATTAAAGGGAATTAGTTTTGAGGTTAATAAAGGTGATATTTTATTTATCTTAGGAACTTCTGGTACAGGCAAGTCTGTACTTCTAAAAAATATTGTTGGTTTATTAAAACCAACAAGTGGTAAGATCTGGATAGATAAGGAAGAAGTCAGTCAGTACAGTGAGGAGCAATATCTGCCTATCAGAAAAAAATGTGGAATGGTTTTTCAACATCCAGCCTTGTTTGATTCTCTTAATATTTTTGAGAATGTTGCTTTTGGATTAAGAAGACATTATCAGTTGGACGAATCAGAAATACAAAAAAGAGTAAAAGAATGCCTTCAACTTGTTAATCTACAAGGCATTGAAGATAAACTTCCTCAGGATATATCTTATGGAATGCAAAAAAGAGTAAGTTTGGCCCGCACAGTTGCAGTGGGTCCTGAAGTACTTCTGTTTGATGAACCTACGACTGGCTTAGACCCTGTTACAACTAATGCTGTAAATAAGTTAATTAAAGACCTATCTCGAAAATTAAAAACTACATCTATTGTAGTTAGTCATGACATGCACTGTGCTTTAGATATCGCCGATAAGATAATTGTTTTAGATAAAGGAAATATTATTGAACAGGGAACACCAGATGAAATTAAAAAAAGCCAAGTGGAACTAGTTGTTGGATTTTTAGAAGAGGTTGAACATGCTTAATGCTATTGGCAAAGGTATCGAGTTTATTGGTGGATGTACTTTATTTGTTGGTGAAATAATACATAGCGGTTTTCGAGGAAAATTTTCTACTCATGAAATAGCTGAACAGACATGGCGTGTGTCGATGCAAAGTTTATCTACGACGGCGCTGGCTGGATTTTTTGTTGGGGCAATAATGACTGTGCAGTTTACCATGCAGATTCAACAATTTGGCGCACTTGGTTATTTGGGTGGATTATCTACTAGCGGAACAATAAGAGAAATTGGACCCTTATTGATTGCATTTATGTTAAGTGGGAAAGTAGGTGCGTTCACTTCTGCTGAACTTGGAACGATGAAAGTCACAGAACAACTAGATGCCATTCGTTGCTTGGGTTCTAGCCCTATACGCGAAATAATATTGCCGCGATATATTGCTATTATTTTATCTAGCTTTTTTCTTCTAACCATTGGCTTATTTATGTCCATAGGTGGTGGCCTTTTACTGGGAATGTTTTTTTCTGGAATTAACTATGAAGAATACTTAAGGCATATTCCAACAATTGTTGCCTGGCCATCAATATTAATAGGATTGTTTAAGTGTTTAGTATTTTCTATAATATTAGCATCAATTTGTACTTATCGTGGATATACCACAACAGGGGGAGCCAAAGGAGTGGGGCAGGCTGTAGTTAACACGGCAGTAGCAACTATGATTGGAATTGTGGTCGCAGATTGGGTTACAAGTTATATCAGTGAAGCTATTCAAAACTTTTTTTTAGGAGCGTAAATAGTGTTAGCTGCTGTAGGAATCAAGGTCATAAACTTTAATTTTCATTTAATTGGAGTCTTGCAATTAATATTTCAAACTTTAGCTAGCACTATATCGCCCCCTTTTAGAATTAAAGATATTTTTAAACAACTGAATTTTGTTGCCGTTGAAAGTGCTCCCATTGTGATATTTTGTGTAAGCTTTGCTGCGGTTGTAACAATTATTGAGTCTTCATTTCACATGAAAATTGTGGTGCAAAATGATGCATTAGTACCAGGTTTTGCATCATTACTCATTTTGAGGGAATTGGGCGCAGTCGTCTCTGCTCTATTGATCACTTCTAGAGTGGGTGCTGGTTTAGCTGCTGAGGTTGGAAGTATGCAAGTCACAGAACAAGTGGATGCATTAAAAATGTTAGGCATTGATCCAGTTAGATTTATTGTTGTTCCCCGTTTTATTGCTTGTTTGTTAGGCGGATTTTTATTGAGTATTCTTGCGAATATAGTTTGTTTAATATGTGCCATGTTGGTGAGTCAATTTAGTTTAGGATATACTTTTGGTAGCTTTATTGTGGGAATGAAAAGTTTTGTGCATTTTCAAGATTTAGTTTTTGCTTCTATAAAAGGAGCGAGTTTTGGAGCTGTCATTCCCATTTTTAGTTGTTATTATGGATTTAAATGTAAAGCCGGAGCTGAAGGAGTAGGTTTAGCAACTACAAATAGTGTGGTTACAACATCTGTTGCTATCATTGTGATAGATTTTATTTTGTCATATATATTTTCATTTTTTTACTGAGGGGCTAGTTAAGTATGAGACCAGAAGCAAAAGTAGGATTATTATTTATTGTATCTATTCTTTTAGTAATAGGCTTTGCCTTTGCTTTAGGAGTCATAAGTCCAATGGCAAGTTCTAATGAACTGACTATTGCTTATAATTTTGCCGGAGGAATTGAGGTGGGTTCACCAGTAAGAGTTATGGGTATTAAAGTAGGAAAAGTAAAATCCATTAATTTTTCTCCCGATTTTAAAATGCCGGATGGTGAGGAAGTTAAATTAAAGATAAAAGTCGCAGTGGAAAAGAAAGCATGGAATTCAATCAGGAAAGATAGCCACTTTTATATAAACCTTGCAGGAGTTATCGGTGAAAAATTTCTCGAAATTACACCGGGATCAATGGAATCTGAACAATTAAAATCCGGGGACACCGTCAGGGGAACAGATCCTCCCAGAATTGATCAATTGATCTCACAAAGTTATGGTCTGGCCGGAAAAATAATTAAAATGGTTGAAGAGAATGAAACATCCGTCGTAAGCACCATAGAGACAATGAATAAATTAGTGGTAAACCTCAATAAATTGATGGTGCAAATGGAAAAAACCACAAATGCGACAGATATTGGCAAATTAATTAAAAATTTAGTCGTTTTATCTGGAGATTTAGCTTATTTTTCCCAGACATTGAGAACAAAAGAGGGCGAAGATACATTAAAACTCGTAAAAGAGCTAATTTGGCGCTTAGAAGAACTTGACAAAAAGGCCATAAAAAAGTTTTTACAGGATGAAGGCATCAAAGCTAAGTTATTTTAATGACTCAACTTTATGAGTTGGGAGAGGTTTATGCAGAATTATTTATTACTTCTTATATCTATATATATGTATTCATTTTCGGCATTGGGGCAGGCGGTGTTAGTAGAAGAAAAAGGTCGAGCAGTTGGTCCGAGTGTCAGATATAAATCCGAATCGAAATCCACACTAAACTCTGCAGATTTTAAATATAAAAGAAAAGTAGGTGTCGGGATCTCTGCAGCAGGAGCCTCTGGACTCATTGGTGCAAATTTAGAACTTAATTTCACTCCGGAAACAAGTTTTTCAACAAGTTTTGGTTTGGCAGATAATTTTCAAACTTTTGGCTTTTCGATTAAGAAAAGTATTAGCGGAAAATACTTTGCACCGTATATCGCGGGCGGGTTTACTCGTTGGTACACAGTTACTGATGAAGGTCCTTTTACCGAAAGTAGTCCAGGATTCTTAGCTGAAAAGTTTCTTTCAGCCAAAGAAAAACAAGAAGGTCAATTTGCAGAAACCTTAATTTATCCGGCTTTAGGAATTCAATATTTACAACTTGATGGAGAATGGGCCGGCTCATCTATATATGCCGAAGTATTAATGCTAATAGATATTGATGATTTCAAATCTGCTCCCACTGGTGGAGTTGGCTACCTCTACTATTTTTAAAAGGTACACGGTTCTTTTTTCAGTAAACAGCGCGATATTTAGTTATTTTAAATAAAAAAAAGCCCTTGGTCAGACCAAGGGCTTAGTTGATTTATTTCAAGCTCTCTTGAATTACTTCTTTTTGCGAGTAGCTTTTTTAGCGGCTTTTTTTGTAGCTTTTTTGCGAGTAGCTTTTTTAGCTGCTTTTTTTGTCGCTTTTTTAGCTGCTTTCTTAGTAGCTTTTTTGCGAGTAGTTTTCTTTGCAGTGGCTTTCTTTGCTGCTTTTTTTCTTTTCTTTGCCATTCGTATCCTCCTAGGATGAATTCTTTGTTGTTTTACTTACTAATTGCTACATCTACAGTTTACGCACATGACTCTTTTCGTCAATAAAAATTTTTTATTAAGTCTTTTTTTTGCAAGTTTTATTTTCCATGATGTTGATGAGCTATGTTTTAAGTATCATGATTTTGTTGTTCGAGATTGGAATTTTTGTCCGAGTTTCATCGATTTTCCTAAAAAAAGACAAAGTTTCCGAAGCAACAATCAGAAATATAAGTACTTTCTTCGCAATTTTTCTATTTATTCTGAGTCTAACTCTTACTTTTACGCCTGCATTTTGCATTTTTGTGGGGCTCATCCCAATCATTTTGCTTTTTTTATCTATAAAAATAAGAATTTTTAAACATAGAAAACTTTTTCGCAATCAAGAACTACAATTTGTTCGAAGTTTAATACTACAAATTTCATCGGGGAGTAGTGTGATTGATGCTATCGAAAAAGAATTGAAAAAGTTAGATCCTCTTTTTTCGACACAGATTCAGTGTTTTGTGACTTTTAGACAACATTTTCAAGCAATCAAGACATCTTCTTTGCTTATTGAACTAGAAATTTTGCTAAACAATCTTATTAATAATCCTGTTAATGCTACTGAAAAACTAAAAT
>JAGRAE010000170.1 GCA_020435005.1 Bdellovibrionales bacterium
CTGAAATTTTAGACCCAATTAAAACTTCAAGTTCCTTACGCTGAACCAAGCTAAGGCCATCAAAAAGGTCTTTTATTTCACTCGAAACAGTTGCTGCAAAAGACCTATTAACTTCTGACTCCCAAAAACTCTTACGCTCATCATTATTTGAAAACTCGGCGTGAAGCCCATGCCTTACTGCTGCGTTAAAAAAACCTTCACTAGGGACTTGCTCGGACTTATTGACAACCAATGAACCATAAAGTGGGTCACCCTTTTTATGATTTAATTGAAACAACTCCTCAAGATGCCCTCCCAATCCTGCCGAAAACATCCCCATTGCTTGCGCAGGAGTACGATAGCTTGTTGTTTTTTTCTTGCGAGCCATCAACAACAAATGACAAAACAATATCGTCATTTGCAAATCTTTATTACCTAACTCTTTTAATGAATCGTATAGACCCTCGAATGAGGGCTTCTCTGAAGAAACCACACGGAACTCCTTTAGTTTGGACTGCGTTTTGACTTCCGATTGAGTTTTTGACCAACGGTCGGATTGAACCAGAAGTACGAACGAGTTCGTTTATGTTGGTCGAAGATTTATTTAACTTCGCGTTAAAAGTCAATGCTGGCCTGAAAAGTTCGAAACCTCTATTTGGACTCAGGAGAGTAAGTATTTGAAAATAGGCAAATTGTTAAGCCGCCATGGCCAGACAAGCAGTTCTAAATTGCTCCACTAATGTACACCAATTTTCTTTGGTTCTTCTGGCTCTACGGCTCACTCAGTAGATGGTATAAAAAATGCTACCGGTAATAACAATGAAGTTCAAAGGTCAAATCAAGCAATCTTATCTTATATCAATTACATACTTGTATAGATTGCTGTTGTTGAGTTTAGCCTTCTTTTTCTTTAATTTCTCACTTTTAAACTGGGCCAAAGCTCATCAAACAAAAAAAAATGAAATCACACACTTAGTTGAAAACATAATACAGTTAAACCAGATTAGTCTAACAAATCTGGTTAGACTAGGGGCTATAAGAGAAGTTGAACCTAATGTTTATACTGGGACAGACGCATTTTTGAATGGCAAAAAAATTTACAAAGACCACGAGTTCAGGTCCATCGTTCGACTGGCTAAAATTCTTAATAAGCCAATTTTATTTACAGAACACCTAGCCGGACACATAGGTATTTTGGGAGTTGATGCAGTATTATTTAACAGAAGCGGTGTGCCTGAAATAAATGTCAGTATAAAAACCAAAACTCAGCAACAAAAAAATGTCGCTGAGGGTGTATTGAATCAA
The DNA here is from genome assembly GCA_020435005.1 of Bdellovibrionales bacterium. Taxonomy (GTDB): domain Bacteria; phylum Bdellovibrionota; class Bdellovibrionia; order Bdellovibrionales; family UBA1609; genus JACKAN01. Next base: position 1,285 of record JAGRAE010000170.1, read on the forward strand.
AGAAAAAGAGCTTTAGAATCCCTTTCGAGACTGCACGATGTAAATGTATGGGGAGAATTTTGGAACCTACAAAGAAGTGCTAAGGGGGAATGGTTAAGACTTACAAATAATAAAGGGCATAGAACTTCTAAGAATCAGTATAAAGTTTCCTTGTTTTTCAGGAAATTATTGGGTTTAGACGAAGGAAGAAGCACTCTTGTTTTTTTTGACTTAGAAAAAGCCGGTGATATTTCCATCGCTCGCGTAAAAGAAAGGAGTCTGCGCTTTTACAATGGCGATGTCGACGAAAGCTCTATTGAGTATCCAAAGCTACTTCATTTTGATTTTTTGGACCAAGATTTTAGTCAGTACCCCTTCATCGATGCTTACGTTCTCTTAACTACTCACAGCTTTTTCTACTATTCTTCGACAAATTTTCACCTTATCAATATCCAAAGTGGATGCACTCAAGCTCTTGACAAAGACGGTGAGTGAGCTTCCCAATCACTAGTTGTAATAACATACAAGAAAAATTTAACCAAACTGACAACAACTCTGAGAAACATGTTCAATTTGTTTCTCACTTCTTACATGTTTCTTTAATAGCTACGGGTGAAGTTTCCCAAATTTACTGGAGAGAGATAGAGAGACTTTTTTAACCAGAAATGGTAAGGAGAGTCTGAAGGAAAACTGTAAAAAAACAAATAAAAAGTTTAGTGTAGAATTCAAACAAGAGGCTGTTTTACGTAGTCATAATATTGGTATAGTACAGACTTGTGAAGAACCAGATCTTCTGATGAGCCTCAGTCAGTCGATCCTAGGATATATGACACAAAAAAATGGGATGAAAACGATGAAGAGATTTTTCCATTTCTCTTTTTTGCGCGAAAGCATGATTTGGGTATTTAAAAAAACTGCTGAACACCAAAGCTTAGATTTATATCGTCGTTCTTTTTTAAGGGAACAGCGTAATCCATACGGACTACAAAACGGTAAACTTTAGGTAGGATTAACCGCCCTCCCAATCCAATACTTGAGCCGGAAGATGTATCTAAATCTTTAAACCTTTCATGGGCAGCTACGACATCGTAAAAACTATTGAGTTGGAATATATAATTAGGTTTTCTAAACAAAGTAAAACGCATTTCCGTATTGGATAACCAGTAATACCGTCCGGCAAAGCGGTTATCAGAAAATCCCCGAATACTTTCTAAGCCACCTAAATAGTTCCAATATTGCAAAACATCCGTTGAAGTGCTTCCCGCATGAACTCTTTGTGCAAAGTTCCAGCGATTTTGGATGGGTAAAAAGTATTGAAACCTTATTGAACTTTCTGAAAAGTCATCAATTCCTGTGGATTTAACACTTCCGTAGCGAAAACCTAAATCGAGGCCATAACCATGAAATCTTTCTTGATCACTTAAAACTCTACCCCAAGTTAAACCAACACCGGTAAACACAACTTCTGTGTCTTGAGGTAAGCCTTTAACGGTTACAAGACTCAATACATCGTCATCTAGAAAATCAGTACTAAACTCATCTTTGTTGTATTCGACATCTAAACGTAGGAGAAAATCTTTTTTAAACTCTTTAAATAAATCAAAGTAGTACATTTGCCTTTTGTGTAAAAACCCATTGATCAATAAAGGGTCTTCTAAACTTTGATCGTACTTTAAGCGAATCCGACTAAAAGACCAGGCTTGTATATTTACGCCCATTCGTTTGCCAAATAACCTCGGATTTTTAAACCAAACAACACCTGAGTTAGCTTCTTCTAACTTTTCAAATTGTCCACCCAGCTCTAAATAGTGACCTAAAATATTGGGATCATACACACCAAAAGTGGTTTGCGAAACTCCTCCCCCGCTAGATAACTTTAAAAAAGGAATTGTCGTCCATTTTTCTTTGAGGTCTAGGGTTAGAACACTACTATCGCCCTCGTTTATTATTTTTGATTTAATTGTGTGAAAAATATTAAGTCGATTCAGGTTTTCTAAACTCTCTTGAATTCCTTGAGTTGATACACTTTGCTTCTCTGTAAAAGTGAGTTCTCTTAGAACCACTTCTTTTTTAGTTTTTGTTAAACCATTAATATTTATTTTTTTAATATTATAGATTTGAGACCAAGCTGATAATGGAAATGATAAAACAATCAAAAAAGTTTTTAGCATATATGTCTTTTCCAAGATAAATATACAAAGATTATGCCCGCTTTTTGAATAATGGCAAAGTCTCAACCGTACCTTGCCATTTTTTGACGCAGATTTTTTATTTTTACTCGTGTTTATTTAACTTTCATAGTCACGCCACCAGAGTTTGATAATAAGTTATTTGCACTACCTGGCTTTCTTGCAATACCATGAACATAAATTTTCTTGTTCATATGAAGGTTGTATTCTGATGCCGGTATATTAATTTGAAATCGATGGGAGACTCCTTTTGTTTTACACTGAGTCCCTAAAGCTGCTTCACTTAAAACATTAGCCGTAGCTGTTTTATAAAGTGTTCCTGTTCCAGCTGGCCCATTTAGATAAACATGTACAGTCACCGGCTCAACGACTCCCTCTTGACAGGCCCAACCTTTAATAAAATATTTTCCACCAGTGTACACTACATTGCTAAGAACTCCTTTAACTATACCTACTGGTCCTGTCGGTACGCCAATAGTCCCAGTTCCATTACCTCCTGGTGTTGGCGTAAAATTTCCTGGATTGGGATAAATAATTTCTGGAGTTGGATCACTGGCTGTTGGCGATTGTGGATCACAATTGTCATTGTTGTGGCGCTTTACTGATATCCACTCGCTAGTAATAATTTCACCAGAGGATTTACGAACAACCGTTCTCATCATGCCTGGATGGATAGAAGTTCTAATAAAGTCCTTTACTTTTGATGGCTCTAACTGAAATACTCGATTCTCACTGTCATAAGACCAATCAAGTGATGATAATATGTTAGTAAATTCACTTACTTTATCACAGGCTTTCACTTTTCCTCTTAATAATGAGCGTTCAGGAGCATCATAAATAATTTCATTACAAACTTGCATTTTCAAATCTGCATTCTCAATTTTTATACTTAAAAGAGCTTTATCAGATGAACAGTCAGTTGCAAGTTGGCTATTTCCTGTAAGTATAACTTTGCTTTTAGCTGCAGTACTGACATCAATTTCAAAGCCTGAAGTAAAGTTGCCGCTCTCATTTTGATTTACATTAATATCTTCAACTGGCATTTCTTTTTTAAAAGCATTTTGCGCTTTACCACAGGCGACAAAAACACCAGACACTAATAAAATAATAATTTTTTTATACACACTATCCTCCCTCATATGGATTTCTCTAAGAATAGATTACAGTAAGGGCAAGGATACTTTATTGCACAAATAAAAATTTTGATAAATTCTTTAACCTATTAATTTTTCTGGGCAATTCTAATTAATCAAATAGTTTTCTTTAACTATGTCTTAAAATGAGACATATTAAAGTACATATTAAAAGTGTTTTACTAAACCATTTGAACGCACTTTATATGTTAAAGGCAAAGAGTCAGCTACACTTTTGTAAGTTTTTATAGCATTTTTTGAAGTTATCTCTTCCCACAACTCCATGTTCAAAAACTCTTTTAAGGGCTGTTCTACTTTACCTATGCTTGATAGTGTTTCTTTAACCCTATTGTCCCAGTTTTCCAATAATTCATCAGGCCAAATTTGAAAATGCTCTAAACTATTGAAGTCTTTTATTGAAAAAGTAGTGTCGTGGTGAGTACTAAAAATTCTGTAATCATCAGTAATTTCTTCACCTTTTTTTATGTCTCTAATCGCAACCTCAAAGCCATAACCTGTAGTAAGAGTATTGGCATTATCACTGTGATTCATATATTTACCCATGTCCCAGCTAATGATGCGATTACCTAAATAATCTTCATAAGAATACTTCTCAACATGAACCCTTAGCGAAGATGGAATCTTTTCTAACTCTTCATTTGGAATTACAATATCCAAGCCATCTTGAACAAAAGTAATTGTACCTTTGGGTATGTCTTGAGCGGCTATAAGCCCGTATCCAACTTCATCTGAGATCCATTTTATTTGCACCCATGGAATGATCATTCACCCCTCCTAAACTAAGAAAATGTATGGGATATCTAACCTTATCCTAACTCTGTCAAGTTAAATGTAAACTCCTGTTATTAGTTAATGAATTATCCAACACATTTTGCTTTAAATAGTCTTTTTTTAGGGTCTCTATAAACTCTTTTGTTAATTTTTCTTGAACTTTTTCTTCTCCCCAAAAAGGGTTCATAAAAACACATCGTATTAAAACCATATGATTATCGTCTATTTCGCCATTAAACTTATTTACATGAAATCGAATTTGAGCATTATAACTTTCAACACTTAACCCCGTTTTAGAAACAGCAAAGTTGGGGTTTTCAGTAAATTTTTTAAAAACTTCCAAAGTCTTTTTATTTGATAAACTTAAACTGTCGCCTTCTTCTGCAACTGAAAAACAAAAAATATTTGTATCTGCGGGTTCGAGCGCATACACCCAATTTAATTCCTCGCAAACTTGGTTTTTAAAATTTTGACAAGCTTCAAAAGTAGAATGAATTACCGAAGCAAACACATCTGAAGTATACCCCACAGACTTTCCCGTTAACCAAGTTGCTGAAGCCCCTGCCGCTGATCTAGACCCTTCAATAGTTGATGACCATTTACCATCACCTAGATCTTTCCGGTCTATATAAGGAGCTAGAAAAGATGAAACTGAATAATTTTCTGAATTCTTAGCTAAAAAAGCTCCGCAAGAGTAAGGTACATAACCCAGCTTGTGTGGATCTAAAGTTACTGAGTTAACCTTGGAAATTGCTTCCAGGGCTTTAACAAGATGAGTATAAGCATTAAATTTAAATGACTTGCCTAGTAAACTACACATAAAACCACCATAGGCTGCATCAACATGATGCCAAACATCTAAACCATTTTGAGACTTTAATTGCTCTAAGTAATTTTGAACTTCATTAACTGAGTCAATCTCTCCCGTCTCCGTGGTTCCAGCAACAGAAACAACTACTAAAATGGGGCGATGAGCCACTCTTGCTTTTTCAACTAAGTTTTTAAAGGCACTAACATCTATTTTGCCAAATTGATTTAAAGGAATCGTCCAAAATGACTCTTCTCCTAACCCGAATATATTTACAGCTTTTTGCCAAGAAAAATGTTTATTACCTGGCACCATAACTATCGGCCCTAAATAATCTGTTTGCAAATACTTTGAAACTAAACGATACATTCGGTAAGGGTTATTTAATACAGCACTATATTTTTTTAGCTTTTCTTCATCTACATCAAACTCTTTAATGTATTGATTGTATTTACTCCAACCCATATGAGCTACACTATAAATATCCATGTTTTGTTGGCACTCTTCGGCTAAAAACAGCCCCAAACTCATCCAATGATCATAGCGATAACGTGCTCTCCAAACTGCTTCAAAGTTTGCTAATGTTCCGCCACTTGTAAAATGACCACTACAGGTTAGAGGATCATACCCCACCATTTCAGCTAACATAGCAATAGCTTCATTCTCAATGGTAGCTCCTACACGGGAGACTTCTTTAGATGTGTTGTTTGGATTGTGTAAAAGAGTTGCAAAGTGCCCCAAGATTGCAGGCATAGAAAGTTCCGAGACCATATGCCCAATATAACGAGGCGTATACTTAGGTGTCTCTGATTTAAACTGTTCGTTGAGTTGTTTTAAAACTGAAGATATCTTACTT
>JAGRAE010000171.1 GCA_020435005.1 Bdellovibrionales bacterium
CATCTTGTGAACTAATAAGCTTAGGATCTTCAGAAAATAGAGACTTTCTCCACCTGAACCAATAATCCAAAATTTCATTTATTTCTTTACGAAACCAGTATTCATTTTCTGATTGTGGACCCAAAAATAAAGCTTTATATGACAAATCATCATGTGTCATTTTATACCCCTCTTAATTTGTTTATTATGGCGTTTGTCGGGAGTCAATATCTTGACTTTACCCCTGATCTTTATACTCCCCTCCCTTTTCGTGTTTCGGATATGAAATGAGTAAAGACATTGGAACTGGGAAAACTAATTTTTTGCTCCATTATGCAAGAGATTCCGTAACCAATATAATTTTTTAATTCAAATCAAAAATACTTTCATATATTTTAAGAGCGGTTAGTGCCGCTCTTTCTGCAGGCTTACCACTTTCTATTAAACTAATCTTAATACGACTCACATCTAAAGATTCTTTAATGGATTTTTCCATTATTTTTTCTTTTAATAAACTTACAAAAACTTCACCCGTCTTACCTGAAACAGGGCCCCCTGCAAAAATGTATTGTTCTCCCCCACAGTAATCGTACAAAAACAATATGTGCTCAGCTTCAACATTGGCTACATTTTCCCAAATTTCTTTTCTTACTCGCTCTTGAATATTTCTCTGTGAATCCGATAGCTTTTTATTTCCCGATGGTTCCAATCCAACTAATAAATTTCCCAAATGCAAAACTTCTATAGGCTTTTCTTCTGGTATCTTAAACTCTTTGCGAATTTCATTTTCCAAACCAGACTTTTTCAGCCAATAATAGCGAATGCCTGGATTGCTCAATCCCACACTTTCAAATGAGCCTGGTGGGGACGAAGAGTTAAAACTAAATCCATTTTCGAACAACGGAAAACAAGCTTGATGTCCTCCTTCATTATGCCCATTTACCGGCACATTATTTTTAATGGCAATCTGTCCCTGTCCACCACCAGCAACAATAGCAATAGCATTGGTATATCCTCCAGCTATAATGGAATAAGCCCAAGCCATCATGTCATTTTGAAAAGTTACAACAATACCTTTATTCAATAACTGTTTTTTAAAATCTGAGATTAATAAATTGGCTTTTCCAATATGATTCTTATAACTTTCACTGCCAGGAGAACCAAACTCTCTTGCAATCATCCCAAAACTTACCCATTGTTCATTTGCACTTTTTACTCCAGGTAAACCCACAAAAATAGATCTAACATGTCCAACTTTATTTTGTGTTTTTTCAATTACTTTTTTAATAAATCCAATTAACCTATTGGCAAACTCTTCACCACTCCCCCCGCGACTTCCATAGGGAAAAGTGTACTGATAATGATAACTCTGATCAGTATTATATAATTCCTTGTTATCCTCACCCAACACGTCACAGGTTATATTTTTATTGCCTTTAAACACAGCAACGCTCACCCCTCTGGCACCCTGATCAATACCAAGAACTATGGGATCTTCTAAGCGTTTGAGTCCATTAAATTTATCCCCTATAATATTCATAGTTTTTTTTATTTCATTAAAATTGAGTAAAACTTGAGGACTATGCCGTTCAAATTTTTCATAAGTTTGTTGGGACACAATTTTAATTTCTGATTTAGTTGGGGCGGCTTTACTTGTTAAACTATATTTGAAATCAGCAAAGTATTTTTCTAGTTCAAACTGTGTGGATCTCAATACAGATTCATTATCACATAATTCATTTTCAAAACTGTAGCTGATACTCTCATCTGGATTACCCAATGCTAAAGCTCTTGCATAGACAGCACACAAATAATATCGCAACCAACTTCTAAATACATTTTCTGAACATCTTTCTGGATGAGGAATTTCACAACTAACTACAAAACCTGATGAAGATTTTAAAATACAGGAAACTTTTTCTTCATTTTTTAAATTTAAAAGCGTGTGACGCAGGTCGCTTAAATAAATGGATTCAGGGCAACTTAAGTTATCTAAAATTATATTAACAGACATAATTACATACGTTCTGCTTTAAATTTTTCTATTTGCCAACTTTCTTTTTTTATTAGGTGAAGATTTAATAAAATCTTTTCTTCAAATTCTATAGACTGAGAGTCTGTACCACGGCCCATTGCGATAATTTCAATATATGCTCTATTTTTTTGAATACTAATAGTATTAAATTTTAAATTTACATTTAGTGAATTTAAAAGCCTGGTTCCCAACAACAGATTATCTTGAATTATTTTCCAACCTATAAAGGTTTTATTAAAGTCGTTACTAACCACTACAATCTCTACATCTTCTACAAAATAGGGTCTAATTTTATTTAATCGGTTACTCACTTCTAAAAATGAAAGTTGTTTTTGAAACTCCAACTTTTCACTTAATTCATTTACATGTTGAATAAGCACATCTTCTTGGCTTGGAGATTTTATTATAAAATAAAAAATGCCCAATAAAACAGCTACAAATAATACAATATTTTTTAAATTCAGTACCATTAAACACTCAAAGAAATAATTTTGCTTAATAATTGTTGATAACTCATTTTTGCTTTTTTTGCACTCATTGCAAATTCATCGCTCATAGAAATGTCCGGATTAGGATTCGCTTCTAACACAAAAATTCTCTCATCCGTTGATACCCTTAAATCAATCCGAGCGTAACCATTTAAATCCAATGCTCTGTACGTTTTTTTTGCTACTTCAGTTACTTGTTTAGCCAAATCTTTGGGGATATCAGCTGGTCCGGTTCTTATGCCTTTTCTTTTTCTATAGTTGCTGTTAAATTTTGCCTGTTCAGAATAAATTTCCTTATCTGGATTATCTACATCATCAAAATAAAGTTGCCACACCGGAAGCGTTTGCAGTTTAGAGTTTCCAATCACTCCAACATACAGCTCGGTGCCAGGAATAAATTCTTCAACTATTGCATCAGTATGAAATTCTCCATGAATGTAGCTCACTCTTTCGATGACCTTTTCTTCTGTATTAACAACTGATGCCATGGATATGCCCAGGGAGGCTTCTTCATTTTGACATTTAACTATAAGAGGAAACTTTTTTAGCTTTAATTTTTCTTGTTTTTTTCTTCTACTAAACTCTTGAAATTTTGGGGTCTTGATTTTGTGATAAGTTAGTATTTTTTTTGAAAGGGCTTTGTCTCTAGCTAACATCAAGCCTCTAGGACTACAACCAGTATAAGCAACGTCTAACAATTCAAGATAGGACACAACATTTTGATCATAAACGGCTTCACCATTAAATTCTTCAAGTAAGTTGAAGATGACTTTTGGTTTAAATTCTTCAATGGACTTTCTAATTATTGATAGATCACTTATAACACCTACTTCGTGAACATTATGCTCCATTTCTTTCAAGGTGGTTACAACATCATACTCAGTTTCCCACGGTTGCCCTTGTTGAGCGTGACTTCCTTTTAACTCACTTTTACTTGGAGGCATTAAATCTTTATGCATCAAAACTAATATCTTCATATGTTTATTGTTCCACTATTCAAAACTTCTGACTGTGTAAGTTAAATAATCTGGACTTTTGACAGGGCTAAATTCATAAACCAAGATAGCCAAATCTTTTACTCTAATGTTACTATTTAACCATGAGTCAGCCTAAAAAATTCAAAAGAAATATAAAAAACTTCGTAATAAATCCAACTTTTCAAATGCGCATGGCTTTGAGATTTATAATTGTATACATAGTTGTAGCAGGTATATTACAAGCTTTTTTTACAGTTGAATTGCAAAAGTATATTGAAAGTTTTATTAAAGTATTTCCAGTCACGACAGATCAACACCTTTACCTTCATGATATGGTTGTTAATACAATAATTGCTATGGCATTAACAATTGCTTTAGGGGCATTAAGTATTTTTGCAATGTCTGTATTTTATTCACATAAAATAGCTGGTCCTATTTATGTCATAAAAAATAATTTAGAAAAGATATTAAATGAAGACTACAATATTCGCCCAAATCTTCGAGAAGGTGATGAATTTAACGAAGTCGCTGAATTGATAAATCGACTTGCTGATAAACTTAAAAACACAAAATAAAAATTTAACCCATAAAAAAAGGAGCCACAGCTCCTTTTTTGTTAAGCACCTTCAAGGCTTAGAAATTAAAGATATCCAGTGGAACATCAGCAGTTAAGTTGCTATATGCAACAGGGATGATCTGCTGTGCTGGATTTAGTTTTTGGTGGGCTTTGTTTGGTTGGTTAGTGAAGCCCTTGAAGGTAACTCTACTTATCATCATCCCCTCCTTGCTTATTCTTATAATCAAAAATTGAGATAAAAAAAATTTAGACTTTTTGATTTAAACTATAAGTTATTTTTATGGAAATGGCCCAATTTTGTCATCTAATTGAAACAATTACACAAATTAACTCAGTAATTTCGACGCCTTAGTGGCACCCACTTTGTATAAGGTTAAGAGGAACTTATAGGAGTCGATTATGAATAAAGAGAGAAATTTATATTTAATCAAAGGTTTATTCCTTGTTTTTTTAAGTTTTGCACTTATTCCTCAAGCTTTAGGCTCAGTTAAATCTCTTAATGAAGACATTTCTGAACTTGAATTAGAAAAAGAAGTAGAAGATCAAGAGTTATTTGATGAATATGCATTAGCCAATGAAGAGAAAAAACTGGATAAAGATTTAAAAGGTCAAACTAAAGAACTACAAAATAAAATAAATAAATTGAATAGAGAAAAACAAAGCGCTAGCAAGAAACATGATCAATTAACGAAAAGAAGAAAGTTATCAGAAAGCATTTATAATCGCGTATCTGTTCAAGCCTCAAAAGTTGAAAAAATAAGAAACAAAGAAGTTGAAAAAACACAACAGCTTGAAGATCGTGTAAATAAATTAGAAAGTAAAGCGGTCCAACTTAGAGATAAAAAACAGCAGCAACAGAAAGAAATTGCTCTACTGAATGCGAAACAGAAAAATCTTAACAAGAGATTAAGTAATGCAGAAAGAATTATTAAAAAACACGAAAAAAGAATTCGCCAATTAAAAGCACAAAAAAGTAAGATGAAGAAAAAAGTAGCTACAACAAACAGACGTGTTCAGCTATTGGAGAAAAAAGCCATTGCCAAACACGCTGAAGTAAAAAGTTTGAATTAATAAGTTACATTGCCTTTTTGTGATGTAAATGATTTTTAACTTTTTCAAAATGCTTACGAAGTCGTCTTTCGAGAACGTCAAAACTGTCTCTTAAGGCTAAGTAAACATCTCTATGCTCAGAATTTTTCTCTGGTTCCTTGCCAACAATAAATGTCTTACCTGGAACTTCCAGTCGAACATGTATATGAAAAAATGGGTGTTCCTTATGTTTATGAGGAATTCTTACAGATACATGACAGGTGGTTATGTTGCCATAACGATCATTTAAGGCTTCTATTTCATCCATTATTTTATCTTTCACGGCTGGTGAAACCTGACTGTCAGGAAAATCAATTTGACAATTTAACATTGATACCTCCTCGTTCTAAATAAACTCATGCAAAAGATAATCCAGTGAAATGTGAATATTTTAAGATGATGTTAAAAATATTTAAGTTTGGGTAAATATACCTCATATAAAGAGCTTTTATGGGAAAATCTATCATTAATTATTAATTGTCTTAAGACTTTTGTAGGGAGTTGGGGTGACTCTTAACTTTATATTTCCATATAATAAAGATGACTAAACATTCCAAATTGGAGAAAAATATGAATTATATACTTACGTTTATATTAAGTATCAGCTTGCTAGCTTGTTCTTCTAAAAAGAAAGAAGAGCCCCCTACCCCAATGCCCATGAAGCAGCAATCTACTACAGATAAAAATATGACACCTGATCATAATAATCAGCCAGAACCTCATGAACCTGCTGATAAAGACAAGAAACATGAGAAGCATACAAAGTGGTCATACACTGGCTTAACTGGGCCTGATATGTGGGGGGATTTACAGCAAGACTATTCTTTATGTAAAAGTGGTCAAAAACAATCACCAATTAATTTAGTTTGGTCTAAACCTAAAAAAGGTGCTGAAATAAAATTTGAATATAATGAGACCCCTTATAATTTGGTAGACAACGGACATACTGTAAAAGCAACTTTTGAAAAAGGAAACAACATCAAAATTAGTGGACATAATTTTGAATTAGAACAAGTTCATTTTCATGCGCATAGTGAACACTCTGTTTCTGGGAAGTTTTTTCCACTTGAAGCACATTTTGTTCACAAAAATGATAAAGGACAGTTAGCTGTTATAGCCGTACTTTTTGTTGAAGGAAATGCAAATCCCTATTTAGAAAGCATGTGGCAACAGTTTCCAAAAGAAAAAAATAGAAGTGTAGCTTCTTCAACTAGTTTTAACCCTGTAAACTTAATACCACCTATTAAAACTCATTACCACTATACCGGTTCTCTAACTACTCCTCCTTGCACTGAAGGAGTCATGTGGAACGTTTTTAACACTCCCGTAGAACTATCTAGTGAACAAATGAATCACTTTAAAGTACTTTACACAAAAAACTTTCGCCCTATACAGCCTTTAAATCAAAGAAAAGTTATAAATTATTAAGAAGTTTTTTTTCGTACGGCGGTGACTACTGCCGTACGACTAAACTGAAAATGCTGTTTGAATAATGTCTTTACTTTATCATTATTCACTGTCATTTCTATAAATGCTAGATCTTCCATGTTTTGTTGACTTTCAAATTCATGCTCAATTAAGAAATCTATTTTTTTAAGAATTCCAGCCACTCTATTGGACTTCGGGTTTTTTTCTATAAAAGCTGTATAAAGTATAATTGCAGAAAAGTAAAAATGCTTTTTTTCACAATAGCTGCCATACAATAACAAGTTGTGACTGGAAAGCTTAATAAAAATATTAACAAAAGAATTTCTAACATTTAAAGAGTTTATTAATTCAATACCTGAGTCGATTCTGTTTTCTTTTGCTAAATGAATTAATAATTTATTAAATTCTTTATTAAAAAAAACAATTAATTGATTTTCATTAATTGGTTC